>CACGGD010000001.1 GCA_902572605.1 uncultured Pelagibacteraceae bacterium | reverse complement strand
AATCCAAAGATAGTGAAGGCAATACTATAATTAAAGTTTCAGACAGTTGGGCTAATCATGCATACGTTAATGAGTCTAAATATAAAAAAAAATACAAGCTATCAATTAAAGAAAATGAAAAATTTTGGGCTAAAGAAGGAAAAAGAATTTCGTGGATAAAAAAATATACAAAAATTAAAGATGTTAAATACAGCAAAGAAGAAGTTAAGATTAAATGGTACTATGACGGTACATTAAATGCCTCTGCTAACTGTATTGATCGTCATCTAAAGAAAAACCCAAAAAAGACTGCTATCATTTGGGTTGGAGATGACCCAGCAGACTCAAAAAAAATTTCATATAAAGAACTACACCAAAATGTTTGTAAAGCCGCAAACGGTCTAAAAAGTATTGGTATTCAAAAAGGTGATCGAGTAACTATTTATCTTACTATGATACCTGAGTTAGCTTACCTAATGCTAGCTTGTGCGAGAATAGGTGCTGTACATTCTATCATATTTGGAGGATTCTCTCCTGACTCAATAGCGACAAGAATAAACGATTGTGAGTCCGACTATTTAATAACAGCTGATGAAGGAATTAGAGGTGGTAAGATAATTCCACTAAAAAAAATAGCGGATGAAGCTTTAACACAATGCCCAGATGTAAAGAAATGTGTGGTGGTTCAAAGAACAGGAAATCAAGTAGATTGGAATAATGAAAGAGATATTTCTTATAAAGAAATGATTTCTTCAGTTTCAAATAAATGTGATCCTGAAGAAATGAATGCAGAAGATCCATTATTTATACTTTATACTTCGGGCTCTACAGGAAAACCAAAAGGAGTACTTCATACTACTGGTGGGTATATGGTTTATGCTTCAATGACTCATCAATACATTTTTGATTATAAAAGTAATGATATTTATTGGTGTACTGCTGACATTGGTTGGGTAACAGGACACAGTTACATAATATATGGTCCTCTAGCGAATGGAGCCACAACTATTATGTTTGAGGGCATACCAAATTATCCCGACAGCTCTCGTTGGTGGCAAATTGTAGATAAATATAAAGTAAATATTTTTTACACAGCTCCAACTGCAATAAGAGCTTTGATGAGAGAAGGAGATAAGCCAGTAAAAAAAACAAGTAGAAAAACATTAAAATTGTTAGGTACGGTAGGAGAACCTATAAACCCAGAAGCTTGGATGTGGTATTATAGAACTGTTGGTGACTCTAGATGTCCAATAGTTGATACCTGGTGGCAAACTGAAACTGGAGGTATACTGATTGCTCCTCAGCCAGGAGCCATAGATTTAAAACCAGGTTCAGCGACTAAGCCTTTTTATGGAATTAAGCCAGTACTTGTAGATAAAGACGGAAAAGTTATAAAAGGAGATGGGAAAGGAAGATTGTGTATGGCACAATCTTGGCCAGGTCAAATGAGAACAGTATATGGTGATCATCAAAGATTTATAGATACTTATTTCTCTCAAGTTGATGGAAAATACTTTACAGGTGATGGATGCAGAAGAGATAAAGATGGATATTACTGGATTACTGGAAGAGTTGATGATGTAATTATTGTTTCAGGTCATAATCTAGGTACTGCAGAAATAGAGAGTGCATTTGTTGCACACTCAAAAGTCGCTGAGGCTGCTGTAGTTGGTTTTCCGCATAGCATTAAAGGAAATGGTTTATATTGTTATGTGACTTTAAATGCAGGTGAAAGAGCTGACGGAGATTTAGAAAGAGATCTTAAACTTTGGGTTAGAAAACAAATTGGTCCTATTGCTACACCTGATATAATTCAGTTTGCTCCTGGTTTGCCTAAAACACGATCTGGTAAAATTATGAGAAGAATTTTAAGAAAAATTGCCGCCAATGATCCAGATAATTTAGGCGACACAACAACTCTTGCAGATCCAAGCGTTGTTGAATCTTTAATTCAAAATAGACAAAACAAGGGTTAATTAAATCTCAAATTTTTAGTTAAATCTTTAAATTCATTTTCTACAACATTCCATTTTAATTTAATTGAATTTAAAACAATTTCTTTATCTAAAACTTTTAATTCATCAGCAATTGGAGACCAATTATATAAAGCTAAACCGCTCTCCCTAAAGGCATTCTCTAAATAGTATTTTTTAAAATCAACAATTTCTAATCTTTTTAAGAAAGCAGACTTTGATTTTTCATAAATTTCATCACTAAGTCCATTTTTTTTCTCATTCTCAATAATATTTAGATAAATATCTTTACAGTCATTTTCTTTAAGATTTTTTTCAGTAATTAAATATGAAAATACATAAAAAGCACAATCTGCTAAAGCAACCATATAAATATTCCACTTTGCAAGATTGATAGACTTTGAAAATATTTCGTCTTCAACCATTAAAGTAAATTTATGCCCCATTCGAGTTTTCAAATAACCGTATAATGTAGTTTGAGTTACATGAGCAGATCTTGCTTGAATAAAATCTTTTAAATCCTCTTTTGAACGTATTGATTTAAATTTACCTGTAATTTTTTTTATGGGAAAAAGGTATTCCCCCATTGCCTTAAAAGTATTTACTATATTTTCTAAATTCAATTTCACGTTGTATTCTAAAAATCAGTTATTTTACTACTTTGTAGCATTTTTTACTACTTTGTAGCATTTCATCGGGATTTTAGGAGTTTTTTTTCTCTTTAAATTCAACTCATAATCAGTATGCTCTCTCACAATAACAGTACTTTTTACGTAAAAAGTTAAAGTTAAAGTTAAAAAAAACAGGGGGAAATATGTCAAACAAAGACGCATATTGGAATAAGACCAGAAACCATATGATAGTTACATTGGTTCTTTGGGCTTTTTTCTCATTAGTCATATTCATGTTTGGTTCAGAACTAAACACGATGTCTTTTCTTGGGTACCCATTAGCATACTACATGACAGCGCAAGGTTCTCTTCTTGCTTTCGTGGTAATGTTGTTTTGGACTGCCAATAAACAAGAAAAAATTGACGAAGAACATGGTTACTCTGAAAGAGAGGAGGACTAATGTTTAAAGGAAATTTTATACAAAACCTTCCTAAAATATACGGTACCTACACTGGAGGCTTTTTTATCTTCATCATATTGATGGCGATTGCAGAGCAAGCAGGTGTGTCAGCAAAAAACATTGGAGTAATGTTCGTTGCTTTCACGGTATTGATTTATGCCATGATTGGTTATTTATCAAGAACCATACAAGTAGATGCTTATTATGTTGCAGGAAGACAGGTGCCTACCGTATTTAACGGGATGGCAACAGCAGCTGACTGGATGTCAGGTGCTTCATTCGTAGCCTTAGCAGGTGGAGTGTACTTTGGTGGCTATACTTATATGGCCTTCTTAGTAGGTTGGACAGGTGGATACGTACTTGTAGCAACTTTAATGGCTCCATATCTAAGAAAATTTGGATGTTACACAGTTCCTGATTTTATAGGAACACGATACGGTGGTAATCTCGTAAGAGCTTGCTCTGTATTTGTGCTTTTTATAGCTTCATTTACTTATGTAACAGCACAAATTAATGCTACGGGAACAATTGCTTCTAGAGCTCTTGGTATTCCGTTTGAAGCAGGTGTATGGGTTGGATTAATCAGTATCTTAATCTGTTCAATGCTTGGTGGAATGAGAGCCGTAACTTGGACTCAGGTTGCTCAGTACATTGTATTAATCGTTGCTTACTTAATACCAGTATTCTGGATAAGTAATAAAGTAGGTGGAGGAGTATTCCCTCACTTAATGTTAGGTGACGAGGTTGCAAGACTTGGTGAACTTGAACAACAATTTGGACTAGTTAAAAACAGCGCCGCAGACATGAAAGCAGCTGGGGTTCCTGGAGGATTGAAATATATCTCAGGATCTCACTCTGGAGTGCCTGAGGGTGGAATGGCTGTCTGGAAATACTTATCGCTTGCGATTTGTATGATGGTAGGAACTGCATCGTTACCTCATATCTTAATGAGATACTTTACAACTCCTACAGTTAGAGCAGCAAGAAAATCAGTAGCTTGGTCGCTATTCTTTATTTTCTTACTTTACTCTTCAGCGCCTATGTTAGCGACATTGTCTAAATTAGCATTGATGGATCCAAATCTACCAACTGGAATTATCGGAAAATCTATTTCTGATGTTCAGTCGATAGAATGGGTACAGAGATGGTCTGAAGTTAAACAAGTATTTATCGCAGACTTTAATGGTGACGGTATACTTCAGTTGAACGAATGGTTCATGAGAGGTGACGTTGTAGTATTAGCTACTCCAGAAGTAGCGGGACTACCGTTTGTAATCTCAGGACTTGTGTTTGCTGGTGGTATGGCTGCTGCCATGTCAACTGCGGATGGTCTTGTACTAGCGATATCAAATGCTTTATCTCATGATATTTACTACAAAATCATAGATCCAAAAGCTGATACTGCTAAAAGACTTTTAGTTGCTCGTGTACTTCTAGTATTAATCGGAGCCGCTGGTGCTTACATAGCCTCGTTTAGGTTAACAAGTATCTTAGGTTCGGTTGCTTGGGCATTCGACTTTGCAATGTCAGGTCTGTTCTTCCCGCTTGTACTTGGTGTATGGTGGAAGAGAGCTACTAGAGCTGGTGCAATCGCCGGAATTATGTCTGGAATACTTTCAGGATTATTCTACCTATTATGGGTATATCCTAAGTTTTCTGTGCCAATATTCGGTGGTGTGAACACTCCTTTCTTAGGTATCGATCACTTAAGATTTGGAATGATCGGAGCTCCAGTTTGTTTAGTTGTAATGGTCGTTGTTAGTTTAATGACAAAAGAGCCAGATGCAGCTACTCAAAAAATGGTAGATGACACTAGAATACCTACAGGTAAAGCTATCTTAGGTAAACAGCACTAGTTTAATAAACTTTTAAAAATTAAAGGGGCGAATTTTATCGCCCCTTTTTTTTTGCCTAAATAATGATATTGTCTTCAAATGGTTCCTACTTGGGCAATTGTTTTAGATTATATAATGGGAATGATAATGTGGACTTTAATTGGTCGCGCCTTCATGAATATTTTCCAAAGAGAAGACTCTACTTTCTTCTTTATGAAAGTTTTTGTTAAATATACAAATCCAATAATAAAATTATTCAAGCCTATCACTCCTAGTTTTCTATTTGGTGGATTTATAGCTCTATATGTTGCCTGGTTTTTTTATTTATTTAGATTTTACGCTATGCCGTACCTACTAGGCTACGATGTATGGGGAATGTTAGCTTTTCCGTTAGAAAGTGATTTTTCAAAACAACTATACCAACTTTTTAATTAACACTTTATTTTTTTGACAAATTTGTTGATTAAAATATAACTAAAGAATGAACGGTCTAATCAAAATATCACCTTCGATACTTTCAGCAGATTTTAGCAAATTAGGTGAAGAAGTAATAGCATTAGAAAAAGCTGGAGCTGATTATATACATATTGATGTCATGGATGGTCATTTCGTTCCAAACTTAACTATTGGACCTGAAGTAATCAAAAAATTAAGACCGCTTACAAAGAAAACCTTTGACGTACATTTAATGATATCTCCAGTAGATAATTTTATAAGAGATTTCTCTAAAGCTGGAGCAGATATTATTACTTTTCATCCAGAAGCTACCCCAAATATATCAAACACAATTAATTTAATTAAAAAGGAAGGAAAGAAAGTTGGCATATCTTTAAAACCAAAATCAAAGATTGAGTTAATTGAGAATCATATAGATCAGGTTGATTTAATTCTGATTATGAGTGTCGAGCCAGGTTTTGGAGGTCAAAAGTTTATGCCAGAAGTTTTAGAAAAGACCAAAAAAATTAAAAATATAGTTGATAGAAAGAATTTAAAAACAGAAATAGAAATAGATGGTGGAATTAATTTTGAAAACTGTGTTGAAGCAAAAAAAGCTGGAGCAAATGTAATCGTTTCTGGCTCTACTATATTTAAAGAAAATCAAGGTGATCTAAAAAAGAATATAGGAATTCTTAGAACAAACTAATAAATGTTTAAATTAAAAAGTATTTATTTTTACTTTTTAGCCCTTCAAATAAGTTTAATAAAATTTATAAAAAAGATTTACTTTTCAACTAACCATTATAATAAATCGCTATTATCAAAAACACCTCAACAATTTTATTTTCATCCCAATCCTTTTCTACTTTCATCGATAACAAATTATAAAAAATATTCATTTAAAATAAGTGAAATTGATCCAAATATTTTTTGGATCAAGGAAAAAAATATTAATTGGGAAAAAGATCGCCATAGTTTTTTATGGTTAAATTTAATGGATAGGAAAAATGATGGTAAATCATTACAAAAAATAATCAGCATCTGGATGATGAAATATGGAAAGTATAAAAAAAATATATGGGATAGCTCTGTTTTAAGTAAAAGAATTATTAGTTGGATATTAAATGTAGATATTATTCTTAATAATGGATTATTCGAATTTAAAAGAAAGTTTTTAGATAGTATAATCTCTCAATCTAACCATTTAAAAAAAAACATTAAATTTGAAAAAAAATATTCCAATAGAATAGAGATTTTAACTGCATTACTATTATCTGGATTAGTTTTTAAAGAATACATTGAAAATTATAGAATTGCTATAAAAGAACTTGAGAAGTTAGTTAAAGATTATTTTGATCAAGATGGTTTTCCTCTTACTAGAAATCCTAGTGATCTAATTTTTTTTTCAAAATATCTTATTCTCTGTAAAGAGTGCATAAAAGATGCTCAGCAGTACGTCCCTGAATTTTTAGAGACTATAATTGATAAAAATCTTATTTGTATAAAAAATATTTTAACTCCTAATGATCAAGTCCCTCTTTTTAATGGAGGTACAGAAGAAGACTTAAATCAATTTAATAAATTTATCAACAATTTAGATTATAAATCAAAAGACAAAAAAAATATAATTGGAGGTATTCAAATATTTAAATTCAAAAATAGTTCAATTTTTTTTGATGTAGGAAAACCTCCTGACAAAGGTTTTTCTAATAGTTACCAGTCTGGACCTTTATCATTTGAATATTATTTAGACGGAAGGAAAATAATTACCAATTGTGGTTTTGGATCTAATATATCTTCAAAGGCAGAACTTTTAAGCCGTTTAACATCAGCCCAATCTACTTTAACTTTAAACGACACTTCAGTGACAAAATTTGAAAGAAATAAACTCATTAACAAAATATTTGGAAATTCAATTAAAAATACTTTTAGAATTTCTGATTTTGATTTTATAGAAAATAAAGATAAAATAAAATCTGTCGCATCACATAATGGTTATGAAAAAAATTTTGGTTGCATATATAAAAGAAAAATTTCTATAGATAAAATAACAAAAAATTTGAAAGGATGTGACGAATTAATAAAAAAAAGAGACGGAAGACCAATTAATTATAGTTTTAGATTTCATTTATATCCAGGAATAACGGCTATAAAAACCATGGGTGGTAATAGTGTGCTTATCCAATTGTCTAAAAATAAATCATTGATATTTACAATTAAGAATGAGTCTATTTTAGTAGAAAAAAGTATATTTCTTGGTGGAAATAAAATATTAGATAATACTTGTATAACAATTTCTGGTAATTTAGTTAACAAAAGCAAAGTTATTCTTTGGGAAATTAAAAAAAATATTTAGTTATGAATCGAAAAATTAAAAACGCTCTCATATCCGTTTCAGATAAAAAAGATCTAAAAAATATCTTAAATGTTTTAAGAAAATATAAGATAAACATCATAAGCTCTGGTGGAACTTATAGGTCAGTTAAAAAATTAGGTTTTAAATGTAAGGAAGTTTCTGAATACACTGGTTTTGATGAAATGCTTGACGGAAGAGTCAAAACTTTGCATCCAAAAATTCATTCTGGAATTCTTTTTAATAGAAAGAAAGTTACTCACAAAAAACAAATGATGGAAAAAAAATTTGAATCTATAGACTTAGTTATAGTCAATTTTTATCCTTTTAAAGAATCTCTGAAAAAAACTTTTAATAATAAGAAAATAATAGAAAATATTGATATTGGTGGCCCAAGTATGGTTAGGGCTGCTGCAAAAAATTGTGAAGATGTGGTCATTATAACGGACAAAAATGACTATTTAGATTTTATAAAAGAAATAAAAAAATATAAAGGAAAAACAAGTTTCAATTTTAGAGAAAAGTTAGCGGCAAAAGCATTCAGCCTAACAGCATTTTATGACTCCATGATTGCTGAATGGTATAACCAAAAGCTTCAGATTAAGTTTCCAGAAAGAAAAATTTTTTTTGGAAAAAAAATTAATCAGCTACGTTATGGAGAAAATCCTCATCAAAAAAGTTCAATTTATTTAAGTGATCTTAAATATGAAAAAAGCAATCTTGAACAACTTAGCGGCAAAGATTTAAGTTATAATAATTATAATGATATTTTTGCAGGGCTAGATATTCTGTTTTCAGAAAAAAAATTACCTTGCACAGTTATAATCAAACATGCAAATCCTTGCGGCGCTGCTTCAAATAAATCTTCTTTTAAGTCTTTTATAAATGCTCAATGTAGTGACCCTGTTAGTGCTTTTGGAGGGGTCGTGGCATGTAACTACAAAATAACCAAGAAAGTTGCTCTAGAAATGAATAGAACATTTTTTGAAGTAATATTAGCTAAAGGGTTTGATAAGGCAGCTCTAAAAATTTTAAAAAAAAAGAAAAATATGAGAGTTATAGATATATCAAATGTCGAATATAGATCTGATATTACTACTAAAATTTATGATAACTCCTTTCTTTTACAAGAAAAAGACCAGACAATATTTGACAAAAAAAAATTAAAATTTGTTACAAAAACTAAACCAACAAAAAATGAAATAAGAGATATGGAATTTGCTTTCAAAATTTGTAAATACGTTAAATCAAATGCTATAGCCATCGTAAAAGATAATGCGACTATAGGAATTGGAGCTGGCCAACAAAATAGACTTGATAGTTGTAGAATCGCTGTTCAAAAAGCAAGAAAATTTCAGCCAAAAAAACTTTATAATTCTATCGCGGCTTCAGACGCCTTCTTTCCTTTTGCGGACGGACTTAAAACTTTAATAAGTGCTGGTGTAAAAACTGTTATTCAACCTGGTGGGTCAATTCGAGATAAGGAAGTGATTGATGCTGCTAATAAAGCGAATATTAAAATGATTTTTACTGGCGTAAGACACTTTAATCATTAATTAAATTTTATCAATTTTAGCCGCTAATACAAAATCACTTTCTGCCAACCCTTTTATAGCATGTGTTGAAATTTTAATCTTTGCATAACCCCAGCCAAACATTATATCTGGATGGTGCCCTTCAGTTTCAGCGATTTTGCCAACACTTATGACAAATTTTTCACTTTCAACATAGTTGTTAAACTTAAAGTTTTTTTCAATATAGTAATTTTTTTCTTTATCTTGAATTACATCCCATCCATCAATTTTTTTTAGATATTTATGAATTTCATTAACGTCAAATGCAGGGATACCCCCTTCGCAAGGCACACACTTTTTATTTGCTAAATCTTCCATTTTTTAACCAAATTTATTTTTAACTATAATGGAGCGGGCAAAGGGACTTGAACCCTCGACCTTCTCGTTGGCAACGAGACGCTCTACCACTGAGCTATGCCCGCCTATTAAAAAGATTATAACTAGACAAATTTTCAAAAACAAGCAATATCAAATTATGAAAATTATTGATTGTTTTAACTATTTTGATGAAGATTTGATTTTAGAAATTAGATTAGCAACTTTATTCGATTATGTGGATAAATTTGTTATTTGCGAAGCGACACTAGATCATGCTGGAAATGAAAAAAAACTAAACTTCGATATAAATAAATTCAAAAAATATAAAAGTAAAATTGAATATATTATTGTTGATGATTTACCCAAAGTTGTAAAAAAATTCAAAAAACACTGGCATACAGCACATGCTAGAGATCAATTTCAAAGAAATGCTTTAGCAAGAGGAATTTCAGATTGTGATCCAAATGATTTAATCATGATATCCGATCTTGATGAAATACCAAATCCAGAAAAAATTTCCGATTTTAATGAAAGTGATAAGTACGTTTGTTTTGTACAAGGAAATTTTCTTTTAAAATTCAATCTTCTCAATATATCTGAGCCAAAATGGTATGGAACAAGAATGTGCAGAAAAAAAGATTTAAAATCACCACAATGGCTAAGAGAAATAAAAGCAAAAAAAATTCCTTTTTACAAGTTTTACAAACCTAGATTTGACAAATTTATTGAGAACGGTGGGTGGCATTTTAGCTCGGTGAAAAGTGTTGAAGGAATCTATAAAAAACTTAATTCTTATTCTGAGCAACAATTTAATAATGAAAAATTTAAAGACAAAGAAATAATAAAAAAAAAAATAGATGAAAAAAAAGATTTGTTTGACAGGAATTATAATTATAAAGTACTAGAAATTGATAATACGTTTCCAAAGTATATTTATGAAAACAAAGAAAAATTTAAAGAACTGTTATATGATAATTAAGAATTACTAAAATGAACAATAAATTTCCAGATCAAATACCAATATTTCCTCTTTCAGGAGTTATATATTTCCCTAAAACTAATTTACCATTAAATATCTTTGAACAAAGATATCTGGATTTAGTTAATGACGTAATTAAGAAAGATAAATTAATGGGCATGATACAACCTAAAAAAAAAGATCAAGAGGTTTACAAAATTGGATGCTTAGGAAAAATAAGTGATTTTCAGAAAAGTGATGATGGGAGAATTCTGATTAATCTTACAGGACTTACAAGATTTGAGGTTTTAGAAGAAAAAGAAAATTCTAAATTATATAGAGAGTTTAAAGTTAATTATGAAAAGTTTATTTTAGATTTAAAACCGAAAAAAGAAGAAATTAATGTTGAACCTCTGATGAAAAAAGTTAAAATTTTTTTTAAAAATAGTGGAATGATGTTAAATTGGAAAGAGTTTGAAAAATTAGATAATGGGCAGAAAATAAATACTTTATCCATGATTGCCCCAATAACAAATGAAGAAAAACAAAAGCTTTTAGAATCTATTTCTATGGAAGAAAAAATTAAAGTCTTAACAAATATAATAAACTTTTATCTACACGGGATAAATCTTAACAATCAAACAATTCAATAATGCGTTAATTAGCAGATTTATTCATTGAGTCAAAAAAATCAGAATTATTTTTAGTATTCTTTAATTTTGAAATCAAAAATTCTATTCCATCCATAGTTCCCATTGGACTAATTATTCTTCTAAGAACATTCATTTTTGATAAATCATCTTTTTCAAATAACAATTCTTCTCTTCTTGTGCCTGATCTAGTTATATCTAAAGCTGGATAAATTCTCTTATCTGCAACTTTTCTATCTAATATAAGTTCAGAATTACCCGTTCCTTTAAATTCTTCAAAGATAACTTCATCCATTCTACTGCCAGTATCAATCAATGCAGTTGAAATAATTGTTAATGAACCACCTTCTTCAACATTTCTTGCTGCACCAAAAAATCTTTTGGGTCTTTGTAATGCATTAGCATCAACTCCTCCTGTTAAAACTTTTCCTGAACTAGGTATTACCGCATTATATGCTCTACCTAACCTTGTTATTGAGTCTAGTAAGATAACAACGTCTTTCTTATGTTCCACTAATCTTTTTGCTTTTTCAATAACCATTTCGGCCACGGCAACGTGCCTTGAAGCAGGTTCATCAAAGGTTGAGGCAACAACTTCACCTTTAACTGATCTTTGCATATCAGTTACTTCTTCTGGCCTTTCATCAATTAATAAAACCATCAGATAACACTCCGGATGGTTTGCAGTTATAGATTGAGCTATATTTTGTAAAATAATTGTTTTACCCGCTCTTGGTGGAGATACGATTAATGATCGTTGTCCTTTTCCAATCGGGCTAACTAAATCAATTAATCGAGCAGTGTTGTCTGGTTTTTTTTCTACTTTCGTAGTCTCAACCTCTAACTTAATTCTTTCATTCGGGTACAATGGAGTTAAATTGTCAAAAGCAATTTTATTTTTTCCTTTATCAGGATTATCAAAATTGATTTTATTTACCTTTAACAAAGCAAAGTATCTCTCTGCATCTTTGGGGCCCCTAATTTCTCCTTCAACAGAGTCGCCTGTCCTCAAACCAAATTTTCTTATTTGACTAGGGCTAACATATATATCATCCGGGCCAGGCAAATAATTAGACTCGATAGCTCTCAAAAAACCAAAGCCATCTTGCAAAACCTCTAATACACCTGTTGCAGTTATTTGCTCATTTTTTTCTGCAAGTTTTTTTAATATTGCAAATAATATCTCTTGCTTTCTCAGTGTACTCGGGTTTTCAATGCCAAGTTTTTCAGCTTCACTAATAAGCTCTGCAGGATTTTTTTGCTTAAGTTCTTGTAAATTCATGAGATTATTGTTGATTAAGGGATGTGTTAAAAATATAGGGATTTTTAAAAAAAATTCAACCCCTAATTATAAAGGTTTAAATATAACAACAAATATAACTACAATTAGTATAAGTGTCGGTATTTCGTTATATATCCTGAAGAATTTGGAAGTTTTCTGGTTACTGTCAGTTGCAAAATCATTGAGATATTTGCCTAAAGTGAAGTGATAATAAGTCAAAATAACTACTGCAATAATCTTTATCTGCATCCATAGTTCAGAAAAAGCGGAAAAACCAAGGCTATGTATTAAAAGGATTCCAAAAAGCCATGATAACAGCATAGCGGGCATCATTATATAATTGTACAACTTTCTTTCCATAGTTTTAAAAACTGTTTTCTGCGAATTATCATTAGCTTCGACGTGATAAACAAATATTCTTGGCAAGTATAGAAGTCCTGCCATCCAAGATATAACTGAAATTAAATGCAAAGATTTAAACAATAAATATAAATTCATTCTATAAATATTTTGTAACTAGCTTTTCAAGCAATTTAATATGATCCAAACTATCGTTTAAACAAGGTATCAAATCAAAATTTTCCCCACCATTTTTTAAAAAGCTCTCTTTACCTTGAATGTTTATTTCCTCTAAAGTTTCAACACAGTCTGATGCAAAACCTGGACAAATGACTAATAGATTTTTCGTTCCTTTCTTTGGCAAATTTTCTAGAGTTTTATCTGTATAAGGGGTTAACCATTCTTGTGGTCCAAATCTCGATTGAAATGTTGTTTGAATTTCTACATTATTAAACTTTTCTTTCATCAATCTTGTTGTTTTATGACAATAGCAATGATAGGGATCACCTTTGTCAAAATACGATTTAGGAATTCCGTGATATGATGAAATTATTAAATCAGGTTTCCAACTTATTTCTTTAATTTTTCTTTCTATGCTAGTTATCAAAGCGTCAATGTATAATGGCTCACTTTCATAGTGAGGAATAATCTGAAGACTTGGTTGCCATCTCATTCCCATTAAAGATCTATAGACTTCGTCACAAACTGTTGCTGTAGTAGCTGCTGCATATTGAGGATATAGAGGCAAAACAACTATATTTTCACATCCTTTCTCTTTAAGTATCTTTAATCGGGATTTTATGCTTGGATTTCCATATCTCATGGCGAAATCTACAACTATTTTTTCATTGGCAATTCTATCTTTGAGTTTGTCTGCTTGACTTCTAGTAAAAAACAGCAATGGGGATTCATTACTTTCTTTCCTCCAAATCTTTTTATAAGCATGGGCTGTTTTTGAGGGTCTAAAAGTTAGAATGAACAAATTTAAAATTATTTGCCAAACAAAAGGGTTTACTTCTATAACTCTTTTATCTGATAGAAATTCTTTCAAATATTTTCTAATATCCCACCAACTCGTTGAGTCTGGGGTGCCAAGGTTTATAAGCAAAACACCTGTCTTACCAAATTTAATTTCGGGATGGTCGTTGTTCATTAGTAGTTCCTATAAAATTCAATTAATTTCTTTACTCTATCAGGATCTGTTTCTGGAAGTAAACCATGACCCAGGTTAAAAACATAAGGGATATCTTTAAATGCTTTAATGTATTTCGTCGCCCCTTCTAACATTTCTTCCTCGGTCTTTAATAATTTTTTTGGATCTAGCCCGCCTTGGATTGTTGTGCCTCTCAATTTATTTTTTGCCCACAAGGGGTCTATGTCATAATCTATATTTATCCCATTCGGTTTTACCATCTCATTAAAATCTTCATATTTTTCTTTAATGCCTTTAGGAAAACAAATATTAGGAATTTTCTCTCTTTTACAAAAATTAACAATTTTTGTGTTTGGTATAAAACAATAATCTTTAATATTATTATGAGGTATCATTCCAGCCCAGGAGTCAAATATCTGAATAACATCAGCCCCTGCACTTATTTGATTGTTTACATGAACGCATAAAAATTTAATTAATTTATTTAAAATTTTATTTATATCTATATCTTTTTTGTTTAATTTATTGAAATCCATCTCAGTTTTATTCTTCTTAATATTAAGCATGTAAACTAACAGTGTCCAGGGAGCTCCTATAAAAGCTATTAAGGATTTATCTCTATCTAAGCTTTTTCTTGTTATCTCAATTGCTTTATAAACTGGATTTAATTTTTGGGAAAATTCTTTTTCATTATTGTCAAAAAATTTTTCTATGTTAAATCCGCTAAGTTCTGGTCCTTGATCTTTAACAAATTTTACATCTTGTCCTAGTGCATATGGAACCATTAAAATATCAGAAAAAATTATTGCTGAATCAAGATTAAATCTTTTTATAGGCTGAAGTGTTATTTTAGAACTTAACTCACTATTTAAACAAAGATCAATAAAATTTTGGTTTTCGCTTCTAATCTCAACAAACTCAGGTAAATAACGTCCTGCTTGTCTCATAAACCAGACTGACTTACAAGAATTATCTTTATCGACTAATATTTTTCTAAGAGTACTCATATATATAATTTAGATTTATAATTATAGATTCCCTAATAGGTCTTGTTAGTTACTAATATAACTATTTATACATATTTTATACAATCCAATTTTAATAAATCCTCTAATTATCGTTATATATTTAATTATTTTGCTAAAATTATAAACAAATATAGAATTTTAATATCAACACCTAACAAAATGTTAAAATAATGTTAATTATTGTTAATGTTTTTGTATGAGATTTATAAATAATGAAAAATATTGTTTTATTAAACAATTGTTAACAGACATATGAACGAAAAATACAATGTATATCTAGTATCTGATTCAACTGGCGAGACATTAGATAGAATTTTTTTATCTCTTAAATCTCAATTTTCTAATTTTGATTATGACAAAAAAGAGTTTGCCTTTGTAAGAACAGAACAACAAATTAATAAGATAATTAAAGAATGTTCAAAATTACAAAATTCAATAATTTTATATACTATTGTTGAAACAAAGTTAGCTAAATATATTTCAGATTCTAGTGAGAAAAATAAAGTACCGTGTTTTAATATATTAGGAAATTTAATTTTAAGTTTTTCAAAACTTTTAAATCAGAAAGCAATTTACAAACCTAGTGCTCAGCATGTGCTAGATGAAGAATATTATAAAAGAATTGAAGCCATTCAATTTACTATGTCACATGACGACGGAAAAAAGTTAGATGATGTTTCCGAAGCTGATATAGTGCTTTTAGGAGTTAGTAGAACTAGTAAAACACCAACCTCTATGTATTTAGCAAACAGAGGATATAAAACAGCCAACATTCCTCTTGTCATGGATCAAAAGATTCCTGAAGAATTAAAGTCTAACAAAAACAAGACATGTATAATTGGGCTAGTAACTGATCCTGAGAGATTAGCTGATGTTAGAAGAAATAGAGTTACAATGATGAAAGAAACAAACATTAAAGAATACACTGATCTCAATATTATAAAGGAGGAAATTGATAGATCTAAAAAACTTTTTAAAAAATATAGTTGGCCAACAATTGATGTGACTCGAAAATCAGTAGAAGAAAGCGCTGCCTCAATATTAAAAATTTTTGAAATACAAAAAAATAAATGAAAATAATTTTAGCATCTAAAAGCAATGTAAGAAAGCAAATTTTAGAAAAAAATAATATCAGTTCAGAAGTTATTGTTTCAAATGTAGACGAAGATGAGGCTAAAAAATCTTTATTAATGGAAGGAGCCACTCCATTAATTATATCTAAAAATTTAGCAGAACTTAAATCTATAAAAGTTAGCAGACAAAATCCAGATCGTCTTGTGTTAGGAGCTGATAGTGTGGTCTCGTTAGACAATAAACTAATTAATAAACCAAGATCTAGAGAGGAAGCTTTAGAGATTCTGAAAAAATTAAATAATTCAAAACATTACCTTATCAGTTCTGTTTGTATTTCTAAAAATGGAGCAATGATTTGGAATCATACTGAGTCATCCGAATTAAAAATGAAAAATTTTAAAGATGAAGAGCTAGTTAAATATCTAAAAAAAATTAAAACAGATATATTATTAGCCTATGGAGTTTATCAAGTAGAAGCTGATGGTTTAAATCTTTTTGAGTATATTAAAGGTGATCATGACTCAATTATGGGTTTGCCTATTAAACAAATAATGAATTATATTAAAAGATATAACCAATGAAAAAGAAATCATTTGCAATTATTGGCAGACCAATTCTTCATTCACTCTCACCAGTTTTGCATAATTATTGGTTCAAAAAATATAACATTGAAGCAGATTATTCTTTGCTAGATGTAAAAGAAGAGAATTTAAAAAATATAATTAAGAGAATTAGGGACAAAGAACTCAATGGAATAAATGTAACTTTACCATACAAACAAAAAATAATTCCCTTTGTTGATAAGGTAGTTAATGATGCGCTGCATACTAATTCGGTTAATACAATATTTTTAAATGATGCTAATGATATTATCGGAGAAAACACTGATGTGTTTGGCTTGCAGGCAGCATATTTAAAGGCGATCAGCAATACAAAAAATAAAAAAGCTTTAGTAATAGGAGCAGGGGGCGTTTCTTCATCGGTTATTTTTTCTTTAGAAAAATCAAAAGTAAAAGATATATCAATTATAAATCGAACTCACGAAAAATCACTATTTTTAAAAAAAAAGTTTAACTTCCTGAATGTATTAGAGTGGAAATCTCTTAAATATGAAATTGGTAAATTTGATATTATAATTAATGCAACAAGTCTCGGCTTAAAAAACGGTAAAGATTTTGATTTTGATTTTAAAGAAGTAAAAGAAAACTTAATTTATATAGATACAATATACAATCCTCTTGAAACAAAGACTTTTAAGTTTTTAAAAGAAAATAAAATCAAAACCTTCAATGGTTTAGAAATGTTCATTTATCAGGGCCAAAAATCTTTTTATTTATGGAATAAAATTAATCCAGAAATAGATGATAAATTGATTGATTTGCTTATCTCAAAACTAAAATGATAATAATAGGTTTAACAGGTTCTATAGCTTCAGGAAAAACAACTGCAAGTAAGATTATTTCTAAAAAAAGAGGTCCACTTTTTAGCGCAGATAAAGTTGTAGGTAAATTATATAATAACAAAAACTTTAAGAGATCTGTTGCCAGAAAATTCAAATTTAAATCTAATTCAGAATTTAAAAAAAAAATAAAAAATGAAATTTTAACAAATAAAGAAAATTTAAAAAAATTAGAGAAAATAATTCATCCAAAAGTAAGAAAAGAGATGTTTATTTTCCTAAGAAAGAATAAAAATAAAAAGTTTTTATTTTTAGAGATACCTCTATTAATTGAAAGTAAACTTAAAAAATATTTTGATATTATAATTTTTATAAAATCAAAAAAAGCTCTGAGATTAAGAAGATATAAGTCTAGAAGAGGTAATGATAAACTATTTTTCTTATTAGACAAACATCAGCTAAAAGATACCAAAAAGATGAAATTGTGTGATCACATAGTTGTTAATAATAAATCTTTAGGTGTTTTAAAAAAAAATCTTTTAAATATAATTAAATTATATGAATGAGATATTTTTAGATACTGAAACTACGGGACTTTCATTCCAAGATGGTCATAAAATTGTAGAAATAGCATGTATCGAAACTAAAGATTTAATTCCAACTAATAAAGTTTTTCATAAATTAATTAATCCTGAAAGAGATGTTCCTGAAGAAGCTTTCAAGATTCATGGCTATTCAAGAGAATTTTTGAGTTCTAAAAAAACTTTTAATCAAATTTCAGATGAGTTCTTGACTTTCATTAAAGGAAAAAAAATTATAATTCATAATGCAATTTTTGATTTAGGTTTTTTAAATAATGAATTAAGTAAAAATAAAAAACAAAAAATAGACAAAGCTAACATCATTGACTCTCTTGAGATTGCAAGAAATAAATTTCCAGGAACTTCAAATTCCCTAGATGCTCTTTGTAAAAGATTTAATATTGATTTATCCAAAAGAACTAAACATAATGCTTTATTAGATTGTGAATTGTTAAGGGAAGTCTATATAAATCTTTTAGATGTAAAAGAACCAAAATTGAATCTTTCCTCCCTTGATTATAATGAAGTTAAATTTTCTATTAAAGAAAAACTATATGACAAGACAATAATAAAGATTTCTGAGGAAGAATTAAAAAAGCATAACCATTTTTTAAAATCTGAGATTAAAAAAAATTTTTATTGAATTTTTCTAAGATTATAGAGTTTTTGAAAATCCACACTATTACTTATTTTAATATCTTTAAAACCTGAACTCTCAAATACAAAGACAAATATCTTTCTTAATTCAGGATAAATTTCTGAAGGGACGTTAATTAATATTATTTTTTCTATTTCTTTTTTATCTTTTATCTTTTCACTTAATTCTATAATTGTAGCAAATATTATCTTTGTACTAATCTTCTCAATATCATCTTTAACTGGTGTAAGATTAAGAGTTGTTTCAATTTCAATAATTCTTTCTTTTACTTGATTACTTCTAATATCGATATTTATCTTGTAATTCGATATACTTTTAGATAGCGAGGAGAAAATCTTTGGATTGGGAATTTTAAAATCTAGATCTTTAATATATTTTCCAATTATTTTATAACTCATCTTTTTTATTTTTATCTTCTATAATTTCTCCATCTAATGTATTTACATCTTCTTGTTTTTGTGAAGAAGCTTTTCTTTTAATAAAAAAATTAATTAAGATTTTTCTTGTTAAAGGTATAAGTAGTAGAAAACCTATGGTGTCAGTAAAAAAACCAGGTATGATAAGAAATAAAGCCGCTATTGCTATAGAAGCTCCAGAAATTATCTCATAAATTGGTATTTTATTTTGGTACAAATTCAAGACACCTGATCTCATGGTCCTGATACCTTCTAGCTTTGCAAAGTAGAGGCCAATAATTGCAGTTAAAAAGATTAAAGATACAGTGTTTAAAGCTCCTATTTTGCCTCCAATTTTAATCATTAGAAAAACTTCTAAAGCTGGTACGCCAATAAATAAAAGAAAAAATGAGTTCATTTGTCTGATACAAAATTATATTATTAATGTATATTTATCAAATTATGAGTAACAATTTTGGATATATAGACATAATTTTGCTTGGAATGATCGCAGGATTTATAATACTGCGTCTAAGAAATATATTAGGAAGAAAAACTGGTCATGAGCCAAAAATTCATCCAGGTTTTGCGGAGAAAAAATTTAATGTACCAAATAATAACATTAAAGATTTTAAAAAAAATCATGATGTTCTAGAGGGACAAGAAAAGAAGGACTTTCTAAAAGGTGCTGAAATTGCTTATGAAACAATTCTTACATCATTTGCAGATGGAGATAGCAAAAAACTAAAGAGTTTACTTACTCCAGATATGGCTACGAATTTTGAACAGGCTATACAGGCAAGAAATAAAGAAAATATAAAGTCTGAATTTACGTTTGTTGGAGTGAAAGAGTCTAGTCTAGAAAAATATGAAAAAGTTAGAAATGAACTTTTTGCTTCAGTAAAATTTGTTTCAGAAGTAATTTCTGTAAAAAAAGACAAAGATGATAAAATTATCGAAGGAAACCCAAATAAGATTAAACAGGTTATTGATAATTGGAAGTTCACAAAGAATATATTAAAAAAAGGTCCTAACTGGTATTTATCTGAAATTGTCAGTAAGTGATTAAAAAAAAGAATATTTCTCAAAAAGATATAAATACTTGGGAAAATTATATAAAAAATCCAAGTGACATTACTGATAAGGAAAAAGCCCTAAAAGATAACAAATCTAGATATACTAGATTTAAATTCGATTTACATGGTTTTACTCTACTTGAGGCAAACAAAAAGGTAAAAGAAATAATTTTGTCTTGTGTTAAAAATAATTATAAAGAAATTTTGTTAATTACTGGAAAAGGAATTCATTCTAATACTGAAAAAAATATTTATGTTTCTAAAGATTTAAGCAAATTGAAATATTCTGTTCCTGATTATATTAATTCAAATTTAGATTTGTCAAAATACATAGTGTCAGTCTCTAACGCAGATAAAGTAGATGGTGGTGAAGGCGCTATTATTATCAAGCTTAAAAATCTATAGAATAAATTTAGATAAATCAGTATCTTTAACTAAATTACCTAAGTTCTCATTAACGTACTTTTTATCTATAATAACAGTTTCTCCTGCACGATCTGTAGCATTAAAACTAATATCATCTAAAACTTTTTCTATAATCGTATGTAGTCTTCTAGCTCCAATATTCTCAACAGATGAATTAACTTCTGCAGATATTTTTGCTAGCATATCAATTCCATCATCACTAAACACAAGATTCACATTTTCTGTTTTTAATAATTCTTTGTATTGTTTGATTAAACTGTTATCTGGTTCTTTTAGTATTCTTTTAAAATCATCTTCATTTAAAGCATTCAATTCTACTCTAATTGGCAATCTACCTTGTAATTCTGGAAGAAGATCAGAAGGTTTTGCTAACTGAAAAGCTCCAGATGCTATAAAAAGTATGTGATCAGTTTTAATTGGTCCGTGTTTTGTGCTGACAGTAGTTCCTTCAATTAAAGGCAGTAAATCTCTTTGAACTCCTTCTCTAGATACGTCTCCGCCTACTCTGTCACTTCTGGCTGATACTTTATCTATTTCATCTAAGAAAACTATTCCGTTTTCCTCTGTAGCTTTTTTTGCTTCCTTAATAATTTTATCCTCCTCTATCATTTTGTCTGACTCTTGAGCAACCAAAACGTCGTGAGACTCTTTTACAAGCATTTTTTTCTTTTTTCCTTTTTTATTTCCCATTGATTTACCAAGAATGTCTCCAAGATTTACCATTCCGACATTTCCACCTGGCATACCTGGTATTTCGAAACTTTGTAAACCTGAAGCTTTATCTTGCACTTCGATTTCTATTTCATTGCTATCAAGGTCACCATTCCTTAATCTTTTTCTAAAACTTTCTCTTGTTGCAACACTTGCTTTATTGCCTACTAAAGCATCCAAAACTTTTTCTTCAGCTTTTAGTTCAGCCTTAGCTTTAACTTCTTTTCTTTTTTTGACTCTTTCCATAGCAATAGCTATTTCAATTAAGTCTCTAACTATCTGTTCAACATCTCTACCCACATAACCAACTTCTGTAAATCTTGTGGCTTCAACTTTAATAAATGGAGCCTCTGCTAATTTTGAGAGTCTTCTTGAGATTTCTGTTTTACCAACTCCTGTTGGTCCAATCATAAGAATGTTTTTTGGAAGCACTTCATCTCTCATTTCTTCTGAAAGAGCTTGTCTTCTCCATCTGTTTCTTAGTGCAACGGCAACAGCTTTTTTAGCTTCTTTTTGCCCAATTACATATCTATCTAATTCTGAGACTATTTCTCTTGGTGATAAAGCACTTACTTTAGAACTGTCCTTTTTAATATTTTTTACTAAATTTAAATTTGTAATATTTTTAGAACTAACCATAATTATATTTTCTCCACTGTAACGTTATTATTAGTAAACACACAAATATCCGAAGCAACTTTGATTGCTTTTCTTGCGATTTCTTCAGCTTTTAGATCTGTTTCTATTAAAACTTTTGCGGCTGCTAGCGCATAATTTCCACCTGATCCAATACCAATAATTCCATCTTCTGGTTCTAAAACATCTCCTGTGCCAGAAATTATAAAGCTATGTTTTTTATCTGCTACAGCCATTAATGCCTCTAGTCTTCTTAAAAATTTGTCACTTCTCCAGTCTTTTGCTAATTCAACAGCCGCTCTTTGTAAGTTTCCGGCGTGTTTTTCAAGTTTCGCTTCGAGTCTTTCAAACAATGTTAATGCATCAGCCGTGGATCCAGCAAAACCAGCTATAACCCCTCTGCTTTCTATTTTTCTAACTTTTTTTGCTTTACTTTTTAAAACAGTATTACCAAGACTAACCTGACCATCTCCTGCAACTACTGTTTCGTTATTTTTTCTCAATAAGACAATGGTAGTGCCATGCCACTTTTCAGCTGTATTCATGATGTTATATGTGGAGATTAATTCGAGATCTTCAATAGTGAAATCTGATTTATTGATAAAATGCTGATTTATATATATATCAAAGATAAATTGTCTTAGATTATGAAAAGAAAAGCTAAAATAAATAGAAAAACCAAAGAAACTAACATTTCGGTCGCAGTTAACTTAGATGGAAAAGGAAAATACAAAATTAAAACTGGTATCGGTTTTCTTGATCACATGCTTGAACAATTAGCTAAGCATTCATTAATTGATATAGAGGTTAAAGCTAAAGGCGACACACATATTGATCTGCATCACACTACAGAAGACACAGGCATAGCTATTGGTGAAGCTATCAAAAAAGCAGCAGGCAACAGAAAAGGAATTAAAAGATATGCTTCAACTATGATCCCTATGGATGAAACACTTAGTAGAGTTTCAATTGATGTATCGAACAGACCTTATTTAATTTGGAAAGTTAATTTACCAGTAGAGAAACTTGGTGAGATGGACACCGAATTATTTAAAGAATGGTTTCAAGCGTTTTCTCAATCAGCTGGAGTAACTTTACACGTAGAAAATATTTATGGTGATAACAGTCACCACAAGATTGAGTCTTGTTATAAAGGTTTAGCAAGATCACTTAAAGATGCTTTGGCGATAGATAAAAGAATTAAGAATTCAATACCATCGACAAAAGGCTCTATTTAAATTTGATGAACGTCACAATTGTTGACTACCAATCGGGCAATATAAGCTCAGTCATTAACTCTTTTACAGAGGTTGCTAAAGGTAAAGTAAAACTAGAGGTAACTTCAGACATCGAGAAAATTAAATCCAGTGACAAGATAGTTTTACCTGGACAAGGATCATTTAAAAGTTGTGTAGACTCTTTAAACAGTATCAATGGATTAGTTGATACGCTTAAAGAATTTGCAATCACTAAAGAGAAACCTTTATTAGGAATTTGTGTTGGCTTACAGATGTTTGCTGATATCGGTTATGAAGAAGCAGAAACAAAAGGACTAGGCTGGATACCTGGAAAAGTTTCTAAAATTGATAATCAAAATGGAAAATTTAAACTTCCTCATATCGGCTGGAATGAAATTGAAATTCAAAAGGAAAGTAAAATATTTAAAGATGTAAAAAATAAATCTCATATGTACTTTGTACATAGCTATGAGTTTATACCTGAAGATAAATCTGTGATTTCAGCTACAACAGATTATTCATCAAAAATTGTCTGTTCCGTTGAAAGAAATAATTTATTTGGAACACAATTTCATCCTGAGAAGAGTGATAAAAATGGGTTAAAAATAATTGATAACTTTATAAATATTTAAAATGAAAATATTTCCAGCAATAGATATTAAAGAAAAAAAATGTGTGAGGTTAATTAAAGGTGACTTTGCAAATAAAACCGAATATGGAACTTCACCAATTGATCAAGCCGCTAAATACAAAGATTATGGTTTTAAGAATTTACATATTGTTGATTTAGATGGTGCATTAACAGGGCGAACAATTAACTTAGATATTATTAAAGAAATAGTAAGTAAATACGATTTAAAAATTGAAATTGGTGGAGGTGTAAGGACTATAGATAGTATTAACCAGTATATCGATTCAGGTGCTGAAAAAGTTATTTTAGGTAGCGGTGCAATTAAAAATAAAGAATTTTTAAGGGAAGCATGTGAAAAATTTAAAAATAAAATTGCATTAGGATTAGACGCTAAGGATGGAAGTCTTTCTGTTTCTGGTTGGAAAGAAAATCTAAGTGTTAAAACCATAGACTACCTTAAAGAAGTTAATAATTTTGGTGTTAGTAGAATTATTTACACAGACATCAATAGAGATGGTATGAAAAATAGTCCAAACTTTGAAGAGACAATTAAAATTGCTGAGATTTCTAATTGTCCTGTTGTAATTTCTGGCGGCGTCTCCTCAATAAGTGATATTAAAAAAGCAAAAAAATTCAACAATAAAAAAATTGAGGGTATAATTGTGGGCAAAGCTATTTATGACGGTGATATTAAACTAGATGAGTTAGCAAAGGAGATTGATGCTTAAAAATAGAATTATACCTTGTCTTGATGTTAAAAATGGAAGAGTTGTTAAAGGAATTAACTTTGTAGAATTAAAAGATGCTGGAGATCCTGTTGAGCAAGCTAAAATTTATAGTGAAGGTGGAGCGGATGAAATCTGTTTCTTAGATATTACAGCATCAAATGAAAATAGAGAAACAATTATTGACATAGTTAGAAAAACTGCAAAAGAATGTTTCGTTCCTTTAACAGTTGGTGGTGGAGTTAGAACTATTCAAAATATTACAGATTTATTGTTAGCTGGCGCAGACAAAGTTTCTATAAATACTGCAGCAGTAAAGAATGTTGACTTTGTAAAAGATGCTTCAAAAAAATTTGGTTCTCAATGTATTGTAGTAGCAATTGATGCTAAGAAAGTTTTAGAGGGAAAATGGGAGGTTTTTACGCATGGTGGAAGAAACAAAACAGGTATTGATGCAGTAGAATTCACTAAACAGGCAGAGGCCAATGGAGCTGGAGAAATTTTATTAACTTCAATGGATAAAGACGGGACTAAATCTGGCTATGATGTTGATTTATTAAAAACAATTACAGAGAGTACAAATATCCCAGTAATAGCATCTGGCGGTGTTGGAACTTTGGATCACTTGTATGATGGTATAGTTAAAGGAGGAGCCAGCGCAGTATTGGCAGCTTCCATATTTCACTATGGTGAATATAAAATAAAGGATGCCAAAGAATATTTGAATTCCAAAAATGTATCAGTAAGATTATAAAATGCTTGAAAATCTTGAACAATTAATAAAAATAATTAGAGAGAGAAAAAATTCGTCTCCAGATAAATCTTATACGAACAAACTTCTCAATGATAAAAATTTAAGCGTATCTAAAGTAAAAGAAGAAATAGGAGAATTAATCGAGTCTGTGGAGAAAAATTCAAATAAAATACACGAAGCAGCTGATGTAATTTATCATTTGATGGTTTACTTAGAAGCTAATGATATAAAGATCGAAGACATAATGAAAGAATTAAAGAATAGACAAAAATGAATTACGATAAAAATAATATATTTGCAAAAATTCTTAATGGAGAAATACCTTGTAAAAAAGTTTTTGAGAATGATCATGTCTTAGCATTTCATGATATTAATCCTCAAAAAAAAGTTCATGTTCTAGTTATACCTAAGGGTGAATATGTTGATTTAGATGATTTTAATAAGAAAGCATCAGACAAAGAAATAGTTGAATTAAATAAAGCTTTAACCCATGTATCAAATTTATTAGGAGCAAAAGGCAAAGGTTATCGTGCCCTAACAAATATTGGAAATGACGGAGGGCAAGAAGTTCCTCATTTACACTTTCATATATTTGCAGGAGAAAAAATTGGTAAAATGGTAAGCTAATGATTTCACGAGTAAAAAGATATTTCTTAGAAATAAAAGATTTTTCAAATCCTATAGAACTAAATATACCAAAAAATTATCAAATTATTTTAGGTGATAAAGAAAATTTTGAATTAAATAAATTTTTTTACAAGCAAATCGGAGTAGATCACTATTGGAGAGATAGATTGATTTGGTCTGATAAAGAGTGGTCAAATTATGCAAAAAGTAAGAACCTAGAGACACATATTTTAAAAAAAGAAGAGGATTTGGTTGGATTTTATGAGCAAGAGTATCACCCAGGATCTAAAGAGGTAGAACTAATTAATATGGGAATTTTAAAGGAGTTTAGAGGATTAAAACTAGGTTCTATGCTTTTAAACCACGCTATAGCCAGCGCTTCAAGAAAAAATCCCAACAGGATGTGGGTACATACTTGTAGTTTAGATCATAAACATGCTTTGCAAAACTATAAATCTAAAGGATTTGAGATATTTAAAGAAGAAGAAATAGATTTTGTTGCTTAATTTATTTTAGGAATTTTAAAATTTTCTTTTTCATAGATGTCATTTTTTGTAACTATATTTAGAGAAAAATTTATTTTATTATTATATTGATCGACAATTGCCCAACCTTTTAGATTTAAAGTTTTTTTATCAAAAAAAACAGTTATCTCATTTTCTTCTGAGTAAATGAGTTTTATTAGTCCATTTGTTAATTCCACTCTTCCAGATTTAATAATCTTTAACAATTTATCTTTATAGAGAATATTTAAGAAAGGTGACTTAGATATAGGGTAGTAGTAGGTTTTATTATATCTTTTTTGCGTTATCGCTAGTTTTTTATTATTTATAACAAGCTCCTTTTGTTTATCATCAAAATATTCACATCTTAATTTTCCAGGAAATTGTAACAGACAACTTCCGTTCTCTGTTTTTTCATTGATAAGCTGATCAAAAGTAAATTCTAAAGAATTTAAACTGTTTAACTGGGCTACAATTCTATCTTTTTCATTTGCAGAAGAATTTAATGAAAAAAAGATAAAAGTAACAGTTAAAAGAAATCTTTTCAAAAACAAAACTAAAGAACCTCTCGTTTACCTACATGATTTGCTTTACTAACTATACCTTTTTCTTCCATCATGTCGATAATTCTAGCGGCTCTGTTGTAACCAATTTGTAATTTTCTTTGTAAGAAACTAGTTGATGCTTTTCCTTCTAATTTAATAATCTCTAGAGCTTTATTGTAAAGTTCATCTTCGTCTCCATTTTCACCTGAAATAGCAGTACTTTCTTTACTCTCTTGAGCTGTGATTTCTTCTATATAATCTGGTTCTCCTTGAGCTCTTAAAAAATTAGCAATTTTTTCAATTTCTTCCTCTGAAACATAAGGGCCATGTATTCTAATAATTCGATTTGCTGATGACATAAAGAGCATATCACCTTTTCCAAGCAATTGTTCTGCCCCCTGTTCACCTAATATAGTTCTACTGTCAATTTTGGAACTTACTTGAAAAGATATTCGTGTTGGAAAGTTAGCTTTAATTGTACCTGTAATTACATCTACGCTTGGTCTTTGAGTAGCCATGATAATATGAATACCAGCTGCTCTAGCCATTTGAGATAATTTCTGAATATAATTTTCAATTTCTTTGCCAGCTACTAACATTAAATCTGACATTTCATCTACAACAACAACTATGTAAGGCATTTTGAGCTTATGTTTTGAATTGTAGCCATCGATGTTTCTAACCCCTACTTTGCTCATTAATTTATATCGATTATTCATTTCTTTAACTGTCCAAGCTAAAGCCGAAGTTGCTTTTTTAGCATCAGTAATCACAGGAGTGAGTAAATGAGGTATACCTTCATAAGTAGAAAGTTCTAACATTTTAGGATCTATTAAAATAAACTTACACAGATCAGGATTTAATTTATAAAGTAAAGATACGATAATTGTGTTTATACATACTGATTTTCCAGATCCTGTTGTTCCTGCGATAAGTAAATGTGGCATGTTAGTTAGATCACCTACTATTGGCGCACCTGAAATACTTTTTCCAAGTGCTATAGGTAGACTTATTTCTTTTTTTTGGAATTTATCATTAGATATTATTTCTCTCAAAGAAACGCCATCTCTAACTTCGTTTGGAATTTCAATACCAACGGTATTTTTTCCCGGAATTACAGAGACCCTCGTTGATGTAGAACTAGTGTTACGAGCTAAATCCTCAGATAGATTTATAATTTTTGAAACTTTTACACCGGGAGCAGGTTCGAACTCATATAGACTGACCACAGGTCCATTATTTATAGCTTTGATTTTTCCGTCTATGCCAAAGTCCAATAAAATTTTTTCCATAAATTGTGAGTCAGGTCGATTTTTATTAGCATCTAGTAAACCTGGTTTTGAGGAACTTTTTTCTAGAAATTCTATTGATGGTAATTTGTATTTGATCTTTGTTTGAGGCGTTAATTTCTCCTCTTTTTCTTCACTTTCAAAAATAAAAGATTGTTGGGGTTTCTCTACTAAATCAACTTCTTCTTGAATATTATCATTTGTAAGATTAGTTGGGGTTATATCTTCACCTTTCTTTTTAAATAAAGATTTAAAAATTTGTATCATTATTTTTTTTAAATTTAGATCTGAAGAAAAAATAAAAAAAGTT
The DNA here is from genome assembly GCA_902572605.1 of uncultured Pelagibacteraceae bacterium. Lineage (GTDB taxonomy): Bacteria > Pseudomonadota > Alphaproteobacteria > Pelagibacterales > Pelagibacteraceae > Pelagilacustribacter. The sequence goes on along the minus strand of CACGGD010000001.1, from coordinate 347,470 downwards.
AATGTTAGAAAAAATAAGATAAAAAGAGAATATTCATTCTTAATCCAGGGCGCCATGTTGCTAATAAAATTATAGCTTATTTCTCCCACAAATCCTGAGTTACCATTATCTATAAGCCAAAAAGAATTATTAAATGTTAAATAGATGAAAATAGATCCGAGCGTCAGATACAATATTACTAGAAATAATTTTAATATTATTCTTTTTATTTCTTTTTTAACTAATAGACTTATTCCCCAAAATAAAAAATTAGCTAAAAGTAAAAAAGAAGCTAAACCAAAACTTTGAAGAAGAAAGTCGGCAACACTACTGCCGTATATGCCAAAGAAATTTTTAATCTCTATATTACTATCCCCGTAAATAAAGGAAGGATCTTCAGGAGCATACGTTGCAAAAGATATTGCAAGGGCAATACCTGTTAAAATCAATATTAGACCAAGTAATTCAAAGGTTCGTTTTTTTAAAAAATTTGTTACACTGTTCAAAAAGTTTGTATTCATATCGAATCGTTTTACGTACTTTTTACCATTTTTATGAAAGTGAGAAAAATTTTAATATGAAAAAACAGAGAATATGCATAGTTGGAGACGGTCTTTCAGGTTTACTGGCTGCTTTGGCATTAAATAAATTAGAGGGTTTAGAAGTCCATTTAATATCCAAAAAAAACAAGCATTCCAAAGACAAAAGAACAACAGCTATTTCCGCCTCTAACTATGAGTTTTTTAACGAAGTCATAGACAAACTGGACAAAAAGCTATTTTGGCCCTCTCAAAAGATTGATCTTTTCTACGAGACAAAAGATCAGAACATGAATTTCTTAAACTTTAATGAAGATAGAAAAAATCTTATGTACGTTTTTGAAAATGACAAAATCAAAGAAATTTTAATCAAAGAAATTAAAAAGAAAAAGATCAAAACGTTTCAAAAAAATATTAATGATCTAAAAGTTTTAGATGGTTATGATATGAAAGTGCTCTGCTTAGGTAGATCCTCAAAAATCTATCAAAGTATAATTGATAAAAAATCGTTGAATAAAGATTATAAAGAAATTGCTATGACAGGGTATGTTAAGCATAACTTGAAGAATTTGAATACTGCTCAATATTTTTTAAAAGATGGGCCATTAGCAATACTCCCCTTTTCAAAAAATAATTTTTCTTTTGTGTGGAGCGTAAATAAAGAGTTTCCAAAAAAAGATATCAATTTTGTTATTAAATCTAAAATTTGTGAAGTTTTAAAAACAAAAAAAATAAAGATTTCCAATCAACAATCGTATCCTTTGATGCTTAATCTAAAACGAACATATTATAAAAATGATACTCTTATTTTAGGAGAAGGATTGCACACAGTTCATCCTATAGCAGGTCAAGGTTTTAATCTTGTATTGCGAGATGTAAATAAATTACAAGAGGTACTTAAATATTATACGGGATTAGGTATGTCTTTAAAAAGCAGCCCTGCTCTTGAAGATTTTACAAATGATAGAAAATCTGAAAATATAATTACCGGTATAGGAATTGATCTAACTCATAATTTCTTTAAACAAAATAAATTATTAGATCCATTTAAAGAAGCAATTTTGAAGAATATTTCGAAAAATAATACTCTTAAAAAAATAAGCAAATTTATTTCTAATCAAGGTTTATCAATTTAACCCAATGAATATTTATGCTCTTTCATCAGGCAGAGGTCCGTCAGGAATAGCTATCGTTAGAATCACAGGTAAAGACACTCTTAAAATTTGTAAGAATTTGACTAAATTAAAAGAAATTAATTCTAATGAGGTAAATTATTGCAAATTTTATGATCCTAAAAATAATAGAGTTATAGACCCTGAGGCTCTATTATTGTGGTTTCCTCGGCCTAATAGTTATACTGGTGATGATTTAGCAGAGTTTCAAGTTCATGGAAGTAATGCTGTTATTAATGCTTTATTAAAAGCACTATCAGAGCAAGAAAATTGTAGATTAGCCGAACCTGGAGAATTTACTAAGATTGCTTTTCAAAACGATAAGATTGATTTGCTTAAAGCTGAGAGTATAGGAGATTTAATTCATTCCGAGACAGAATTACAAAGACAACAAGCTGTCAAACTAGTTCAAGGCAATGCCTCAAATTATTATAATGATTTAAGAGAAAAACTTATAAAATCTTTATCTTATATTGAAGCTAAAATAGATTTTGCAGAAGATGATTTACCAGAAAAAGTTCTAAAGGAAGTACAAAAATCTATTAAAAACATTCATAAGGATATTCATAAGATAATTGAGGATAATAAAATCGGTGAAAAAATAAGAGATGGATTTAGAGTCTCTATTACAGGCGAAGTTAACGCTGGTAAATCTTCACTCTTAAATCTAATAGCAAAAAGAGATGTTGCTATTGTTTCAGATGAGGCAGGAACAACAAGAGATGTAATCGAGACTTATTTAAATATAGATGGTTATCCTGTAATTTTAGCTGATACTGCAGGTATTAGAGACTCTAAAAATGAAGTTGAAAAAAAAGGGATTTCATTAGCTTTAGGAAAATCAAAAGAGGCAGATTTAAATATTGTCGTTATAGACAATTCATCAAAAAATATAAATACTGAAATTAAGAAAATGATCAACAAAGATACAATAGTTTTACTTAATAAATCAGATGTACAAGATAAACAAAATTATAAATTTGATGCAGATACAATTCTAGCATCAGTTAAAGAAAATAAAAATATAGATTATTTGATTAAAAAAATTAAAGAAAATTTAAGTAAAAAATTTACATCAAATAATAGTGTTATAATTTCAAGAGAAAGACATAGATTAAAACTAAATGAATGTTTAAAAGAAATAGACAACTTTCTTAAAAAAGATCACAACAAGGATATAGAACTAGCCGCTGAAGATCTAAGAATGGCCACACGTCATCTTGGGAGTATTGTAGGCAAAGTTGATGTTGAAGAAATTCTTGGATCGATATTTAAAGACTTCTGTATAGGTAAATAAAATTCCTCTTGTATTCCTAATATACCGCGTTACATTCAACTCATGACAAAACAAAGTTATGATGTGGTAGTTATTGGTGGTGGGCATGCTGGATGTGAGGCAGCCGCCGCATCCGCTAGAATGGGCGTAAATACAGCACTTTTTACACATAAAATAGAGACGATCGGTGAAATGTCGTGTAATCCGGCTATTGGAGGGCTAGGTAAAGGGCATCTAGTAAGAGAAATAGATGCTTTAGATGGTGTAATGGGTGTTGTAGCAGATAAATCAGGCATTCAATTTAGATTATTAAACAGAAGTAGAGGACCAGCAGTGCAAGGGCCTCGAACACAGTCAGATAGAGCTCTTTACAAAGAGCATATGCAAAAGATTTTACTAAATTACAAGAATTTACGGGTAATAGCCGATCCTGTTATAAAATTTTTATTTAATGAAAATAAAGTTATTGGTTTTATATGTCAAAGTGGAAAAGAGATTGGATGTAAAGAATTAATACTTACCACTGGAACTTTTTTAAATGGCCTAATTCATATAGGAGAAAAACAAACACCTGCTGGTCGATATGATGAGAAACCTTCAACGGGATTAAGTGAACAATTAGAAAAACTTAACTTACAAATTGGAAGACTTAAAACAGGTACACCCCCTAGACTTGATGGAGATACTATCAACTATGACGAATTAGAAATGCAGCCAGCAGATGATGATCCTTATTATTTTTCTTTTTTAACTGATAAGCTTTATAACAAACAAATTAAATGTGGGATGACTTATACTAATAAAGAAGTTCACAAAATTATAAGTGATAATATTTCTAAAAGTGCAATGTATTCAGGAAACATAAAAGGTGTAGGTCCAAGATATTGTCCGGCTATTGAAGACAAGATAGTGAAATTTAAAGAAAAAGAAAAACATCAAATTTTTCTTGAACCAGAGGGGTTAAGCGATAATACCGTTTACCCAAATGGTATATCAACCTCACTTCCCGAGGAAATACAGCTCCAAATATTGGCTAAAATCAAGGGTTTAGAGCAGGTCAAGATGAAAAGAGCAGGATATGCTATAGAGTACGATTATGTTGATCCTCGCGAGCTCAAAAACACTTTAGAAACCAAGAAAATTAAATCACTTTTTTTAGCAGGTCAAATTAATGGAACAACAGGATATGAAGAAGCTGCTGCTCAAGGTCTTGTTGCAGGAGTAAATGCAGCTCTGAAAGTAAAAAAAAAGGGGGAGTTCATTTTAAATAGATCTAATTCTTATATAGGAGTTATGATTGATGATCTAATCACAAAAGGAGTTTCTGAACCCTACAGAATGTTTACGTCAAGAGCTGAATATAGATTAACTCTTAGAGCAGATAACGCAGACCAGAGACTATCACCTTTAGGAATAAAAATTAATTTAGTTCAATCTCATAGAAAAGAATTTTTTTTAGATAAAGAAAAGAAATTACAAAAATTAAATATCTTTTTAAAATCTAATTTTCTTTCTCCCAATGAGGCGAAAAAATATTCAATTAAAATTGCTATGGATGGTGTGAAAAGATCCATACTAGAAGTTATAGGTCAACGAAATGTAAATATGGCAAAAATAAGGCAGATATTTCCTAAAATACCTGAGTTAGAACAGTCTCTTTACAAACAGGTTGAAATTGATGCTCACTACCTTGGTTACCTTAGTAGACAGTTAAATGATATAAAATCCTTCAAAAGAGATGAGTCCATTCTTATCCCTAAAAATATTAATTATGACTTATTGAGCGGTCTTTCCAATGAAATTAAGTCTAAATTAAAAAAAATAAAGCCAAGCACACTTGGTCATGCTCTTAGGATTGATGGAGTGACACCAGCAGCAGCAATAATCATCCTTACATATATAAAAAAATCTAAATTTAGAGCTACGGCTTGATGGATGAGCTTAGAGTTAAAGAAATTCTTAAAAAAGACCTTTTATTTTCAGATAATTCAATAAAAAAAATCGATATATTCATCAATTCCCTATTAGAGTTTAATAATCGTTATAATCTTATTTCTAAAAATACTGTTAAAAGCATTTGGTTTAGGCATATTTTGGATTCAGCTCAAATAACAAGGTTTATTGATAGCTATAAAATTAAAAATATCGCAGATTTAGGATCTGGGGCTGGATTTCCAGGTATAATATTAGCTTTATTCGATAAAAATGATGGATTTCACGTGAAATTATATGAAAAATCAGCTGTAAAAAGAGTTTTTTTGAGTAAAATTAAAGAAAAATTAGATCTTAAATATGTTGATATAGAAAAAAATGTTTATGATAATGAGATATCAGAGGAATTAATAGTATGCAGAGCATTTAAGAAATTGCCTGAAATAATGAAAATTTCACGTGAAATTATTAAAAAACCTCACAAATTGATCATATTAAAAGGAAAAGATGCACAGACTGAGATAAATAATCTATCTTTAGGACCTAATTATAGTTATAAACTTGAAAATAGCATAACTGAGAATGATTCTAAAATAATTATAGTTAAGGCAAAATAAAATGGAAAAAAGATCTACAATAGCAGTTATAAATCAAAAGGGCGGAGTAGGTAAAACAACTACTGTAATTAACTTGGCTACATCTTTGTCCATTTTGGGTCAAAATAATCTGATCATTGATCTAGATCCACAGGGTAATGCGACAACTGGATTAGGTCGATCTAATAACGATGAAAAAAATAATATTTATAATTTACTCATAAAAAAAATTGAAATTAAAGAAGCCATCCAAAAAACAGATGTTAAAAATTTAGACATCATAGGTTCAAATGTAAATCTATCCGGTCTTGAAGTTGAAACTGCTAATGATTCAGATAGAGCATTTGTTTTAAAACAAATTTTAGATAAAGAAAAAAATAATTTGCTCTCAACATACGATAACATTTTCATAGATTGTCCACCTTCTTTAAGCTTACTAACTATAATGGCTTTAGTTGCATCTGACGAATTGTTGGTCCCTCTACAAACAGAATTTTTTGCTTTAGAGGGAATAACCCAGCTGGTGAAAACGATTGAAAGAATTAAAGTGAACCTAAATCCTGATTTAAAAGTTAGAGGAATTTTACTGACCATGTTTGACAAAAGAAATAAATTGTCTTCGCAAGTTGACAAAGAAGCAAGAAATCACTTTAAGGACAAAGTTTACAAAACTGTAATACCTAGAAACGTTAGATTATCAGAGGCCCCTTCACACGGATTGCCTTGTGTTATTTATGACAAAACATGTTTAGGTAGCAAATCTTATTTAAAATTAGCAGATGAGTTTTTGACTAAGAAAAATATAGATGTGGAAAGTGCGGCATGAGTACTTCAAAAAAAAAAGGACTGGGCAGAGGGTTAACGGCTCTTTTTGGAGATCAAAAAGAGAAAATAAAAAATGAAGACATAGCAAGCATTAACAGACTTAAGGCAAACATTGGCGATTTGAGTCCAAATAAGTATCAACCTAGAACTCACTTCAATGAAGAAAAACTGTCTGAATTAGCGAATTCTATAAAGAAAAACGGTATTATTCAACCTATAGCTGTAAGAAGTGACAAAGTAGATCCTGGTAGATTTGAAATAGTTGCTGGTGAAAGAAGGTGGTTAGCTGCTCAAAGAGCTGGTTTACATGAAGTACCGATTGTGATTTTAGATTTAAATGATAACGAGGCCTTAGAGGTTGCAATTGTAGAAAATATTCAACGTGATGATCTTAATGTTATAGAAGAGGCAAAAGGATATCAAAGATTGTCAGAAGAATTTGGATATGATCATGAAAAAATAGCTAAATTTATGTCTAAAAGCAGAAGTCACATTAGTAATACTTTACGTCTTTTAACATTACCAAAAGATGTAATTGGCTTAATCGAGGAAGGCAACCTTACCGCTGGGCAAGCTAGACCTTTAATAGGATTACCAAGTGCTACAAATATTGCAGAAGAAATAGTAGCAAAAAAACTAAGTGCTAGAAGTGTTGAACTTTTAGTAAGGGGCCAAAAGGGCCCACAAAAGTCTGGTCAAATTAAAATAGATTCAAATATACTAAATGAACAAAATAAAATTCAAGATAACCTGGGTTTGAATGTTAATATTCAAAATAAAAAAAATAATTCTGGAAAAATTACTATTTTGTATAAAAATTTAGAGCAATTCGAACTTGTTTCAAATTTACTTAAGCGGAGCTAGCTGTAGAGCACAGTTCAATTATTAAATTTTTAATTAATAAATCTTTTCTAATTAACGAGTTAGATTTAATCTCAATTTCTAAATTGTAAGTCTTTTTTAAAGCTTCTTGTAATTTTGCTTTATCCCATTTTTTTGACTGCATAATTATTTGTGGTTTATCCTTCCAAAACACAGGAGGTTTTAGGTTTGAGATTATTGACTCAATATCAGAATTATCTTTTTTAATATTATCTATTTCACTAAGTTTTTTAATCCTCTGATTAATCAAATTTAAATAATAAACATTATTTTCATCCTCGAACACAGTATCCGCAAGCAGTCTATTTGTGTTGATTTTATTGCCGTTTAGCGCTTCATCTTTAAGAACATTAAAGTCATCACTTGATCTAATGTTAAGTAATAAATCGATAGTTTTAAGATCAATCTTTTTATCTTTAAAAAAACTCATTATTTTATCAATTTCATTATTAATTTTATTCCGATCTAACCCAGTATTTTGAATAATAAAATTTACAACTTCATTTGTAAGACCTTGGCAAGCACTTAATTTTTTAAATATTAGTTTTCTAATTGTCATCTCATTATCTTGGTAACAAGCCACAATTCCACACGATTTAGATTTTTCAAAATAGTTTCTTAACTTAGACTTTTTATCTAGAACATCTGAAAATAAAAAAATTCTCTCTTCTTTAATATTGTCTGCAATTTCTTCAATTATATCTAAAACTTTATCACTTGCTTGATTAATAAAAATTATTTTTTTTTCATTAAACAAGGATTTGTTGATTACTTCATTTATTAAAATATCTTTGTTTTTAATTATGTCATCTTGAAATAAGTTAAGAATCTCTTCTTCTTTATGTTGGGTTATTAATTTTTCTTTAAATTCTTTTTTTAAACCTTCATTTTCTCCATAAAATAAAAAAATGTTATGATTGCCGATAGTTTCTATTTTTTGTTCTATAATGTAACTTTTAAATATCATTTAATTTTAAGATTATTTTTTTAAGAATTTTTTCAGACATATTTTCTATTAAGTCGTCGATTAATTTTTTTTCATTATTTAGTGTTGTTGAGTAACTATCTTCTACTAAATAATTTCCATTATTTGAAAGATTTATTTTGTAAATAACATCACTGTTTACCAAATTAAATTTGACATTAGCATTCAAAATAATTTCATATTTAGTAATCTCGTTTTTAATGTTTTTTTCTTTTATATTTTTAGTCTTTTTTGTTTTTAGATCTATGAATAGAACGTTTTGATTATTTTTTTTGGAATAGTTGAGTAGGTCATTTTTGATTCTAAAATTTATTCTTTTATCCCCTGAAGTTTTGATATTCTCTATTGAAAATTCATTTTTTTCAGATTCATTTATCACTTTAAATCCACAATTAACTGTTGTTAATAAAAGAAGAATTAATAAGGATTTTACTAATATTTGTCTCATTGGCTGTTAATAATATAATTTATAATTTTATTTTTGATAAAGATAGTTTTTATAATCTTTTTATTTATCAAGTGTTTGTTAGCTTTGGAGGATTTCTTTATTAATTGGTCTAACTCCTTTTGGCTAAGATCTTTTTTAATAGCTAAAACGTCTCTAGTTTTTCCATTTACTTGAACAACCATGTTTATTTTGATTCTTTCTAATACTTTTACGTCTATTTTTGGCCATTTATGTGCTTCTTTACATTTTAAATTTGATAAGCATTCATGTGCAAGATGAGGTGTAAAAGGTATCATTAGTTTCATTATCTTAATTATATTATCTGCCAAAACTTTAGTACTTATTTCTAGTTTAATGGACTCACTATAATATCTATAAACTTCATAAAATTGTGCAATAGCAACATTAAATTGAAAATTATTTATCGCATTATCAATTTTATAAACGTACAAATTAATTTTTTCCTCAAAGATCTTTTTTTCTTTATCATTATCTTTTTTAGTGTCAGTTCTTTTTAAAATTGTTTGGTTTAGATTCCATATTTTTTGTAAAAATTTGTTTGAAGAAAAAACACCAGTGTCAGACCATTGTATATCTTTTTCTGGAGGACTGTCAGATAAGATAAACCATCTAACTGAATCCGCTCCATATTGTTTAATCATAGTTTCAGGATCAACTGTATTCTTTTTAGATTTTGACATCGATTCTGATGGACCAATTTTGACTTCAGACTTATCTAGTATTTTAATTGCTTCTTTTTTAGAATTTATTTTTACTTCATCAGGGTAAAGCCAGTTACCTTTTTGATCCTTATAGGTTTCATGACAAACCATACCTTGTGTAAATAAATTATTAAATGGTTCTGAATATTTAAATTTACTATTACATTTTTTGATTGCCTTCATAAAAAAACGCGAATAAAGCAAATGTAGAATTGCATGCTCTATACCGCCAATATATTGATCAACTGGCATCCAATAATTGACTTTATCATTATCGTAAGGAGCATTTTTATTTTTAGGCGAACAAAATCTTAGAAAATACCAAGATGAGTCAACAAAAGTATCCAGTGTGTCTGTTTCTCTGATTGCAGGCTTGCCAGTCTTTTTGTGAGTAGTTTTTTTCCAATTAGGATGATTTTTTAATGGATTTCCAGAAGAATTGAGATCTGCGTCATTAGGAAGTTTAATTGGTAGCTCACTTTTATCTACTGGAACAACAGAACCATCTTCTAAATAAATCATAGGTATTGGACATCCCCAGTATCTTTGTCTAGAAATTCCCCAATCTTTTAGTCTAAATAAAGTTTGTTTTTTTCCTATCTTTTTTTCTTCAATCTTATCAATAATTTTTTTTTTTGCTTCATCTACATCTAAATTATTTAAAAATTCAGAATTAACCATCTTGCCATCACCAATGTATGCTTCTTTCATTTCTTCTCCATTATTAGAATTATTTTTGCTTGAAACTACTCTTATAACTGGAAGTTCATATTTTTTTGCAAAATCAAAATCTCTTTGATCGTGAGCTGGGCACCCAAAAATTGCACCATTTCCATAATCCATCAAGACAAAATTTGCTACGTATATAGGTATTTTTTTATCTTTTAAAAAAGGATGCTGAGCAAAAAGTTCAGTTTTAAAACCTAATTTTTCTGCATTTGCTAAAGCTTCTTCAGTTGTTCCTATTTTAGAACACTTATCTTTAAATTTTTCAAAATCTTGACCCTTATCAAAATTTTTACAGATTTCATGATCAACTGAAATAGCAATAAAACTTGCTCCAAAAATGGTATCTGGTCTTGTAGTAAAAATAGATATATCTTTGTCTTTACCAATGATCTTAAAATTTAATTCACAGCCAATAGATTTTCCAATCCAATTTTTTTGCATTAACTTTACTTTTTCTGGCCATCCTGAAAGTTTTTGTAAATCTTTTAAGAGTTCATTTGAGAATTTAGTGATATTAAAAAACCATTGAGATAATTTCTTTCTTTCTACAACCGCATTAGATCTCCAGCCTTTTCCATTTATGACTTGTTCATTTGCTAAAACAGTTTTTTCGACAGGATCCCAGTTAACATAAGTTTCTTTACGGGAAACCAAACCTTGATTATAGAAGTCAATAAATAGTTCTTGTTGGTGTTTGTAATAACTTTCATCACAGGTAGATATCTCTAAATCCCAATCAATAGATAGGCCGAGCATTTTTAATTGAGCTTTCATTATCTTAATATTTTCTTGTGTCCAATCTTTAGGCTTTAAGTTATTCATTCTAGCTGCATTTTCTGCTGGCAACCCAAAAGCATCCCAGCCCATAGGATGTAAAACATCAAAACCTTTCATGTATTTATAACGTGCTATTACATCTCCAATAGTATAATTTCTTACGTGACCCATATGTATTTTTCCTGAAGGATAAGGAAACATTTCTAAACAATAAAATTTTTTACCCTTTTTATTGTAGAGTTTGGAAGAAATAAATTTTTCTTGCCACTTTTTTTCAATTACTTGAAAATTTACTCTTTCCATTAAAGATTTATTTTTTCTTTTTTTCTTTTTCTAATTCAGCTGCTTTTTTTAAAATCGTAACTCTTAACTCCTCACTAATTTTTGAATTATTTAATAATTGAGTTCTACAAGATTGATTTTCTGAACATTTTTTTTTATGAACAACTATTTTTAGACTATCGCTTCGAACTTCATTAGATAGAAATCTAATTGAAATTTTAATTGCTTCATTCGAACTTTCACCCGTGTACCAATCTGATACTATCATTCCACCAGAATAATCTACAGTACTTAAAGGAAGAAAATCTAAAATTTCTAATGATGCTCTCCACATTGAATTAGATGAACTAAATTCAAAGTTTGTTCCTCTTCTTTTATTAAGGACATTTTTTAATGAAACACCTCCACCTTCCTCTATAGCCTTTCTTGCCCTATCGTCTCCTTTGATAGGAACTTCTCTAGTATCGACTTTTTTGGGTTTAAAAGCCTGGCAGGATGTCAACATTGTTACACTAAGAAGAATAATTAATAAAAATTTTAAGTTTTTTGTCATTTTTTATAAGGATTATATTAATGTTTATGCCAAAGAATAAGGAAAAACAAAAAAATTGTTTAAATTTCAATATTCTATTAAAAATAGAAAAAGACCTTAAAAAGTGTTGTAATTATACAACATATTGCAAATATAATAGTAAATTTGAGGTTTTTGAATTTTAAAAAGGCCTGAAAATGTTAATTTTCTTCACGTTTTAATTATTAAAACAAAAACAAAGGATAAAACAATGAAAACAATAATGAAAACTTTATTCGTTTCTATCGCTTCATTATCTTTGATGTTGTCTGCTAACGCAGGTGAATTAAGTGTAAGTGGTTCAGCTAAAGCTACATACCTTACTACACAAGGACAATCTAATATTGATAATACAATCGGTATTTCAAACGAATTAAATTTCACAGCTAGTGGTGAAATGGACAATGGTTTTACATGGAGCTACTCTATGGAACTAGATCCAAGAAACACTGACAGTGGTGACGCAGCTAACGATGATACTCAAATCGCAATAGGAATGGGCGATATGGGAACATTTAAAATCTGTGTATCTGAATGTGGAAATAGTAAAGAGTATGCTTTCGATCAATCAGCATACACTTCAATGACTGATACAGGTCTAAGTGAAGGTATTACATACCCATCTTCTGAACTGTCTTACGCTACATTGCAATACCACACTCCAGAATTACCTTTTGGAACAACAGGACATTTTGCTTATGGTCAAACAAAAGCAGATGGTAATAGCGCGAACTCACAAAATACTACTAATGGCGACAACGCTACGTTTTACTCATTAGTAAGTAAGCCAATTGATGGTTTAACTTTGTCTGCTTCTCTTTACGAAATAGAAGACTATGACGATGGTAAAACTGATGAAACTCAATTAGAAGAAGGTGGTGCTTATGGTATTGAATACGCTATAGCTAACGTAACACTAGGTTATGGTAAGTCATACAACGCTCCTACAACAACTGCAGCAGTAACTGCTGGTGCAACAACTGTGGAATATTATGAAAACACAGGTATGTCTATAGGTTTCGCTGTTAATGACCAATTATCAGTGTCTTACACAACTGAGACAAGTGAACAACACTTCCAAACTTCATCTACAGCAAGCACAGATATAGACATGGACTCTATACAAGCTGCTTACAATTTAGGTGGTGCAACACTATCAATAGCGCAAGCTGATTATAGTAATATTTCGCACTCTGAAGGTGTAGATGCTAGCGATACAATTATCGCTCTAAACTTTGCGTTCTAATTAGTTTAGTTAGTTTATAAAATTAAAAGGGGCGATTTTTCGCCCCTTTTTTTTTATTAAATAATTCTTAATTAAAAGCAACGGCTTGAGAAAACAACTGGTTTATTTATCATCTCTGATGATAAAGCAAAAGAGTCACATTTTACGGTATTCAGTTTATTCAAATTAGACAATCTTATTCCTCCTAAAGGAACCAAATTTTCTTTTCTAGAAAGTCTTAAAAGATTAAATCTAATTACACCTAAAAAACCTTTTTTATACTTATAAGATGTCTCAAATAAACGTGAGAAAATAATACTAGAACAGCCTTGTAATTTTTTTATATTAAGTTCTTTAATATTATGAGCAGACCCAATTATTCTTAAGTTAAAATTTTTTAAATGAGCAAATTTAAGATCTTTATTGTAGGCAGAGATATATACACCATCTGCTTTTAGAAGATTCGCCAGCTTTAAGTTGTTAGAAACATAAAAATCTACATTTTTTGTTTTACAGACTTTTCTAAATTTCATTAATTTTTCCGTATTTTCAGCTATATTTTTTGATCTATAAATTATGCTGAATTTATTTGAATTTTTTATATCTTTTAATTGTATATCTCTGATACTTTCTATTATAAAAAAATATTTATTTTTAAAGACAAACATATGAGCATCATAGTTGAAAGATATAACAAAATAAAATCTAATATTGAAAAAGTTTCTGATAATACCTCAAGAACCATAGTTGCAGTAAGCAAAACATTTTCCTTGGATCACATCATGCCGCTGATCGATCATGGTCACATACATTATGGTGAGAATAAAGTTCAAGAGGCAGAGGTAAAGTGGTTACGAATAAAAAATGAAAAAAAAGAATTAAAGCTCCATATGATTGGTAAATTACAGAGTAACAAAGCAAAAAAAGCAGTTCAAATCTTTGATTATATACATTCTTTAGATAGCCAAAAACTTGTAGACGTTATAGCAAGAGCTCAAAAAGATTTTAATAAATCTCTTAAATATTTTATCCAGGTTAATTTGGGAAATGAAACACAAAAATCCGGCATTTCCTACAATGAGGTAGATGCTTTTTATAATTATTGTGTTAAAGAAAAAAATCTAAATGTTTTAGGTTTAATGGCTATACCACCAAATAATAATAAACCTGAAGAATATTTCAGAAGTATATCCGAGCTGAACGCTTCACTTGGTTTTAAAGAGTTAAGCATTGGAATGTCATCAGATTATATGGATGCTATTAAATATAAATCTACGTATTTAAGAATAGGGAGTTCAATATTTGGTGAGAGATCTTAGGATATATTTACAATTGTAGATTTATTAATTTTTTTAATTATTTTCTTTAAATTAAATTTACTTACTGCAATGCACCCCAATGTACTTTTATAATTTTTGCTTGCTACATGTAAAAAAATTGCACTTCCTTTTCCTTTTTGTATCGGGTTAAAATTATAATTCAAAACTAAAATTATATCGTAAGTATTATCTTCTTTATAAAGTTTTTCAGCGCTACCTTTAAAAGGAAGCTTAATCAATTTATTGTATTTTTTTGATTTTGGATCATCACACCAACCCATATCTTTTGTAATAGGTAACGTGGTAATTTTAGACTTAAAGTGTGATACACGATCTTTACGATATAAAATAGTCTTAATTTTGAATTTACCTTTTGGGGTTATCTTATCACCTTCTCTTTTTTTATGACCAATTCCTCTTTTACCAATGGCACATTTTATTCTATACTTATCTAAAATAAGTTTTTTATTTTTTATAAATATATGCATAAAATAAACGTTTTATCTTTTGGGTCTAAAAATTTTAACATTTCATTAAAAGAACTTAAAGATCATTTAAATTTTAAATTAACAACAATTGATACAGATATAGAGTTAAAATCTTTTGATAGTTATGATATTTTACTTTGCCATCAAGATTTCTTTAAAAATAACTCTTCTTCAGAGATACTGAAAAAGTCTAACAAAATAAAAATTTTAGCTTGTAATTTAGATAAAAAAAAATTTGACATTTTCTCAGATAAAATATTTTTACCTGCAAAATTAGATGAGATTAATAAGATAATTGAAAACTCAATTGTAAGGAAAAATTTTTCTAAAAACTCCTCTATTAAAGTAAAAAATTACATTTTAGATAAGAATGAGAAGAAACTATTAAGAGACAAAAGCTACGTGTTATTGACAGAAAAGGAAATTCAACTTTTGGAACTATTTTTAAGTTATAATAAACCTATTAGCAAAAACAAGATTTTAGATGAAGTCTGGAAATATTCAGAAGATGCCGATACTCACACAGTAGAAACACATATTTATAGGCTAAGAAAAAAGATAAAATTAAAATTTGCAGATGAAGAGTTTATTTTAAATAATACAAAAGGGTACTTACTATGAAGAAAAGAAACAAAATAGCTTTAGATTTATTTACTGCAAAATACCGCAAACGCGTTATTAAGCCAAAAAAAGGAAAAGGCAGTTTTAAAAGAAAAAAAAAATAATTTAGTTTAATCGAGCACCAATAGTTTGAATTATTTTTGAAGACATTTCAGTTCCTTTATCTAAGCTTTCTTTTAAAGAAAGATTGTTTATATAGCCATGCAAAAAACCTGCTGCAAAAAGATCTCCTGCACCTGTTAAATCTACAATTTTCAGATTTTTTTGTGCCTTGTTTGTTACAACTTCACTACCTTGAATAGCAGTTGCTCCTTTTTCTCCCCTAGTAATGATAATTAATTTTTCTAATTGTTGAGAAAATTTAATTACTTCATCAAAATTTTCAGTGCTAATTAAAGACATAATTTCTTGTTCATTTGCAAATGTAATATCTAACTTATTTTTAACTAAGTCTAAAAAATGTGATTTGTGTCTCTCTACACAGAATAAATCAGATAAAGACATCCCAACTTTATTTGAATATTGCATTGCTTTATCAAAAGCTCTTTTAGGTTCACCTTCATCCCACAAATAGCCTTCAAGAAATAAAATCTCACTATTTTTTATTGCATTAACATTTATATCATTTTCGTTGATTTTTCCTGCTGTTCCGAGAAAAGTACACATCGTTCTTTCAGAGTCAGGTGTGATTAGTATTAAGCAAGTTCCGGTTGGTAATATTTCTTTTTTTTTAGAATAAAAATATTCAATATTTTCTTTTTTTAAACCTTCTTCATACTTATAGCCTAATTCATCATTACTTATTTTACCAATAAATCCTACTTTATTTCCAAGCCGAGAAAGACCAGCTATTGTATTTGCTACAGAGCCGCCTGAAACCGTTTCTTGAATTTTAAGATTTGATAACAATTTCTTGAATTCTTTTTCGTCTACGAGTTTCATTGTGCTTTTCGTTAATTTGTTATTTGCTAAAAAACTATCATCTACTTTGCAAATAACATCTACAATAGCATTTCCAATTCCTATTATTTTCATATTTAAGCTTTTTTTGTTTTAATTGGTTTTTTTCTTTTTGGATAACAGCTTTTACAAATTTTACAAGCTATACCGTAACATTCCCTAGCTTGACAATATTCTCTTCCGTACCAAATTATCTGGAGATGAAGTTTATTCCATGATTTTTTAGGAAATAGTCTTTTCAAATCTTTTTCAGTTTGAACAACATTTTTACCATTAGTTAAACCCCATCTTTGTGCCAATCGATGAATATGGGTGTCTACAGGAAAAGTTGGGTACCCAAAACCTTGAGACATTACTACGCTAGCTGTTTTATGTCCTACACCATGTAATTTTTCAAGATCTTCAAAATTTCCTGGGACTTTTCCTCCATGTTTTTCCACTAATTGCTTTGAGAGTAAATACACACTTTTAGCTTTTCTCTTAAAAAAACCGGTGCTTCTTATTAATTTTTCAATTTTTTTTCTTCCTAAATTAACAAAGTGCTCAGGTTTATTATATTTTGGATATATATTTCTTGTTGCTTTATTAACGTTTACATCAGTAGTTTGAGCTGACAAAGCCACAGAAACTAATAAAGTAAATAAATTTCTGTGCTTTAAAGGCACTGGAACACTAGGATAGATTTTATTTAAAATCCTAAGGATTATCTTAGACTTTTCTTTATTATTCACTGAGCCTAAATTCTATTTAAAATTTATTTGAAGTTCAAAACGTTTCTCATGGAATATAAGCCAGGTTTTTTACCTATTATCCATTTTGCTGCTGTTAATGCACCTTCTGAAAAAAGAGCTCTATCAAAAGCCTCGTGATTTAAAGAAACTATTTCTTTTCCACTTGAAAAAGAAACCTCATGTTTTCCTATTACTGAACCTTTTCTTAATGAATTAAAATTAATTTTTTTTCCATAGGGAAAAGATTTTTTGTTCAAATACTTTTTACCCATTAACCTATACAAATCTTTATTTTTTCCTACGGCTATGCCTTTACCAAGCATTAAAGCTGTTCCAGAAGGATGATCTTTCTTATTTTTATGGTGAGCTTCAAAAACTTTAGTTAAGAAATTACTATTAAGTGACTTTGAAGCTATTTCAGTCAAATACATTAGCAAGTTTACCCCAAGACTCATATTTCCAGCCTTAAGAATCGGAATTTTTCTTGAGTATCTTTTAATTATATCTTCTTCTTTTTTAGTAAATCCTGTTGTTCCAATAACCACTCTTTTTTTAAGTTTTGATGCAATTTTTAAAACTTCAAAGGTGCATTTAGGTACGGTAAAATCTATTATTACATTTGCTTTTTTAAATGCATTCTCATTGTTAACATTAGGTCTGATACCCATTATATCTTTATTTATTATTTTATTTTCAGTTATAGCTACTATTTTAAAGCTTTTACTTGCTTTAGAGCTTTTGATGAGTTGTTGGCCCATTCTTCCCATACAACCAGTTATTGCTAAATTAATTTTTTTCATCAATATACAAGGCTTATAATTACAATAATAATAAGAACAATTACAGTCCAAATAGATAAATTTTTTAAAAATTGTTTAATCTTATTATTAGTAGATAAAAATGCAGGTAAGATTAAAATTAATACTGCAATTAAAAATATTGCAGACATTATTTGTTCAGTTTCCACTTAGTTTATGACCTTTTCCAAAATTTTTTGGCCTTTTCAAAAAAACTTTTAATTACTGGATCAGGTTTATTAGACTCTATTTCATTAAACTCCATTAATATTTCTTTTTGTCTTTTTGAAATAGAAGTAGGAACCTGAGTAACAATTCTTATGTACAAATCTCCAAAAACACTTCTTCTTAAAACTGGCATTCCTTTTTCTTTTAATCTAAATTGTTTTCCATGCTGGGTTCCTGCAGGAATTTTAATTTTAGATTTTCCACCATCTATAGATGGCACTTCTACAGTTGTTCCTAAGGCTGCATCTGAAAAAGAAATGGGAAGTTCATAATATAGATTTTCCTCAGATCTTTTAAAAATGTTATGGTTATCAATAGAAATAAAAAGATAAAGATCACCATTAGAACCACCTTTAGAGCCCGCTTCACCTTTACCAGACAATCTTATTCTAGTTCCATCATCAACACCTTTTGGAATTTTTACTGTAACATTCTCGCTGCCCTGAACTTTCCCATTACCACTACAATTTTTACACGGATTTCCTATAGTTTCTCCATAGCCACTACACTGAGGACAAGTTTGCTGGATTGTAAAAAATCCCTGGTTTGTTCTTACTTTACCTCTTCCTGAGCAATAACTACATTTTATAGGCTTAGATCCCTTTGCAGCTCCGCTACCTGAACAAGAAGAACATTTTTTGTAAGTAGTGTACTTAACGTTTTTTTCTATTCCTTTATAAGCATCTTCTAAACTTATGCTTACATCGTATCTTAAATCATTTCCTCTATTACTAGATCTTCTAGACGATCCTCCACCACCAAAATCTCCGAAAAAATCTTCGAAAATGTCAGAGAAAGATGAAGAGTTAAAGTCAAATCCTCCAAAGCCTTGACCACCTCCTCCAGCTCCTTCAAAAGCTGCATGACCGAATTGATCGTAATTTGTTTTTCTCTTTTCATCAGAGAGCACATGATAAGCTTCACTTGCTTCTTTAAATTTTTCCTCTGAAGTTTTGTCACCTTTAGTTTTATCTGGATGATATTTAAGAGCTAATTTACGATACGCTTTTTTAATTTCATCTTTAGATGCGGATTTAGTTACACCCAAGACATCATAGTAATCTCTTTTAGCCACAGGACGTCTCCTTATTAATTATCTTAGGCGCTTTTTTCTTTATCTTCTTTTACGTCTTCAAAATCTGCATCTACAACGTTATCTTTATCTTCTTTTTTTGTATCCTTAGAATCTTTATCTTTAGCTTCGGGTTTTTGCTGACTTTTATAAACTGCTTCTCCAAGCTTCATTGAAACTTGAATCAAGCTTTGAGTTTTTTTCTTAATATCTTCAGAGTCTGTACCTTCTAAAGATTTTTTAAGATCTGCAATTCCATTTTCTATTGCTTTCTTTTCTTCAGGAGAAATTTTGTCTCCGTGCTCTTTTAAACTTTTTTCTGTTGAAAAAACTAAACTATCAGCTTGATTTCTAGCATCCACTGTCTCTCTTTTCTTTTTATCAGCTTCTTTGTTAGCTTCAGCATCTTTAACCATTTTTTGAATCTCTTCTTCAGATAAACCACCTGACGCTTGGATTTGAATTTTTTGTTCTTTTCCAGTTCCTTTGTCTTTAGCAGAAACGTTTACAATTCCATTTGCATCTATATCAAATGTAACTTCTATTTGAGGCGTTCCTCTTGCAGCTGGAGGTATTCCCACTAACTCAAAATTTCCTAAAATTTTATTATCAGAAGCCATCTCTCTTTCACCTTGTAGAACTCTTATTGAAACAGCGGGTTGATTATCTTCTGCTGTAGAAAATACCTGGCTTTTTTTGGTTGGGATAGTTGTGTTTTTTTCAATCAATTTAGTTGAAACACCGCCTAAAGTTTCTATTCCAAGAGATAAAGGAGTTACATCTAATAATAAAACATCTTTAACATCTCCTTGTAAAACACCAGCCTGAATAGCAGCTCCCATTGCCACTACTTCATCTGGGTTCACACTTTTATTTGGTTCTTTGCCAAAGAAATTTTTAACTGTTTCAACAATTTTTGGCATTCTAGTCATTCCACCAACCAAAACTACTTCGTTAATTTCAGCAGCTGAGAATCCAGAGTCTTTAAGAGCTATTTTACAAGGCTCTAAAGTTCTTTCTACTAGATCTGAAACCAAAGCTTCGAGTTTAGCTCTAGTAAGTTTTAAATTAACATGTTTAGGCCCAGTTTTATCTGCAGTAATAAAAGGTAAGTTTATTTCTGTTTGAGCTGCTGAAGATAATTCAATTTTAGCTTTCTCCGCAGCTTCTTTTAGTCTTTGTAAAGCTAATTTATCATTTCTAAGATCAATTCCATTATCTTTTTTAAATTCATCTATTAAATATTTTACTATTGCATCATCAAAATCTTCACCACCTAAAAATGTATCACCATTAGTTGATTTAACTTCGAAAACTCCATCTCCAATTTCTAATATTGAAACATCAAATGTACCACCTCCTAAATCATAAACAGCTATTTTTTGTCCATTTTTTTTATCTAGCCCGTAAGCTAAAGCTGCAGCTGTTGGTTCATTAATAATTCTTAAAACTTCCAAGCCTGCTATTTTTCCAGCATCTTTTGTTGCTTGTCTTTGAGCATCGTTAAAGTAAGCAGGTACAGTAATCACTGCCTTAGTTACAGCTTGACCTAAATACTTTTCAGCAGTTTCTTTCATTTTTTGTAAAATGAAAGCTGATATTTGTGAAGGTGAATATTTTTTTCCTTTACCTTCAACCCAAGCTTCTCCATTATCTGATTTAATTATTTTAAAAGGAACTCTACCAATATCTTTTTTAACTGTTTCATCCTCAAAAGATCTGCCAATTAATCTTTTAGTAGCAAATATTGTATCTTTTGCATTTGTTACAGCTTGTCTTTTTGCTGGTTGACCTATTAGTTTTTCTTCATTTTCTAGAAATGCAACCACTGAAGGAGTAGTTCTTGTACCTTCAGCATTTTCTAAAACTTTAGCTTGCGATCCATCCATGATGGCTACGCATGAATTTGTTGTTCCCAAATCTATTCCAATAACTTTGCTCATAATTTATTATTCCTTTGATTAATGTTCTTTTTATATGGGTGTTTTTTTCCCTTCTACAAGGTTATTTATCTTCTTTTTTTTGATTTTTTTCGTCTTTTTTGGCTGTTTTTTTCTTAGCAACACTTACCAAAGCGGGTCTAAGAAGTCTTTCACCTAGCATATAGCCCGACTGAATTTCCTGAAGAATACTTCCAGTATCTTTACTTTCATCTTCTATTTCCGACATGGCTTGATGTAAATTTGGATCAAATTTTTTATTTTTAGTATCAATTTTTATAATTCTATTTTTTTCGAAGATACTAATTAAATCTTTTTCTATAATTGTTATATTTTCTAAAAATTTATCTAAATCTTTATTTTCTTTAAGATATTCATCATTTTTAATAGCTAATTTTGCTCTATGTAGATTATCTAAAATTGCCAGACTTTCCTTTGCAAAATTAAATGAGCCAAATTCAAATGCATCTTTAATTTCCTTTTCAAATCTACGTCTCTGGTTTTCTATTTCGGCCAAAGATCTTAATAGCCTATCATCCGATTCTTTGAGCTTTTCTTCTAACGACTTTTCCTCTTTTGGATCTTCATTTATTTTAATATCCTTTTCAGGAGTGTCTTCTTTTTTTTGGTTATCATTATTCATGATAATTGCTATATAGTAAGTTAATTTTAAATTACTAGGCACCGATGAAAAAAATTTTAATTGGAACACACAACAAAGGAAAATTTAAAGAAATAAGCTATTTAATATCCAAAAAAATTAAGAAGATTTCCCCTCAAAAACTAAAGATTAAAAGCCCAAAAGAAACAGGTAAAACTTTCTCTGCAAACGCGGTATTGAAGGCAAATTATTTTTCAAGATTTGTTCGTTTTCCGGTTATTTCGGATGATTCAGGATTATGCATTAAATCTTTAGGCGGAAAACCTGGAATTTATTCTGCGAGATGGGCAAAAAAATATGGAAGTTTTCATAAAGCAATGAAATCTATATTAAAACAAATGAAAAACAAAAAAAATAGATCTGCAACTTTTGTATGTAGTTTATCTTTAAAATATCCCAGAGGAAAGATAATTACAGTTACAGGTAAAATTAATGGATCGATTGCTGATAAGATTGTCGGCAATAAAGGATTTGGTTACGATCCTATATTTATTCCTCGTTCAAAATCAATTACTTTTGGCCAGATGTCTAAAATAAAAAAGATTAAAATTGATCATAGATATATTGCTTTTAAAAAAATGAAAAAAAAGGTTAAAATTTTTTAAATTGGTTATCTTCTGCTTTATATATATTTAAATCTTGTACTATTTTTTTATTATTAAAACTAAAAGTTCCAATTTTACCTTTAATTTTTCCTTTAAATGAAAAATCATTCACGGAGTTAATTTTTCCATTTTTTTTCCAAATATAATAGATTAAACCCAAGGCATCATATGCTAAAATTGTTATTTCACTGGGGGAATTATTAAAAGTTTTAAAATATTTATTTTTATATCTTTTAAATTCTTTATAATTTACAGAAGGATAATATAAGTTCTTAACAGTATTTTCGTAAAAAATGCTTTCATCAAACCACTGATTGACAGTTGTAAACAAAACTTTTTCTTGGTCCACATCAGTAAATACTAATGAAGTTAAAACACTTTTTAAACTACTTCCAAAATCAATTATGATTACTGAATCAAAGTTTACATCTCCTAAGGTATATTTTTGTTCTAATCTTTCTAGTTGTCGCTTTGATTGTTCATCTTCTTTATCCTCAAAAATTTTTTTTCTTAATTCCAAATTTTTTTTTCGTTGTGAATAGTTTGTTAGTACTTCAATTTCACCAGTTAGAATTTTTGGATCAGGATTATATTTAAAAATCTTGTAGTCTTTTAAATTTAACTTATCTAATTTTTTTTCAATTAAAAATGTGTAATCATTTTTAGGTATCAGGATTACTGTTTTATTTTTTTTTTGTTTTTTAATAAATTTTGTCAATGCTATCATTTGAGACTCAAAACTAATACCAATACTAATAATGTTTTGTTGAAATTCTGGATTTATATTTGATAGTGAAACAAAAGTAATATCGTTAAATTTTTTTACTTCATCAAAGTCTTTATTGTCTATTGGACCAATTACAACATTAACACCTTTTGATTTAATTTCTTTTACAGCATCATTCAATTTTTTCTTATCATTAGAACCTGAATCTTGGGGTACTATGAAAACATTTTCATCATCAATTTCATTAAGTGCTAGTTGTAATGAATATAATAAAGAATTACCAAGCTCTTTATATTCACCGCTTAAGGGCGCAAGCAATCCTATTTTAAGAGTATCATTATTCTCATTGGATAGTAAATTAGAATTAAAAAAGATTAATAAATAAGATACTATTACTATAAATTTTTTTTTCATAAAATGGAACTATCTAATAAAAGCTTATATATTGTTTCTACACCCATTGGAAATCTTGACGATATAACTATAAGGGCAATAGAAGTACTAAAAAACTCTGACATAATTCTTTGTGAAGATACTAGACATTCTTTAAAATTATTAAATTACTTAAAAATAAAAAAAAAATTAATTTCTTATCACAAGTTCAATGAAAAAAAAGAACTCGAGAAAATCATAAAATATTTAAATGAAGGCAGAATTTTGTCGTTAATTTCTGATGCTGGAACTCCATCAATTTCAGACCCAGGTCGCTTACTAATTCAAACATGTGTTAAAGAAAATATAAACATTATTCCAATTCCAGGAGTGTCTTCCGTAACTTCTTCAATGAGCGTCTCAGGTTTTAAAGATCAATTCCTTTTTTATGGATTTTTGCCAAAAACAGATAGAGAATTAGAAAAAATCTTGTCGTCTCTTTCTCAACTAAGCTTCTCTCTAGTATTTTTTATACCTTCTATTAAAATTAATTTTTATTTAACAAAATTTAAAAAGTTTTTTTCAGGTAGGAAGCTATTAATTGCTAAAGAACTTACCAAGATACATGAGACATTTTATAGAGAAGATATTGATAAAATTAATATGTTTAAAACTCCAGTTAAGGGTGAGTTAACTGTTGTAATATCAGAAAAAAATACTAAAGATGAATTTTTTGACGAAAAAAAAATTAATAAAAAAGCAAAAATGTATTTAAAAAAATATAGTTTAAAAGATGTTGTTGAATTATTATTTAAATCAGAAAATGTTAATAAAAAGAAAATTTACCAAATATGTTTAAATATAAAAAAAAATGAAGAAAATAATTAGTTTATTATTATTATTCTCTTTAGTTTCTTGTACTTCTGTTGGAAAATTTGGAGCGGGAGTTGATATAACATTTGATCCTAGAACTATTGGAATGCAAATTGACGATACTATTATGGAAAAAAATTTAAATGCAAGACTTGCCTTAACTGAGAAAAAATATTTTTTAACTATTCAAACGGAAGTAATGGATGGTCGAATTTTTTTGTCTGGAAAAGTAGATGAACCAGAAGAGAAAATTAAAATCACAAAAATGGCATGGGAAACAAAAGGTGTTCGATCAGTAAAAAATGCTATTAGTATTAAAGGTCAAAGTAATTTTAGAAGCACTGCAAAAGACATATTAATTACCAGTCAATTAAGGTCTGCTCTAGTATTTAATAAAAAAACTAAATCAAGAAATTACACTTTAGAAACTATAAATAAAAATATTTATATTTTTGGTATAGCAATGGATAAGGAAGAAAAAAAAGAAGTCATTAATGAAGCCAATAAGATATATGATGTAGACAAAGTTATTCCTTCTATATATTTGGCTTCTGAATTAAGTCGCAACAAACTTTAATTTTAATATTTTATTACATGCGAAGAGTAAGCTGCAACTGAAGCCAGATTAAGAATATCCGATGTGCTTGATCTCAAAGGAGCAACTTCAATGGGTAGACCAAGTCCAATTAAAAGAGGTCCAATTAATTTTGCATCTCCGTACACTTTCATTAATTTAGTTGAAATTGCCGCGCTGTGTAATGCAGGCATTATTAAAATATTTGCCTTTCCAACAATTTTGGAAAAAGGATAAACCTCTTGATAGATTGGATTTAAAGCTACATCCGGTTGCATTTCACCATCAAAATCAAAATCTACTTTTTCTTTTTTTAATAGTTCAATTGCATCCCTTACATGTTTTGTATTTTTTGATACGGGTTTACCAAATGTGGAATGTGAAAGAAATGCAACTTTAGGATCAAATCCAAATAATCTAGCAACTCGGACACAAGATTTAGAAACTTTAACCAATCTTTCAGCTGAAGGAAAATCTTGTACGTTTGTATCTGCAACTAGAATAGTTTTTCCTTTTGAATTAATCATCGTCATACCAAAAATCTCTTCGCCTGGTCTTGGATCAACAACTTTTTTTAATTTTTCTATTGAAGCGGTATAGTGCCTTATATTGCCAGTAACCATAGCGTCAGCATCATTACAAGCAATCATCGAAGCTCCCCAAGCTATACGGTCATTCCTCACTAAACGATCAACGTCTCTCTCTAATTGACCTTCTCGTTGTAATCTTTTGTATAAATGTTTTACATATTTTTCTCTTTTTTCTTTATCAGTTGAATTTACAATTTCAATTTTGTGATTTTCGTCCAAACCAATTTTCTTTAATTGTTCTTTAATTCTTTTTTCAGTTCCAATTAATATAGGCGTTCCAAGTTTATTTTTTCCAAATTCAATCGCAGCCTTAAGCATATTTTCATCTTCTCCTTCAGCAAAAATAACTTTTTTCGGATTTTTTCTCACTTTAGCATTAATACCTTGCATGATTGACATTGATGGATCTAATCGATTTGTTAATTGATCTTTATAAGTATCAAAATCTTCAATCTTTTTTCTAGCTACCCCGCTTTTCATTGCTGCCTTGGCTACAGCAACTGGAATTACACTTATCAATCTTGGATCAAACGTTGAAGGGATAATATAATTTTTTCCATATCTTGGTCTGTCTCCACCGTAAGCAGACACTACTTCATCAGGCACATCTTCTCTTGCTAACAAAGCAATTGATTTAGCAGCCGCTATTTTCATTTCTTCATTAATTTCTTTGGCTCTAACATCTAACGCTCCTCTAAAAATATATGGAAAACCAATTAAATTATTTACCTGATTTGGATAATCAGATCTTCCAGTTGCTATTATAGCATCTGATCTTACTTCATTTATAATTTCTGGTTTAATTTCAGGATCTGGGTTAGCGCAAGCAAATATTATGGGATTTTTTGCCATAGACTTTACCATATCCTTTGAAACCACATCTTTAGCTGACAAACCTAAAAACACGTCTGCATTTTTTATTGCTTCTTTTAAGGTTCTCAACTTTGTGTTTACTGCAAAAGCTGATTTAAATTGGTCAATATTTTCTCTACCCTTATAAATTACTCCCTTGCTGTCACACATAATAATATTTTCACTTTTAACACCTGAACTTTTAAATAAGTTTGTACAGGCTTGAGCAGAAGCACCTGCTCCATTAACAACAATTTTCACATTGTTAATTTTCTTTTTTGAAACATCTAAAGCATTAATTAAGGCAGCTGTTGTAATAATCGCAGTGCCATGTTGGTCATCGTGAAAGACAGGTATATCTAAAATTTCTTTAAGTTTTTGCTCTACTATAAAACAATCTGGAGCAGCAATATCTTCAAGATTAATACCTCCAAAGGTTCCACTTATATTTTTAATAGTATCTATTATGGAGTCCGTTTTATTTGTATCAATTTCTATATCAATAGAATCTATGTCAGCAAATCTTTTGAATAAAACAGATTTTCCTTCCATTACAGGTTTTGATGCAAGAGAACCTAAATTACCGAGACCTAATATTGCTGAACCATTGCTAATAACAGCCACTAAGTTTCCTTTACTAGTGTAGTCATAAGCAAGTTCAGGGTTTTTAGCTATTTCTTTAACTGGAGCAGCAACACCAGGAGAGTATGCTAAAGATAAATCTCTTTTAGTTGTAAGAGGTTTCGAAGAGCTTATCTCAATTTTGCCCGACTTTCCCTTTATATGAAAATCTAGTGCCTCTTTATCTGAATAATGATCAATTTTGGATTTTTTTGTCATTTAAATTATGAGCATGTAATATAACTAATAATATTGCATTATTTATTTATTATTTGTGGCTTAATTTAGAACTTATATGAACTTGTTATCATCAACATACGTTTTTAGTTTTTTCACTTTATTAAGTAGAGTTTTAGGCTATCTCAGAGATATATTAATTGCAATATTTTTAGGAGCATCAATCTTTGCAGATGCATTTTTTGTAGCTTTTAGACTTCCAAATACATTCAGACGTTTGTTTGCAGAAGGAACCTTCAATGCAGCATTTATACCCAGTTATGTCTCTGAAAAAACTAAAAATCAAAAGAAGGGAAAAAATTTTGCTGATGAGACGTTAAGTATACTAATTCTTATTCTTTTTTTTATAGTTCTACTCGTTGAAATATTTACACCTTATTTAGTTTATCTAATTGCTCCAGGCTTTTTAGAAGACAGTGAAAAATTTAATCTCGCAGTAGAATTTACAAGGATAACATTTCCTTTTTTGTTATTTGTGAGTGTTTCATCTTTTTTTTCAGGAATTTTAAATTCTAATAATAGATTTGCTGCAGCCGCAGCCGCACCAATAATATTAAACGTTGTTTTAATATTAACTTTATTAATCTCTTATTTTTTTGATTTGAATTTTGCTAAACAATTATCCTACGGAGTTTCTTTAGCTGGAATAATTCAATTATTATTTTTACTATTTTTTACAAAAAAATATTATAAACCGTCTATTAGATTTAAAAATAGATTAAGCAGTAAAGTAAAACTTTTTTTTAAAAAACTTTTACCCAGTATCCTGTCTTCTGGAGTTACACAGGTAAACATTTTGGTTGGAACAATTATAGCCTCTTTCGAAGCAAGTGCTGTATCTTACTTATATTATGCAGACCGTATTTATCAAATTAATTTAGCTATAGCTGGCATAGCAGTAGGGACTGTTTCATTGCCAGTTTTATCTAAAGCTTTTAAGCAGAAAAATATTTTAAAGATTTCAAATATTCAAACTAGATCAATAGAGCTTTCACTTTTATTATCAATACCTGCAAGTTTGGGTTTAATATTGGCTTCTAAAGAAATTGTAAATGCATTATTTGGATACGGATCTTTTACTATTGAAAATATTAATATGACAGCGTCAGCCTTAAAATATTTTGGTTATGGTATACCAGCGTTTGCTTTGATTAAGATTCTATCAAATTTCTTTTTTGCTAGAAACAACACTAAGACACCATTTTATATTTCAACCTTTATTGTTATATTAAACATTCTTATTAGTATTATATTCTTCAATAAAATTGGTTTTATTATAATTCCTATTGCTACGTCCATTTCTACCTGGATTGGAGTGATAGTTTATATATATCTTCTTAATAACAAGAATTTTTTATTAATAGAAAAGTATTTACCGAAAAATATTTTAAAGATTATTTTATCTACTGTATTTATGTCTTTTCTTTTGGTTTTTTCATTAGATTATTATGCTGATTATTTAGACTATAATTATAAATATAAATCGGTTTATTTATTGATAATTGTTAGTTTTGTTGGCAGTGTTTATTTGATAACGTGTTATTTGACGGGAATGTTAAAAACAAAAAACTTTAAAACAAATTAAGATGACTGATAAAAAATTAGTATTTTCAGGTGTTCAACCTACCGGCAACTTGCATCTGGGAAATTATCTTGGAGCACTAAAGAATTTTGTATCATTACAAAAAGAAACGAATTGTGTTTATTGTGTTGTCGATCTACATGCAATAACTACTTTTCAAAATCCTAAAGAATTGAAAAATAATATTTTGGAGACTACAGCAGGTTTTTTAGCAACAGGACTAGACCCAAACAAAAGTATAATTTTTAATCAATCTTCTGTCCCAGCTCATTCAGAACTGGCATGGATTTTCAATTGTGTATCAAGAGTTGGTTGGCTAAATAGAATGACTCAATTTAAAGATAAGGCTGGATCAGATAAAGAAAAAGCTAGCGTTGGACTTTATATTTATCCAAATTTAATGGCGGCTGATATTTTACTATATAAGGCAACCCATGTTCCAGTTGGAGCTGATCAAAAACAACATTTAGAATTGACAAGAGATATTGCTCACAAATTTAACAAAGAATTTAATTGTAAAGATTTTTTTCCATTACCTGAACCTCTCATTCTTAAAAATATTTCTAGAGTAATGAGTTTGAGAGATGGAACAAAAAAAATGAGCAAATCTGAAGAGTCTGATTATTCAAGAATAAACCTTAAAGATAGCCCCGATGAGATTGTAAAAAAAATTAAAAAAGCAAAATCAGACTCCGACTCTATTCCTGATGATATAAAATCTTTAGAAAAAAAACCTGAGGCATTAAATCTTTTGACTATATATTCAGAAGTATCTAAAAATAATTTAGAAAGTACTTTAAAAGAAATGGGAGGAAAAGAATATTCTTATATAAAAGGTAAACTTGCAGATCTTTTAGTAAGTGAAATTTCGCCAATCGGAAAAGAAATTATTAAATTAATGGACGATAAAACCTATTTAACTAAAATATTGAAAAAAGGTACAGAAAAAGCCAGCATTAAAGCTGAGGAAAACCTTAAGAATATACGTGAAAAAGTTGGCTTGATATAATATATAATATTCAAATGATCCAAACAGAAACAACACCAAACCCAGAGTCTTTAAAATTTTTATCCGAAAATATAATTTCAAATATAGGAACAGAGGAATTTCAAAAAAGTGAAATTAATAAGGTAAAGAATCCTTTTATAAAAGAATTGTTAAGTTTTAAGGGAGTAGAATTAGTGTTGCTTTCTAAGAATTTTTTATCGGTAAAAAAAACGAAAGATATTTCATGGAATGAATTAAAACCCATGGTTATTTCTCATTTGAATCATTATTTTGAAAATAATAAAGAACCTATCTTAAAAGAAGAACTGAAGAATAAAAAAAATAAAGAAAATAAGGATGAAACAGTTAAAAAAATAATTGATGTACTAGATACAAAAATTAGACCAGCAGTAGCGAGAGATGGGGGTGATATAAAGTTTAAATCTTTCGAAAATGGAATTGTGAAAGTCGAACTGCAGGGTAGTTGCTCGGGCTGCCCAAGCTCTTTAATGACTTTGAAGCAAGGGGTTCAAAATCTTTTGAAACACTATGTTAAAGAAGTAAATTCTGTAGAGGCAAATTAATATGAAGAAAAGATTAACTTACAGAGAACAATTATTAGAACTCGCTAAAATTTATGATGTAAAAGAAGTTCAGGAATATATTAAAAGAAGAAAAAATCTTACTTCAGGACAGATAGAATTAATTTTAAGAAAGAATAAAATTATTATTCCCAAAGATTTTAAAACTAGTTTTTTTAAAGAAAATGTTTCTAAACCATTATCTAAAGTTTCAAGAAGAATAGATGACTTAAAAGAAGATAGTTCTAAAGTAGCTAATAGATTTTCTAGAAAAATAACTTATTTTAAAGAAGATAGCTCAAGAGCAGCTAATAGAGTTACAAGAAAAATAACTTATTTTAAAGAAGATAGTTCAAGATCAGTTGTTAACTTTTTTTACAATTTATGGAGATCAATTGGCAATATAGCACTTGGTATTTTAAATGTGTTTCCAAAACTTGGGTCTACAATTTATAATTCTATAGGAAATATTTTAACTGACTTATTTCATGGTATTTATAGTCAGCAAACAAACAAAGGTAAGACCGGCAAAGTTATAATAGGATTTTTTGTAATAGCTGCTGCAATCACAATTATAGTTTCAGGCGTAACTACATTTAAAAATTTAGACAAATTTGGAGAAAAACAAATAGTTGTTAAAGAAGAAAAAATTAAAAAACCTAAAATAACCGATAAAAAAGAAAATAAAAAATCTACACCTAAAGTAAAAGAACCTAAAGCTAAAGTTAAAACAGAAATTAAAAAGAAAGAGAAAGTTGCTGAATTAATTTTACCTGATCTAAATTTAAAAACTGAAACAGTTTTAAGTTTATTTGAAGATGTAGAATACGACTTAAATACTGTAAGGTATCAGAAAACAGTAAAACCAATTTATTTTACACAATTTCCTAAAGATTTAGATGAAATTCAAAGTGTTAAATTAAAAAAAGAAACTTTTATTAAGATTGTTCTTCCATTAATTGTTGCTGAAAATGAGAAGATATTAGATGACAGATTTA
The DNA here is from genome assembly GCA_902572605.1 of uncultured Pelagibacteraceae bacterium. Classification (GTDB taxonomy): domain Bacteria; phylum Pseudomonadota; class Alphaproteobacteria; order Pelagibacterales; family Pelagibacteraceae; genus Pelagilacustribacter. The sequence continues at coordinate 316,113 of CACGGD010000001.1, read as the reverse complement.
AATTAAAAAAAATTACCTCTAAGAAAATTACAACGGATAAAGAGAAACAATGGTTACGACAAAAATTTTTGGAATATAAAGTAAAAAAAGGGAATGTAGAGGAATTAAAAATTAGAATGGATATAATTCCTGCTTCCATTGCTTTAGCCCAAGCTGCAAAAGAAAGTGGATGGGGAACATCTCGTTTTGCATTAGAGGGAAATGCTATATTTGGTCAATGGACTTGGAATGGAAAGGGCATTGAACCATTATTAAAAGATAAATCTAAAAATCATAAAATCTTAAGATTTCCAATTTTGAGAGCTTCCGTAAAGGCTTATAAAAATAATTTGAATACCCATAAAAGCTATGTGAAATTTAGAGAAAAAAGAAAAAAATTAAGAAACAAAAATAAAAAAATTAATGGTTTGGAATTAGCAAAAACTCTAGGTAATTATGCTGAGACTGGAAGTGAATATACTAAAATTTTAGCACAAATAATTATTCAGAATAGATTAATGGATTTTGAACCAGTAAGATTGGCGAATTCAGTTCAAAGACAAGAATTAAATTTATAAAGATTATTTTTCAGCAATTACAAATTGAATTCCTAGCCAACGCCAAAAACCACCATCTTCTCTTAAAGAACAATTAATTCGACCTCGCTCGCCTACAAATTTCTCATCAATCTTTATTTCTAAAGTATTTTTTTCAGCAAAAGAGATTTTTGAATTTCTCCATTTATTACCTTCATTTGAAAAACATGTAATTTGATTTAGGTTATTTATATTATCTTGGAAAAAAATTCTTACATTAGGTGGATTTTGAGATTGCAATAAATATTTATCATCTGGAATAATTTTTTTATATTTAAAAGGAAGCGTTTTCATTAAAGTTTTAAATCTATTCAATTCTCCGTATTTCTCATTTATCGGAAATCTTGGAAGTTCCCATAGATCTTTTGTTTCATCAATTACACCTGAGTGTTGTCCAAATGCGTATTCGAAACCAAGCTCTTTAATTATTCTCTTGAATTCTTGGCTATATTCTCCGAATGGGTAGGAAAAAAAATTTGAATTTTTTCCAAGTTTTTCATTAAAAATTTCAATTGATTTTAAAATATCATTTTTAATCGTCTCTGGATCCTCATCCACAAGGTATTCATGAGAATGGCTATGATTTCCAATTTCAACATGATCAGCCTCATGTAGCTCAAGAATTTGTTTCCAATTCATATAATTAAAAGAACCGACTTCTCTAGTATTTACAAATAAAATAAAAGGTATTTTCTTCTCTTTTAAAATCGGCCAAGCATTTTGATAGAATGATAATAAGCCGTCATCAATTGTTAATAAAATTTTTCTTTCTTTCTTATTTTTTGTAATATTCTCTCTAAATTTTTTTGGGTGCACAAATCGGATACCTTCACTTTCGATTATCTTTAATTGTTCTTTAAACACGTCTAATTGTATATTTGTTGAAGGATACTTGTTTTCATTAAATCTATGATACATTATTGATATTAAGCCATAATCATTAAAAGTTTTTGCAAATAAATTTGAATATGAATTGTTTTGAGGAAATAAAAAAATTATAAATATAAAGATGATAAAAGATTTTTTAATAATAAATTGCACAGGCAAAAACGACAAAATTGGTTTAAAAATAAATAATAATTTTTTTATTCATGATTTTCAAACAAAAATTAAAAATAATGAAATATTAGTATCAACCATATTAAATTTTACTAATAAGCACAAAGCAAAAATTGATAAAAATTTTACAGTTCTTGTAAATAATGGTCCAGGCAGTTTTTCGACTATACGTGTAGCTTTGGCAGTGGCGAAAGGAATCGAAATATCAAATAAAGTAAAATTATTTGGATTTAAAGATGAAGATTTAACACAATTTAACCTTGAAAATATTGAATTTTTAATAAATAAAAAATTAATAGAAAAAAAATTGATAAAACCATTATATTTAAGTTAAATTAATAAAATGAATGCAATAGAAGAAAAATGTAAATTAAAAGGTGTTAGGCTAACTGACCAAAGGAAGATTATAGCTCAAGTTATGTCGGACTCAAAAGTTAAGTATGGCGCTAAAGACCATCCTGATGTTGATGAATTACATAAAAGAGTTACTGAGATTGATAACAAGATTAGCATTGCAACAGTCTACAGAACTGTGAAATTGTTCGAAGAATTTGGTATTGTAGAGAAGCATGATTTTAAAGGTGGCAAAGCAAGATACGAACAGTCACCCGACGAACATCATGATCATTTAATAGATATTAATAGTGGAGAGGTAGTAGAATTTGTTGATAAAGATATAGAAAAACTACAAGACGCAGTAGCTAAAAGATTGGGTTATAAACTTGTGGATCATAAATTAGAATTATACGGTTCAAAAATAAAAAAATAAATTGCCAAAAAAAATTTTTATCAAAACATTGGGTTGTCAAATGAATGAGTACGATAGCAATCGTATATTAGATTTGGTAAAAAAAATTAATTACAATTCAACTAAAAATATTCAAGAAGCAAATTGTTATGTACTTAATACTTGCCATATAAGAGAAAAAGCTACAGATAAAGTTTATCATGAAGTAGGAAGAGTTAAAAAAGAATTCAGATATGGGGTAAAGCCAATAGTATTAATTGTAGGTTGTGTAGCTCAAGCTGAGGGAGAGATATTATTAAAAAAAGAGAAATATATTGATGCAGTTGTTGGACCACAATCTTATCATGAGATAAATAATATAATCTTAAAAATAGAAAATAAAAATACAAGAGTTAACTCAACTGAATTTGAAGTTATTGAAAAATTTGACCAGCTTAATTCAATTAAAAATTCTGATAACAAAATTTCATCTTTTTTAACAATTCAAGAAGGATGTGACAAATTTTGTAAATTTTGTGTCGTTCCTTATACCAGAGGACCAGAATATTCTAGGCCAGCCTCAGATATTGTATCTGAGGCAAAGCAACTTGTGAATAATGGATCGAAGGAAATTATTTTATTAGGCCAGAATGTAAATGCTTATAGTTTCAAAAATAAAAGACTTTCAGACTTATTATATTCACTTAATAAAATTAAAAATTTAGAAAGAATAAGATATACAACTTCTCATCCAAAAGACTTTACTGATGATTTAATAGAAGCACATCGTGAATGTAAAAAATTAATGCCACTTTTACATTTGCCCGTTCAGAGCGGGTCAACAAAGATTTTACAAAATATGAATAGAGATCATACAATAGAAGAGTATTTAGAAACAATTACAAAACTAAAAAAAAAGAAGCCATCTATAAAATTTTCTAGTGATTTTATAATTGCTTATCCTGGCGAAACAATAGAAGATTTTGAAAAGTCATTATCATTATTGAATAAAGTAGAATTTATTAATTCTTATTCATTTATATTTAGCGCAAGACCTGGAACACCAGCTGCAAATTTAAAAAAAATAGATTATAAGATAGCTAAAGAAAGATTGATTATTTTTCAAAGAGCTGCAGATATAGTAAAAAGAAAATATAGACAAAAACTCGTTAATTCAACTGCCACTGTATTATTTGAAAATAAAGCTAAAGATGCAAACAAATATTTTGGTAGAGATGAATATTTTAACTCTGTTATTGTTACCAGCGATGAAAATTTATCAGGAAAAATTAAAAAAGTTAAGCTTGATAGCTGTAATCAAAATACTTTATTTGGTCAAGTTGTTTTAGAAAACAATCCAAAGGAATACGCAGCATAAAAATTTATGTCAAAAATAAGTAGATTAGATCAAAACTTAATTATTAAAAAAATAGATAAAGAAACTATAAATATTCAAATTAATAATAATGAAATGCTCATGTCAGTTGTAGGAGAATTTAATCAAAATTTAAAAGAATTAGAAAAATTAACTAGTACAAACATATTTTTTAGAGGGAATTCGATCACTTGCAAAGGAAAAGAAGCAAATTTAAGAGATTTTTCAGAGGCAATTAAATTCTTAATTGATAAATATCTTTTGACTCATCTTATTGAAAAAGGGGATATAATGTTGTCTGTCAAAAAAAATATGAAACCAGATGAATCAAATGTAAAGTCATTCAAACAATTAATTAAAACTCCAAGAAAATCAGTTATAGCAAGATCAGAAAAACAATCGGACTACATAAAAGCTCTTAAAGAAAATAATATTGTATTATCACTTGGACCGGCTGGAACAGGTAAAAGTTTCTTGGCAGTCTCCGTTGCAGTTTCTTTATTAATGGAAAAAAAAATAGAAAGGGTAATTTTATCTAGACCAGCAGTTGAAGCTGGAGAAAAATTAGGTTTTTTACCAGGAGATATGAAAGAGAAGGTTGATCCATATCTTAGGCCTCTTTACGATGCTTTATATGAATTGTTTGGTTCAGATAAAATAGATAAAAAAATAGCTACCGGCGAAATTGAGATCGCACCTCTTGCATTTATGAGAGGAAGAACTTTAAAGAATTGTTTTGCTATTTTAGATGAGGCACAAAATGCGACAGAAACCCAAATTAAAATGTTTTTGACTAGAATTGGTGAGAATTCTAAATTAGTTGTTAACGGTGATCCCTCTCAAATAGACCTAATTAATAAATCACAATCTGGTCTTGTAAAGTCAAAAGATATTTTAAAAGATATTAATGAGATTAAGATTATAGAATTTGATCATACTGACGTTGTAAGACATCCGCTAGTTTCAAAAATTATTCGGGCTTATCAAAAAAAAAGCACTGATGATAAAAGTTAATGTAATTCTAAATAATATTGTTTGGAAAAAATATTTAAAAAATCCCCATAATTTTATTGATAAAAGGATAGAATTACTCAACAAACGCAATAAATTATTTAAAAGAAATAGTTTAATATGTTCCTTACTTCTATCAGGAACAAAAGAAATTAAAAAATTAAATAAAAAATTTAGGAAAAAAAATAAATCTACTGATGTATTATCCTTTCCTTTTTATGAAAAAAATAAACTGAATAAAAAAATCAATAGAGAAAAAGAGATTTATTTAGGAGATATAATTATCAACCTTAGTAAAGTAAAAAATAAAAATAACAGTAATAAATTTAAAGAGGAATTAAATAAACTTTGGATACATGGTTTGTTGCATTTATTAGGATACAATCACAAATCTAACACAGGGTATTTAGAAATGCAAAAACTAGAAAATAAATTTCTTCATTTGATTAAATAAAATGCTTAATAAGATTCTTAATAGTAGAAAAATATTAGTCTTCATAATACCTTTTTTACTTGGATCATTATCAGTTTTTTCTTTTCAGCCTTTTAATATTACATTAATTAACTTTTTAATTTTTCCAATTTTTTTTTTAATATTAAGTAACATTAATAAGCGTTCAAAGAATAAATATAGAAAAAAACCTTATTTAAAAAATCTTTTTTTTGTTGGATATTTTTTTGGTATAGGTTTCTTTCTTTCTGGAACATACTGGATTTCCTATTCTCTCACATTTGACGAAAATTTAGGGGTATTGATTCCTTTTTCAATAATATTGATCCCTTTATGTTTAGGACTTTTTTTTGGTGTTGCATCTTTATTTTCTGGCCCATTTATAAAAAATGATTATTCTTCTTTTTTTTTATTTTGTTTAATTTTTTCTCTAATAGATTATTTAAGAGGAAATATTTTATCTGGCTTTCCTTGGAATTTATGGTCTTACTCGTGGTCTTGGTTAGTAGAGATAATTCAGATTTTAAATCCTGCAGGACTTTATGCTTTTAATTCAATTTCAATAGCACTTTTTTGTTCTCCAGTAATATTGTTTTTTAATAATAAATATAAATACTTCGTTTTTTCATTTTTTTTACTAACTTTTTTTTCATTTTATATTTATGGATCTTATAAGATTAATAACAATGAAGAAATTTTAAGAGATGTAAAACAAACTGTAAATGTAAAAATAATATCTCCTAATTTTGATATGAGATACATTCACACTGATCAAGAAATAAAAGAAACTATCAAAAAGATTGTAAGATATAGCGATCCAGATCAAAATAAAGAAACTATTTTTATATGGCCAGAAGGTATATTCGCAGGAGTTTATTTTGAGGACTTAAAAAAATTTTCAGATGTCTTTAATAAAAGTTTTTCAAAAAAACACTTGTTAATTTTTGGGGTAAACACTCAAGATGAATCTTCTGATAAATTTTATAATAGCCTTGTAGTATCAAATAACAAACTTGAGATTCTTTACAGATATGACAAAAAAAAACTTGTTCCCTTCGGTGAGTTTATACCCTTTCATAATTTCTTTGAAAAATTTGGTTTAAAAAAGATCACTTATGGATATGGTTCTTTTTCAAAAGGAAATGAACAAAAAAATTTTAAATTAGATAACTTAAATATTCTTCCTTTAATATGTTATGAGATAATCTTTCCAAAACTTAGCCAAGTTGCTGAAAAAAAAACTAATATGATCGTCAACATATCAGAGGACGCATGGTTTGGAAATTCTATAGGACCCCACCAACATTTTTCAAAAGCCATTTTTAGATCTATAGAAAATAATACTTACCTGATTAGATCAGCTAATAAAGGTATTAGTGCTTTTATTAACAATAATGGTAAAACAATAAAAAGATTGGAACCAAATGAGGTCGGTAATATAGAATTAGATATACCATTAGTTAATAATGATCTTAAAAACAAAAATGATTTGATATTTTTTGTGCTTTTATTTACATATACGATCATCTTTTTTGTATTTAGAAATAAATTATAATGATTGAAAATAAATATTTATTTACTAGCGAGTCTGTTTCTGAAGGTCATCCAGATAAAGTCTGCGATAGAATTTCAGATATGGTTGTTGATTCCTATTTATCTCGTGATCCTTTTTCTCGAGTTGCTTGCGAGACTCTTACAACAACTAATAAAGTAGTATTAGCAGGAGAGATTAGAGGTCCAAAGATAAACAAAGAAGAGATTATAAGTAAAGTTCGAGACTGTATTAAAGATATTGGTTATGACCAAGAAGGTTTTAGTTGGAAAAAAGCTAACGTAGAAACATTTTTGCATGAACAATCCGCTGACATTGCAATGGGTGTTGATTCAAAAGGCAATAAAGACGAAGGTGCAGGTGATCAAGGGATTATGTTTGGTTATGCATGTACAGAAACCGAAGATTTAATGCCTGCTCCAATTCATTTTTCACACAAAATTTTAAGATTAATGGCTGAAGATAGAAAAAAAGGAGCTTTAAAAGGAATAGAACCAGATTCTAAAAGTCAAGTTACAATGTTATACCAAGACAACAAACCAATGAAAGTAACCTCTGTTGTAATATCAACACAACATTCAAAAGATTTAAACCTTGAACAAGTAAAAGAATTAGTTTTGCCGTACATTAAAAAGTCTATTCCAGAAAAATACGTTAAAGATTTAAATTCTAAAGAAATTTACATCAACCCAACTGGTCAATTTATAATTGGTGGACCCGATGGAGATACTGGATTAACTGGAAGAAAAATAATTGTTGATACTTATGGTGGTGCAGCCCCACATGGTGGAGGAGCTTTTTCAGGAAAAGATCCTACTAAAGTAGATAGATCTGCTGCCTATGCAGCTAGATACTTATCTAAAAATATTGTATCTGCAGGTGTTTCTGAGAAATGTTTAATACAACTTGCCTATGCTATAGGTGTTTCAAAACCTTTATCTATTTTTATAAAATTAGCAGAAGGAGATGAGGATAAAGTGACCGAAGTTAAAAAAATTATAGATAATAATTTTAATTTATCTCCACGGGGAATTAGAGAGATGTTAAAATTGAACAATCCTATATATGAGGTCACTTCTGCTTATGGACATTTTGGAAGAAAACCTACAAATAGTGGTCAATTTACTTGGGAAAAAACAGATAAGTCAGATTTATTTAGGTTGTAATCTTGAAAAAACCACAATTTTCATTAATATAAAGAATATTACCGGTTTAATTCAAAATGGGCTTTAGCCCATTTTTTTTTAGGAGTATTAAAAATGTTAAATAGAGGATTAGATAAATTAGAACTTTTAAGAATTGTAGATGCAGTCGCAAACGAAAAGTCGATTGATAAGGAACTAGTTATAGGTTCTATGGAAAGCGCTATTCAGAAAGCTGCTTTAACTAAATTTGGGAATGATAATAATATTGAAGTATTAATTGATAGAGAAAGTGGAGATATTAAAATTCAAAAAGTATTAGATATTGTTGAAAATGTTGAAGATCCTTCTAAAGAAATTAGCTTAAATGAAGCAAAAAAGATTGAGTCTAAAAATAATGATTTAAAAATTGGAGATAAAATTTACGAGGAATTACCTCAAGTTGATTTTGGAAGAATTGCCGCGCAGAGCGCCAAACAAGTTATTAGCGCTCGAGTACGTGAAGCTGAAAAAAATAGACAATATGAAGATTTTATAGATAAGCAAGGTCAAATTCTTAGCGGAATTATTAAACGACTCGAATATGGAAATGTTATCGTTGATTTAGGAAAAGCTGAAGGAGTTATCAAAAAGGATGAGCTTATACCAAGAGAAATTTTAAAAAATGGGGATAGAGTAAAAGCTTATTGTTATGAAGTTAAAAAAGAATTAAAAGGTCATCAAATATTTTTATCTAGAGCACATCCTCAGTTTTTAGCTAGATTATTTTTTCAAGAAGTTCCAGAAATTTATGAAGGAACTATAGAAATTAAAGCAGTTGCAAGGGATCCTGGGAGCAGAGCTAAAATTTGTGTATATTCTCAAGATGCATCTATTGATCCAGTAGGAGCATGTGTAGGAATGAGAGGAAGTAGAGTTCAAACAATAGTTAATGAATTACATGGTGAAAAAATTGATATAATTAAATGGACAGAAGATCTACCAACTTTAATTTCAGAATCTCTTTCGCCAGCAGAAATACAAAAAGTTTTAATTGATCAAGATAATAAGAGAATAGATATAATTTTAACTGAAGAAAATTTAAGTAAAGCAATTGGTCGTAGAGGTCAAAATGTAAGATTAGCATCTAAGCTAACAAATTTTGAAATCGATATTTTGACAGATAAAGAAGACTCAGAAAGAAGGCAAGCTGAATTTAAAGATAGAACAGAAACACTAATCAAAAATTTAGAAGTTGATGAAACATTAGGACAGCTTTTGGTTTCAGAAGGTTTTACAAGTATCGAAGATATTGCTCAATCAACATCAGAAGATATTTCAAAAATAGATGCGATTGATGAAGAGACAGCTCAAGAATTAATAAACAGATCTAAAGAAACATTGATTAAAGAAAAAGAGGAAGTAGCCCAAAAATTAAAAGAATTAGGTGTGGAAGAGTCATTAATAGGTCTAAAAGGCATGACCCAAGGAATGCTAGTAATTTTAGGGCAAAAAAATATAAAAAAATTAAATGATTTTGCTGATCTCTCATCTGATGAGTTAATAGGAGGGTTTGACGAAGTTAAAGGAAAAAAGATTAGGATTGAAGGGTATCTAGAAGAATTTTCTTTATCTAGAAAAGAAGCTGATCAATTAATTATGTCAGCTAGAGAGATTGTTTATAAGTAATGTTATGGAAAAAAAAGATAAAAAAAAAACACTTACTATTTCATCAAATTTAAAAAAAAAAATTGACACAAGTTCTATTAGTGCTGACGGAAAAAAGTCTTTTTCAGTAGAAAAGAAAAAATTTTACAAGAGTAACAAAAATTTAAATAGAGGAGACAAATCTTTCAGTAAAGTTAATAATCCAGATATAAAAGATATTAAAAAGAAAAATTTTGCTAGAAAGTTTATTGAACAACAAGCTACTAAGGCTTTTATAAAAAAAACAGATAAACCGACTGGCAAGAGTAAATTAAAATTAAAAAATCCTATAGATAAAAGAGATTTTAAGCTAACAGTTTCAAGAGCTTTAAATGTTGAAGAAATTGAGATTAAACAAAGAAGTTTAGCTTCTGTTAAAAGAGCGAGACTTAAAGAAAAAAAAAATAAACCAGATAATGAAGAAAAGAAAGAATTTAAAAAAGTAATTAGAGATGTAAAAATACCTGAACAAATTACTATACAAGAACTCTCAAACCGAATGGCAGAAAAATCTAGTGATATTATTAAGTTCTTGTTTAATATGAAGGTAATAGCAACTATTAATCACAATATTGATAAAGACACTGCAGAATACATCGTCAAGGAATTTGGACACAAACCAATACTAGAAGATCAACCAACATTAGAGACAAATAAAGTTAAAGAAAAATTAGAAGGAGATATACAAACTAGAGCTCCTGTCGTTACAATTATGGGACATGTGGATCATGGAAAAACTTCTTTATTAGATTCGTTAAGGGACACTAATGTCGTTTCTGGAGAACACGGCGGTATCACGCAGCATATAGGAGCCTATCAAGTTACAACAGAAGATAATAAAATTATTACTTTCATTGACACACCAGGACATGCGGCCTTTACAGAGATGCGTGCCAGAGGATCAAAGATTACTGATATTGTAGTTTTAGTGGTTGCAGCTGATGATGGCATTAAACCACAAACAGTAGAGGCTATTAAACATGCTAAAGCTGCAAAAGTTCCAATAATAGTTGCAATTAATAAATGTGATTTACCAGATAAAAATATAAGTAAAATTAAAAATGAAATGATGCAATACGAATTAATCGCTGAAGATCTAAGTGGAGATACTTTGTTCGTAGAAGTATCAGCATTAAAAAAAATTAATTTAGACAAACTTAAAGAAAGCATTTTATTACAATCAGAAATTTTAGATTTAAAAGCTTCATTCTCTGGACAGGCTAAAGGTATTGTTATTGAATCAAAAATTGACAAAGGAAAAGGACCGGTATCTACAGTTTTAATTAGTAATGGAAAATTAAAAAGAGGAGACTATTTCATTTGTGGAGATACTTGGGGCAAAATTAGAGCAATGATAAATTATGAAGGAAAAAATATCGATGAGGCGTTACCTTCTATGCCAGTAGAAATACTAGGAATGAATAGCTCAGCTTTTGCAGGAGCAGAATTTTTGGTAACAAAAGACGAAGAAGAAGCTAAAGAAATGGCAGAATATAAAAAAAATAACTTTGTTCAAAACAAAGTTTTGGCTAAAGATAAAGCAACTCTTTTTGACTCGGCTAAAGATAAAGATGAATTAAATATTATTATTAAATCAGACGTTCAAGGATCAAGTGAAGCATTGAAAATGGCAATTAATAAAATTAAACATGATGAAGTTGAAGCTAAAATTATTTTATCCGATATTGGGATGATAAATGAAACTGATGTATCTTTAGCTAAAGCTTCAAATGCAATATTGATTGGTTTTAATGTTAAACCTAACAGAGAAGCTAAAAAATTAGCGGAAGATCAAAAAATAGATATTAAATATTTTAATATAATTTATGAAGCCCTTGAGCATGTTGAGAAATCTTTATCAGGTTTATTAGAACCAGATGTTAAAGAAACAGTTTTAGGTTCTGCTGAGATTCAGAAAATATTTAAGGTATCTAATGCAGGTAAAATAGCAGGATCAAAAGTTATTAACGGTGAGATTAAAAGCAAATCTAAAGCAAGAATTATAAGGGATGGTGTTGTGGTATATAGCGGGGAGATTCAAAGTATTTATAGAGAAAAAAATCAAGTTAAAGAGGTAGGCACAGGACTTGAGTGCGGGATTAGTATTAAAGATTTTATTGATTTTAAAGAAAAAGATGTGATCGAGTCGTATCAGGCTGATAAAATTCAAAGGTCAATATAATGAGAAACGATACTTCACAAAAGACATTCAGTCAAAGACAGTTAAGAGTTGGAGAGTTGGTCAAACAAAACTTAGGTGAGTTATTTATTAGAAATGAAGCTAAAATTCCTTCAATTAATTCTAAACTAATTACTGTGACGGAGGTTAGAATGACTCCTGACTTAAAAACAGCTAGGGTATATGTAATACCTTTAGGAGGAGTAGACATGAAAGAAACAGTTAGTGTCTTGACGGAATACTCTCATCTTGTTAGAAAAGCGCTGTCTAAAAGGTTAGATATTAAGTTTCTTCCTAAACTTACATTTGTTGAAGATAACTCATTTGAATATGCTGAAAAGATTGAAAAAATTATAAAAAAAATAAAAACAAATGATACAGAAAAAAAAAGATATAATTAAATCATTAGCAATTCATAATAAAGACGTCGGGTCTACAGAAATTCAAATTGGTTTATTAACAGACAAAATTTCTAAACTTTCCCAACATTTTAAAAATGCCAAAAAAGATAAGCACTCTTCAGTAGGTTTAGCAAAGTCTGTAAATAAAAGAAAAAAACTGTTGATTTATTTAAAAAAGAAAAATTCAGACTCTTATAAAAAAGTAATAAAACAATTAAATTTAAGGAAATAATGTTCAAGGTTCATAAAGAAGAAATCAAAATTAGTGGAAAAAAAATAACTCTAGAAACAGGAAAAATTGCTAGGCAAGCAGATGGAGCGATTATTGCAACTTGTGGAGAAACTGTTGTAATAGCTACTGCTGTGGGAGCTAAAAGTTTAAAGGACGGGCAAGATTATTTTCCTTTATCAGTAAATTACCAAGAAAAATATTACGCTGCAGGAAAAATACCTGGAGGATATTTTAAAAGAGAAGCAAGACCTACTGAGGCAGAGACTTTAATCTCTAGATTAATTGACAGACCCATTAGACCATTATTTCCATCAAGCTTTATGAATGAAGTGCAATTATTACCTACGGTGTTATCTTATGATGGAGAAAATCAACCAGATATTTTATCTATTATTGCATCTTCAGCGGCTTTAGCAATATCAGGACTTCCTTTTCAAGGTCCAATTGCTGCGAGTAGAGTTGGGTACAAAGAAGGAAAATATTTATTAAATCCATCACCAGCAGAATTAGAAGAATCTGATTTGGATTTAGTTGTAGCAGGAACAAAAGATGCAGTTTTAATGGTAGAGTCAGAAACATCAGGACTAACTGAAAAAGTAATGCTTGATGCAGTTAAGTTTGGACATGAAAATTTTATACCAATAATTAAAGCAATTGAAAGTTTAGCTAAAAAAGCAGGTAAAGCTAAATGGATAGTTGAAGAGATAGATCATTCGGAAGTTAAAAAGAAAATTGCTGATTCTTTTGAAAAAGATTTAAGAAAAGCATTTCAAGAAACTGATAAAAAGAAAAGATCAACTGCTATTTCAGAAATAGATACTAAATGTAAGGAAATGTTTGCTGAAGACGAAAATGTAAGTGAAAATCAAGCAATGGCTCAATTAAAATCACTTGAAAAAGATATTGTTAGAACGGCAATTTTAAAAGACAAAAAGAGAATTGATGGCAGAGGCTTAGCAGATGTGAGACAAATAAAATGTGAGGTTGGTGTATTACCTAGAACACATGGATCAGCCTTATTTACAAGGGGTGAGACCCAAGCTTTAGTTGTTACCACATTAGGTATGTCAGACGATGAACAAAGATTAGAAAGCCTTGATGGAATGCAAAGATCAAATTTTATGCTCCATTATAATTTTCCTCCATTTTCTGTAGGTGAATGTGGTAGAATAGGTACAGGTAGAAGAGAAATAGGCCATGGTAAATTAGCATGGAGAGCTATCAATTCATCTTTACCAAAAAAAGAGAATTTTCCTTACACTTTAAGAGTTGTTTCAGAAATTACAGAGTCAAATGGATCCTCTTCAATGGCAACAGTTTGTGGAACTTCGTTATCGTTAATGGATGCAGGAGTGCCTATAAAAGAACCTGTTGCAGGTATAGCTATGGGTTTAATTAAAGAAGGAGATAAATTTTCAGTGCTGTCAGATATCTTAGGAGACGAAGATCATTTAGGTGATATGGACTTTAAAGTAGCTGGAACTAAAGATGGAATAACCTCTCTTCAAATGGATATTAAGATTACAGGAATTACATTTGAAATTATGGAAAAGGCCTTGAAGCAAGCTAAAGCTGGTAGAGAACACATTTTAGGTGAGATGAATAAAGCTTTAAAATCATCAAGAAAGGAATTTTCAAAACACACACCTAAAATGGAAACAATAAAAGTAGATAAAAAAGATATTGCAACAGTTATAGGTAAAGGAGGGGCTACTATTAGAGAAATAGTTGAGACTTCAGGAGCAAAAGTGGATGTAAAAGATACTGGGGAAGTTACCGTTGCAGCACCAGACGAAGAGTCAAGAAACAAGGCATTAGAATTTATCAAAAGTCTTGTAGCAAAACCTGAAATGGGAAAAATTTATAGAGGTAAAGTTGTTAAGATTATGGAATTTGGAGCTTTTGTGAATTTTTTAGGAAAACAAGATGGTTTAGTTCATATTTCAGAACTAGCAACTAAAAGAGTTGCAAAAGTAGGTGATGTTGTAAAAGAAGGAGATGAAGTTTCAGTAAAAGTTGTGGGTTTTGACAGAGGAAAAGTAAAATTATCTATCAAGCAAGCCGTAGCTTAAAATCTTAAATTTTATACTCGAAATTTTGAGTTTTTTCATTAACTTGAAGCTCAAAAGCACCATTTCGTAAATGAAAATTTCTAGCCATTTCTGTTAGAGGAGACAAAGTTACCAATCTATTTAGATGATTTGATTGTTTGATCTTTTTAAAAACTTCTTTAACGATTAATTTTCCTCCACCTTTTTTCTTAGACCAAACCGTGTAGGCAATTGCTATCTTACCCGTTTTTTGATCTCTTAAGGTACTTTGTAAATGAGCATCCTTAGTCATCAAATCTAGTTCTTCAACAGTTTTTGGAATATCATTTGTAAAGCCAAAACACATAATGGCACAAATTTCATCTCTATATTTAACTCCATAGATCTTACGTCCGTATTCGGTTCTGAATTTATTATCTAGTTCTGGTCTAACCGGATCTTCCTTAACATCACAACTTTTAAGTTCGATCAATTCCGCACCTTTGATCCAATCAAAAAAATTACTTAATTTTTCTTTTACCTTTGTGTTAAATTTTTTAATCATTCAAGTGTTTTGTTAAAGTTTTTATCTCTATCTTATAATTGTTATGATTTTACTTCAGATATGCAATTTTTGCAGGTTAAGAAATATTTTTAGGATCAGGCATCCCAACCTTATTATAACCAGCGTCTACGTAATGAATTTCTCCTGTAACACCAGCAGCTAAGTCACTTAAAAGATATAACGCAGAGTTACCTACATCTTTTATATCTACATTTCTTTTTAAAAAAGAATGATTTTCGTTCCATTTGTACAAAAATTTTGCATCTCCTATAGCTGAAGCTGCAAGAGTTTTAATTGGACCAGCACTGATAGCATTCACTCTAATTCCTTTTGAACCTAGATCTCTTGCTAAATATTTTACGCTAGCTTCTAGTGCAGATTTACAAACACCCATTACATTATAGTTAGGAATTGCTTTATTAGACTCGTAAGTTAAGGTTAACATGCTTCCACCTTTTTTCATTATTTTTGTAGCTTCTTTAGCTACTTCGGTAAAAGAAAAACATGAAACCAACATGCTTTTAAGAAAATTTTCTCTTGTTGTATTTAAATATTCTCCAGATAGTTCAGATTTATCTGAAAAAGCTACAGCATGAACAACAAAATCGATTTGCCCCCACTTTGCTTTAATATCCTCAAAAAGTTTAACAATCTCTTCTTTATTTTCTACATTACAACTAAGAGTAAATTCAGAATTTAAAGATTTTGCTAATGGAACTACTCTTTTCTTTAACGCATCTCCTAGATAGGTAAATGCTAACTCAGCTCCGGACTCAGCAAGTTTTTGTGAAATGCCCCAAGCGATTGATCGTTCATTAGCAACGCCCATAATTAATCCTTTTTTACCTTTAACTAAACTCATTTATACCTTTTCAAAAATTAATGTTGCATTTGTACCACCAAATCCAAAGCTATTAGACATAACTGCGTCTAAATTAACTTCTTTTTCAGTTTTAATTACTATTGGAAATTTTTTTGCCTCTTCGTCCATTTCATTAATATTAGCTGAACCTGTAATAAAATTATTTTTCATCATAATCAAACAGTAAATAGCTTCATGAACTGAAGCAGCCCCTAAAGGGTGTCCCGATAAAGATTTTGTTGAACTTATTTTTGGAACTTTTTCTTTAAAAGTCTCTCCTATAGCTTTTAATTCTGTAATATCTCCAACCGGAGTAGATGTCCCATGAGTATTAATATAGTCTATTTTGTTCTTAGATGATTTTAGGGCAATCTGCATGCATCTAACTGCTCCTTCTCCCGATGGTGCTACCATGTCATATCCATCTGAAGTTGCTCCGTAACCAGTTATCTCAGCATAAATTTTTGCACCTCTTGCTTTTGCATGCTCGTATTCTTCAAGAACTAAAACTCCACCCCCTCCAGCTATGACGAAACCATCTCTAGTTTTATCGTATGCTCTTGAAGCTTTTTCAGGAGTATTATTGTATTTAGAAGAGAGAGCGGTCATAGCATCAAACATTGCAGTCATAGCCCAATGTAATTCTTCGCTTCCTCCAGCAAACATTATTTTTTGTTTTCCTGACTGAATTAATTCAACTGAGTTTCCAATACAGTGACCACTAGTTGCACATGCAGAACTCATTGTATAATTCACCCCTTTGATTTTGAAAGGAACAGCTAGTGTTGCGGATGCTGTACTTGCCATTGTTCTTGGGACAATAAATGGACCCATTAATTTTGGAGTTTTTGCTCTAGTCTTGTCCGCAGCTAGAATAACGTTTTCAATTGAAGGTCCGCCCGAGCCCATAACAATTCCAGTTGAAATATTACTTACATCTTTTTCTTCTAATCCTGAGTCTTTAACTGCTTCCTTCATAGCAATATAGTTATAGGCAGATCCCGATCCCATGAATCTTATTGTTTTTCTATCGACATGATCTTGAAGTTTAATATTTGGTTTCCCATGTATTTGACTTTTTAGATTATGCTCTTTGTATTCTTCAGAAAAAGATATCCCTGATTTTGAGTTTAAAAGAGATTGATAAACTTCTTCTTGATTATTTCCAAGACAAGAAACTATTCCAATACCTGTTACTACTACTCTTTTCATGATTTAAATAATCCTACTTTTAAATTTTCAGCTTTATAAATTATCTTTCCATCTGCACTCAATATACCATTAGCAAGACCAACTACAGCACCTTCTTTTTTTAAAATTCTTTTCATATTAATTTCATAAGTTGCCATTTTGGCTTTTTTTAGGACTTCTCCAGTAAATTTTACAGTATTTACACCCAGCGCTCTTCCTTTTCCCGGCTCTCCAATCCACCCCAAATAAAAACCAACTAACTGCCACATCGCATCTAGTCCTAGACAACCTGGCATAACCGGATCATTTTTAAAATGGCAATCAAAAAACCAGAGATTATCTTTTATATCTAGCTCTGCTTTAATAAAACCTTTTTTAAATTCACCTATATCTTTTTTAATTTCAGTAATTCTGTCGAACATTAACATCGGTGGTAAAGGAAGCTTAGCATTACCCTCACCAAACAATTCTCCATTGCCGCAGGCAATTAATTCTTCATAATTAAAACTATTTTTTTGCATAGGTTTAGTTAGTAGTTTTTACTTGATTTATATACAATTTTATATAAATAATTGTAGAAAATTTTAAATACTTCTTAAAAAGCTATTGTTTATGCACCAAAAAAAAGAAATTATAAATAAATTAAGATCTTCTAACCTTAGACCAACCAAACAAAGAATTTTAATAGCTAAGAAATTGTTTGATAAAAAAGAAACTTTTCATTTTACAGCTGAAACATTAAATAAAGTTGTTAATAGAAAAGGACAGACAAAAATTTCTTTAGCTACAATTTATAATACAGTTGAAGCTTTTAAGAAGGCTGGACACATTAGAGAAATTTTAACTAACAACAGCAAAAGTTATTACGATACGAACATTAAGTCGCACCACCATTTTTACGATCCAGAAACAAAAAAACTTACTGATATTGATTATCAAGAAGTTATTTTAAAGAAAATTCCTAATCCACCTAAAGGAAAAAAGATTAAAGACCTCGAGGTTGTAATCAGTTTACAAAAGAAATAAATTTCATATTGACTTACTAGTTTAGAATAATTATAAACTAGAATAATTACTTTCTTACATAAAAAATTATGAGTGTTGAGTACAAAAAAAATGGTTCTGGGAAGTGTCCTGTTATGCATGGCAGCATGACTGCACAAACAACCCCTACTCATTGGTGGCCAAAAAATCTTAATTTAGATATTTTACATCAACACGACACTAAGACTAATCCAATGGATAAAAAATTTGACTACAAGAAAGAAGTAAAAAAATTAAATTTTAAAGGCATCAAAAAAGATTTACTTAAACTTATGACCGATAGTCAGGAATGGTGGCCAGCTGACCTAGGTCATTACGGTGGATTATTCATAAGAATGGCTTGGCATTCAGCGGGTACTTATAGAATTGCTGACGGTCGAGGAGGAAGTGGAACTGGTAACCATAGATTTGCTCCACTTAATTCATGGCCAGATAATACTAATTTGGATAAAGCTAGAAGATTGCTTTGGCCAATTAAAAAAAAATATGGAAATAAAATTAGCTGGGCCGATTTAATGATATTAGCCGGGAACATGGCTTATGAGTCCATGGGATTAAAAATGTATGGCTTCTCCTTTGGAAGGGAGGATATATGGCATCCTGAAAAAGATGTTTATTGGGGCTCAGAAAAAGAATGGCTTCAAGATAAAAGATACTCAAATAATGGTAATCGTAAATCATTGGCAAATCCATTAGCCGCTGTTGTTATGGGACTAATTTATGTAAATCCAGAAGGTGTTGATGGAAAACCAGATCCCTTAAGAACTGCTCATGATGTAAGAGAGACTTTTGGCAGAATGGCTATGAACGATGAAGAGACTTGTGCATTAACAGTCGGAGGTCACTCAGTAGGAAGAGCCCATGGTAATGGTGATGCATCTTTATTAGGACCAGAACCTGAAGCTGGAGAGATTCATGAACAAGGATTTGGATGGAATCGAAAAGGTGGAGGTGGTTTAGGAGTAAATCAAGTAACTAGTGGAATTCAAGGTGCTTGGACAACACATCCTAATAAATGGGATGACACTTATTTAAAACTTTTATTAGATTATGAATGGGAGTTAAAGAAAAGCCCAGCTGGAGCAAATCAGTGGGAACCAGTAAACATGAAAGAAGAGGACAAACCAGTTGATTTAGCTGATCCAACGATTAAAAGAAACCCAATTATGACAGATGCAGATATGGCTATGAAAATGGATCCAAGCTATAGAAAAATTTCTGAAAACTTTAGAAAAGATCATAAGTACATGGCAGATTCATTCACAAGAGCATGGTTTAAGTTAACGCATAGAGATTTAGGATCTAGAAAACATTACATTGGGCCAGACGTTCCAAAAGAAGATTTGATTTGGCAAGATCCAGTTCCTCAAGGAAAAAAAAGCTTCAACGTTACTAAGGCTAAAAAATTAATTGAAGCTACTGGTTTAAATAATTCAGATTTAATTAGTACTGCTTGGGATAGCGCAAGAACTTACAGAAGAACAGATAAGAGAGGCGGTGCAAATGGAGCGAGAATTCGTTTACTGCCTCAAAAAAAATGGGAAGGAAATGAGCCTACTAAATTAAACAAAGTAATTGAAAAATTAGAAAAAGTAGCTAAAAAAGTGAAAGCGAGTTTAGCAGACATTATTGTACTAGCAGGAAATGTTGGTTTAGAAAAATCCATTAAAAAGGCTGGTTTTAAAATCAACGTCCCTTTTGAGCCTGGTAGAGGAGATGCAACTCAAGATCAGACGGATATTGACTCTTTTAAAGTTTTAGAACCTTTACATGATGCATTCAGAAATTGGTTAAAAGAAGAATATGCAGTTGATCCTGAAGAAATGATGTTGGATAGAGCTTCCTTAATGAACTTGTCTGCAAAAGAAATGACAGTATTAATTGGGGGTATGAGAGTTTTAGATACAAATCATGGAGGTTCGAGACATGGAGTATTTACTAATAAACCCGGAGTTTTGACAAATGATTTCTTTGTGAATTTAACGGACATGAAATTTACTTGGAGACCTCTAGGCAAAAATTTGTATGAAATCGTAGATAGAAAATCTAAAAAAACTAGATTTACAGCAACAAGAGTTGATTTAGTTTTTGGGTCTAATTCAATTCTTAGATCCTATGCTGAAGTGTATGCTCAGGACGATAACAAAGAAAAATTTATTATAGATTTTGTTAAAGTATGGACAAAAATAATGAATGCAGACAGATAAGAAATAGTTAATCTTAAAAATAATATAGAATGTTAAAATTAATAATAATTTACGAGATTAGCTTTGTACTGTTCTGGAATATTTTATATCATTCAAATTCTGGAGTTGAAAATTGGTTTGAAGAAAGAATTTTATCTGCAATATATACCATTCTATCAACAATGGCATTAGGTTTTGCAATTGTATATACTGTATATATAACTGCAAAAATATCTGGAGTTCTAGATAAGGTTAAAAAAATTAAGGATCCAAGGAGGGATCTATCTTAATGACTGAATTAACACAGGGTATTTTTTCTACCGCGAAAAATATTTATAAGTCTAATAAAGGATCAATACTTAGAACAATAATCTACACAATTGGTCACTTTGCTATAGCAATTATTGTTTTAATGTCCGTTGCAGATGTTTCTTTTATGATTGCACTTACCGATGCTATAGTTGAACCTTTAGCTAATGCGGTTTGGTACTTTTTTTTAGATAAATTTTGGGCTTCAAAAGTGAAACGTTAAAGCAGTCCCCATAAACTATCTTTTTTTAACCACCCTTTATATTTACCTGACTTAGCTTTACACCAAGACTCTTTACACTTTATAATTTTAGCAAGACGTCCTTTCTTAAGTATAGCTAAAGGTTTTGAGTAAATTGTAGGATTTTTAAACATTATTGACTCTTCATTTATTACTATTGCAGCCTTTTTTTTTGAGAGTTGGGATATATGTATCCAACCAGAGTTGTTTTCATGATCTCTAATTTTTCGAAAATTATCAGACTTATCTTGAATTAAAACAGGTAAAAATTTTTTCTTATATAAAATCTTAATTGGATATTCGCTAGAAGGACCCTGTCTAAGATGGACTTTATCATATCGTAAAGTTAAAAAATATTCATCTTGGGAAAAACTTAAGCTTTCAAAAAAAAAAATACTAAAAATAATTACAACTATTCTTAGCATTTATTAATACATTTTGGGTTAATGGAAATTTTAGATTTTCTAAATTCAGTTTTTAAAGAATTAAATATAAGCATGTTGCTAGTCTGGTTACTATTTGTATTTAAAATACATTTTAATACTTCATTCGCTTGTAGTGTGCCCATAATTCCTGCTACCGGTGAAAAAATTCCCTCAATTTGACAATTATTTTCATTATCAGGTGGACTTGGCATAAAACATCTATAGCAGGGTCCTTTTTTTTTGAAATCAAATTTCATTAGTTGGCCATCGAATTTAGTTATAGCAGATGAAATTAATATTTTTTTATTTTTAACACAATAATCATTAATTAAATATCTAGTTTTATAATTATCTGTACCATCACATATGATATCAAATTTATTTAAAATTTTACTTATATTTATAGATGTTATTTTTTTTTTAAAAGAAATAATTTTTATATTTTTATTTAGTTTACTGATTACCTTTTTTGCCTGATTAACTTTAAATTTACCTATGTCAGTAGAATTAAATAATGTTTGTCTATTTAAATTTGAGATCTCAACTTTATCAAAATCTACAATACCAATTTTACCAACCCCAGAAGATGCCAAATAAGTAAGTAAAGGACATCCTAATCCTCCTAGGCCAACAATCATAACGTTTGCCGAAAATATTTTCTTTTGTCCTGCTAAACCAATCTTTTTTAAGACTATTTGTTTTTCAAATCTCTTAAATTGATTCAAGTTAATTTTCATTTTTAGAATTATTTAGTACCAGTCGATCCAAATCCGCCTTCACCTCGCTCTGTTTGTTTCAAATCATCTACCTCTTTCAGCTGAGCTTGAACTATTGGGCACACAACCATCTGAGCAATACGAAGTCCTTTTTCAACTTCAAAAGAGTCTTTGCTAAGATTGATTAATATTACTTTAATTTCTCCTCTATAATCTGCATCAATTGTTCCTGGAGTATTAAGAACAGTTATCTTTTTTTTAGCTGCTAATCCAGATCTTGGTCTTATTTGCACCTCGTATCCTTTTGGGATAGATACTGCCAAACCTGTAGGAATAACTGCAGTTTTACCAGGATCAATATTAACTTTGCTATTAATATTTGCCGCTAGGTCCATACCTGAAGATCCGCTTGTTTCATATTTGGGTAAAGAAACTTCTTTGGACAGTCTCTTAATTAATATTTTTATCATTTATCAAAAGTTTATCTAATATAATTTTAGCAATTGTATTAGCAATATAACTTTTTTTATTTTTCGGAATTGATTTAATTTTACCTTTTTTATCAATTATTGAGACTTTATTATACTCGGAATTTAATCCTGTATCTTTTTTGGAAACATCATTTGCAACAATTAAGTCACAGTATTTCTCCTTAATTTTTATTTTCGAATTTTTAATAACATTTTCAGTTTCAGCAGAAAACCCAATTACTATTTTAGGTCTATATTTATTATTTTTACTTAAATAATCTAAAATGTCAGGATTTTTCTCTAAACTTAAGTTGTCAATATTAGTATAATTTTTTTTAATTTTGTTTTTACTTTTATTAATTGGCTTAAAGTCAGAGACCGCAGCTGCACAAACAGCTATGTCAACAGGTAGAGATTTTTTTACTTCGCTCAGCATTTCTTTAGCAGAAATTATTTTTTTAATTAT
The DNA here is from genome assembly GCA_902572605.1 of uncultured Pelagibacteraceae bacterium. GTDB lineage: Bacteria > Pseudomonadota > Alphaproteobacteria > Pelagibacterales > Pelagibacteraceae > Pelagilacustribacter. Next base: position 293,218 of record CACGGD010000001.1, on the reverse strand, counting down.
CAAATCTTTAGAAAAAACAAGATTAGATGGTCCAGTGATTAGCTTTGTTTTTATACCCAGTCTTTTTAATGCTAAAGCGATTTCATATCCTTGTTTTCCACTCGATTCATTTGAAATATATCTTATAGGATCCAAATATTCTCTAGTTGGACCTGAGGTAACTAAAGCTTTAAAATTTTTGTTTTTAACCAGGTTCTTATTATCAAAATAATTTTTTAAGTAAGTGTAAATTTGTCTTGGACTTGACATCTTTCCCTCTCCATACTCACCACAAGCCATTTCTCCTTTTTCTGGGCCAATAAAATGATAACCAAAATCTTGTAAAGTTTTTATGTTTCTTTGCGTAGCTTTATGAAGCCACATTCTGACATTCATAGCCGGTACTAAAAGAATATCTTTATTCGAGGCTAGCAATACCGTTGTAGCTAAATCCTCTGCCTTACCTATGCTCAACTTTGTCATAAAGTTTGCTGTAGTGGGTAAAACAATAATTAAGTCTGCCCATCTAGATAAAGCTATATGATCTATTTCAGCTTCTCCATTTTTATCAAAAATATCTTCGAAGGTTCTATTTTTTGTCAATGTCGTAATTGAAAGAGGAGTAACAAATTCTTTACCACTTTTAGTTAAAATAGTTTTTACATCAACATTATTTTTTTTTAATAGTCGTATAAGATCAAGAGATTTGTAAGCAGATATACCACCTCCAACTACTATTAAAATTTTTTTATTTTTTAATGACATTATGTAATTAAAATACTAATAGACCAAAAATTACAATACCAAAAAAACCAATTATTAAATTGTTTCTGAGATTCTTTAACTTCATTTGTTCTATCTCTAGATTTTTGTTATTTCTTAACCCTAAATTTAGTTTTCCTTCTGTCATTAATTGAAGAGCATAATTGGCTTTATCCATTAAATCTGGAAAATCTGGTATTCTTTTTATTATCTCCGCAGAGGTATTCATAGCCATATCTAAGGTAGACTTTGGACTTTTAATATTTTTTAACCAATCTTCTAAAACAGGTCTAGAAACTTCCCAGATATTAGTTTCTGGATACAATTTTCTCGCAACACCTTCAACAACTACCATGGTTTTTTGCAAGATTAGCAAAGGTGTTTGTGTAGGCATATTAAATTTTTCTGTGATTTCAAAAAGCTGAGCTAATAAATTTCCTCCAGAAATATCTTTAATTGATTGACCAAAGATAGGTTCTCCAACTGATCTTAATGCTTGGGCAAATTCTTCTTTGGAAGCATCTTCTGGAACAAGACCTGCTTGAAAATGTACTTCTGCTACTTTAACGTAGTCTCTTTGAATAAAGCCGTACAAAATTTCTGCTAAAAACTTTCTGTTGTTTTTATCTAATCTCCCCATAATACCAAAATCTACAGGTATAATATTTCCTTGTTCATCCACAAATAAATTTCCTTGATGCATATCCCCATGAAAAAATCCATCTCTTACAGCTTGTTTTAAAAAGTGCTGTATAAGATTTTCAGCTAAATTTTTTAAATCAATTCCTAACTTTTTAAGCTTTTCATGCTCCCGAATAGATATTCCTTCTACCTTGTCTAATGTAAGGACTTTTTTAGTTGTATAATTCCAGTAAATTTTGGGGACATTAAAACCTTTATCATTTTTTGTATTTTCATATAATTCATTTGCAGCAGCAGCTTCAAATCGTAAGTCCATTTCAATATTTGTGATTTCACGTAATAAATAAACTATCTCAACTAGCTTAAGCCTTTTTGCCTTTGAAAATAAATTTTCAACTATATAAGCAAATAACATCAAAGCATCTAATTCTTCATTAAATAATTTTTCTATATTTGGTCTTAAAATTTTAACTGCAACTTGTTTATTTTCATTTTCATTTTTGATCTTTGCTATATGTACTTGAGCAATAGAAGCAGCTGCGATAGGTTCGCTAAGTTCCAATATATTTTTAAACTGCTTATCTCCAATTTCTTTATTTATTATTTTTTTTGCTTCACTTGTATCAAACGCAGGTAGTTTATCTTGCAACTTTTCTAAATTTTTTGCCAGCTCTTCACCAATAATGTCTGGTCTTGTCGCAAGAAACTGACCGAGTTTAATGAAAGTAGTACCCATTCCTTCTAGGGCTAAACAAAGTTTTTCTCCAGGCTGTTTTTGATTATTTAATATTTTTTTTTGTGATCCAATTGAGATAAGATTAAAGAAAAGAATAATTGCTAAAGGTAAATTATATATCTGATTAATTGTATCTATAGCACCAGATGTAGATAATTTTCTTGCAATTTTAATTAATTGAAAAACTCTTTTAAACATTTAGATTTTCCATCCAGAATGTATAGCAGAAATACCATTTGAAAGATTTCTATATTCTATTTTAGAAAATCCATTTTTTTTCATTAAATCAACTAATTCATTTTGTTTATAGAATTCATTAATACTTTTAATTAAATAATCATAGGGTTTAGATGACCCAATAATATACTTTCCAATAAAAGGTATAATTTTTGAATATTGTTGATAAAAAAGATTAATTATTTCGTTATCTACTTTAGAAAATTCAAGACACATGAATCGACCTCCTGGCTTTAAAACTCTATATGCTTCTTTTAAAGATAAATTTATATCTGAAACATTTCTTAATCCATAACTTATGGTGTAAAAATTATATGTATCATTTTTAAAGGGTAACTTTTCCGCATCAGCTTTATACCATTTTATATTTTTAAATTTTTCTAGGTTTAATTTTCCAATACGGAACATTTCATCATTTGGTTCAACACAGGAAATTCTAGCAGTATTTTCATTTTTTTTTGAAAACAGTCTTGCGACATCACCTGTGCCTGACGCAACATCAATGAGGTTTTCATCTAATTGAGGATTCATCCACTCAATTAATTTATTTTTCCAAATACGGTGAATTCCAAAAGACATTATATCATTCATCAAGTCATATTTTTTGTAAACTCTTGAGAATACGGAATTGACTAGTTTTGATTTGTTCTGAATACTACTTTTCATAAATAAATTATATGCCAGAAATACCTGAAGTTGAAAATAATAAAGTTGACCCTATTAATAGCGACATATATACAGTTTAAAAAATATGCCAAATACAAAATCAGCAATTAGAAGGGTAAGAAGGGTTAAAAAGCAGACTCAAATTAATAGAATAAGAAAAAGCAAATATAAAAATGCCATTAAACAAATGGATCTATTGATTAAATCCAAAGACAAGGAAAAAGCAAAAAAACAATTTGCAAAATTTCAGTCAATTCTAATGCAGGTTGCTAAATCTGGTGTTGTAAGCAAAAGAACTGCCGCAAGAAAGATCTCAAGAATTTCTAAAAAAATATAATCGAAGAATAAACAATTTTAAGTTGATAGTTTATAAATTACTGAACATTTAGTTTTACAAAACTAAATATAGTTTCTTTCTTGAGTTGTAATTTTTATTAATTTTTTTTTTCTATCAATGCGTTAATACTACAACCGAGTTAAGTTTATTTTTAATTACAACCTGCAGATACTTGCATAATTTTTAAAAACAGCGTTAAAAGGATTCTTTTCAAGAAAATAATTACATGGATAAAAATAATATAAAAAAACAGAGCGTTTATATTTCTGAAGAAGAAAGAACGTTAGATTGGATTGAAATTCAAGCTGCTTTTAAAAAAACATTTGGTAATGAAATTTATACAAGTTGGCTTCAAAAGATTTCTCTAGTCAAAGAATATAACGATTATTTAATTCTTAGTGTTCCAACAAGATTTTTTAGAGATTGGATAGTTTCTAGATATTTAGATAAGATTTTAGAGCAAGTAAAAAGTTTTAAACTTAGTTTAAATAGAATTGAGTTTAAAATTATAGAAGATAATAAAGATAAGTCGGATTTAATCGTCAAAACAGAAGAAATTAATAAAGTAACCGCAATAAAAGATTCTATCTTAAATTACAATAGACTTAATCCAAATTTAAATTTTGAAAATTTTGTTCAAGGTAAAAGTAATGACATAGCCTTATCTTACTCCAAAAAAATATGTGAACATATATCAAGGTATAATCCACTATATATTTGTGGAGGAGTAGGCTTAGGAAAAACACACTTGCTTAACGCTATTGGTTTAGAGCTTCAATCTGAAAATAATGTTATGTTTATTTCAGCAGAGCGTTTTATGTATCATTTTATTAAATCTATTAAAAAAAATGATATGGTCAATTTTAAAGATTTTTTTAGGAAATCGTCAGTTTTTATTATAGATGATATTCAATTCATAAGAGGTAAAGAAAGTCTTCAGGAAGAATTTTTTCATACTTTTAATAGCTTAGTAGATAAAGGTTCTCAAATAATTATATCTGCAGACAGAACTCCTATGAAATTAGATAGAGTACAAGAAAGAATTAAATCAAGGTTAGCTGGCGGATTGGTAGTTGATATTGACACTCCAGACTTAGAATTAAAAATTAAAATTATAAAGAAAAAGATTATAGAAATGCAAAGTCAATTTAAAGAAAGCATTAATTTGAGCGAGGATGTAATTAATTATATAGCAAATGAAAGCAAGACAAGTATTAGAGAACTTATTGGTATTTTAAATCGAGTAGTAGCATTCAGTAGAGTCCATAATAAGGATTTAACAATAAATGACTGTAAAAACATATTGAAAGATCTATTTAGTCAAATCAGAGTTATAACAGTAGACAAAATACAGAATGTAGTATCAAACTATTTTAACATTTCTTTAAACGATATGCTCTCTCAAAGGCGTTCAAGGCCTTTGGCTAGACCCAGACAGCTTGCAATGTATTTAGCAAAAAAAATGACTACTAGATCTCTTCCAGAAATTGGAAGAAGATTTGCAAATAGAGATCACACAACAGTAATACATGCGGTAAAAACTATAACGAGATTATCTGAGCAAGATGATGAAATGAAGAAAAATATAAATCAAATTAAAAATCTTTTACAAGAATAGTAATAAAAATGCAGTTTATTGTTAAAAGAGACATTCTACTTAAATCTTTAAATTTTGTTCAGGGCATAGTTGAAAAAAAAAACACCCTTCCTATTCTTTCTAACGTTCTTTTGCAGCTAAAAGATAATAAATTATCTATAGTAGCTACAGATTTAGATATAGTTTTTTATGATGAAATAAATGATGTCAAAATTCTGACTGAAGGAAGCACCACAACTTCAGCAGCTATTCTATATGATATTTTGAGAAAAATATCTTCAGACTCTGATATAAATTTTGATCTTAAATCTGAAAATAAATTGAGTTTAAAAAGTGACAATTCTGACTTTAATCTTCTTTGTTTACCTACGGATAACTTTCCTACATTTGCTGATGAATTTGAAGGACAAGAAATTCTACTAAATAATAGTAGATTTTTAAGACTTTTAAATAAAACTAAAATTGCTATTTCAAATGATGATACGAGACATTACTTAAATGGTATTTTTTTACATCTAACCGAAGGACATGGAAGAAATTTTTTAACTGGAGTAGCTACGGATAGTCATAGGTTATCTTCAAGCAGTCTAGAGATTGAAAATGCAGATAATTTTTCATCTTTAATATTACCTAGGAAAACGGTTTTTCAGCTTTGTTCTTTATTATCGGAGTCTAATGAAAAGCTTTATATGCAAACTAGTGAAAATAAAGTTAAATTTACTTTAGGAAATATGAAACTAATTTCCAAAGTTATCGATGGAAAATTTCCTGATTACAAAAAAGTTGTGCCTACAAATAATGAAAAATCTTTAACAGTGCCCTCTAAAGATTTTATTAACTCTATAGAGAGAGTAGCAAGTGTTTCTTTGGATAGAAAAGAAGGAGTAAAATTGGTCATTAATAAAGAAAGTGTTCAACTTTCCGTTAATAGTGCAAGTTCTGGTGAAGGAAATGAGAAAATCAAAGCAAATTTTAATTCTGATAATCTTAATATAAGTTTTAATTCAAAATATTTAATTGATATTGCTTCTGAAATTGAGGATAAAAATCTAAAAATGAATTTTAAAGACTCTGTTTCACCGGTATTGATTGTAGATGCTTCCGATAAAAATAGTTATTACGTAATAATGCCTATGAAAATCTAATTTTTTTTAGATTTACAAAATATTTTTTATTTTAGGCTAAAAGCATTGATAGACAATCATTTTAAGCAATACAGCTCGTGAGTCGTTTTCTATTAACTTAAAAAAATGTTATAAATAATCATCTAATATATAACAATGTCAAAAAATTCTGCTTTAAATTCTAATCAGTCCTATGGTGCGGACTCTATAAAGGTTCTTAAAGGCTTAGATGCCGTAAGAAAAAGACCTGGTATGTATATTGGAGACACGGATGATGGCTCAGGTTTACATCATATGGTTTTTGAAGTTATAGATAACGCTATTGATGAAGCGTTAGCTGGTCACTGTAAAAATATTACTGTTATAATTAATAGCAACAACACTGTTACTGTGGAAGATGATGGTAGAGGTATACCAGTAGATATGCACAAAAGTGAGAAGATTTCTGCTGCAGAAGTAATAATGACCCAGTTACATGCTGGAGGAAAATTTGATCACGATTCATACAAAGTTTCGGGCGGTCTTCATGGTGTTGGGGTATCTGTGGTAAACGCTTTGTCAGAAAAATTAGAGCTTAATATTTATAGAGATGGAAAAGAATATGCAGTTATTTTTAAAAATGGAAATGCAATAAAATCGTTAAGACAAGTTGGCAAAACAAAAAAAAGAGGTACTAGAATAAATTTTTTACCTTCTAAAGAAGTTTTTTCTTCAATCAAATTTAGCCCTACAATTTTAGAAAAAAGAATTAGAGAATTAGCTTTTCTCAACAAAGGGATATGCATAAAACTTCTCGATCAGACATCTAAAAAAGAAAAGGAATTTGTGCACAAATATGATGGTGGAATAGTAGAATTTGTAAAACATATAAATAATAAAAAACCAATTTTGATAAATAAGAACGAAAAAGAAGTCTTTAAAAAACCTGTTTATTTAACTGCAACAAAAAATAATGTTGTAGTAGAGTGTTCTTTTGAATGGAATGCTGGATATTCTGAAGATGTCCTTCCTTTTACAAATAATATTCCTCAAAAAGATGGAGGAACTCACTTGTTAGGTTTCAGAAGCGCTTTAACTAGAGTGATTAATAAATATTCAAACGATAAAAATAACAAAAGAAATAAAATTACTTTATCCGGAGAGGATATCAAAGAGGGATTAACAGCAGTGTTATCAATTAAGATGCCAGATCCTAAATTTTCATCACAGACTAAAGATAAATTAGTATCATCAGAGATTAGATTGATAGTTGAAAGTATAATTAATGATAAAGTTTCTACATGGTTTGATCAGAATCCATCGATAGCTAAGACTGTACTAGAAAAAATAACTCAAGCAGCAATGGCAAGGGATGTTGCAAGAAAAGCTAGAGATAGTGTTAGAAGAAAAGGTATATTCGAGCTATCTGGATTGCCCGGAAAACTTGCTGACTGTCAAATACAAAGGAGAGAGGGAACAGAATTATTTATTGTAGAGGGCGACTCAGCAGGAGGTTCAGCAAAACAAGGAAGAGTTCGAGAATATCAAGCTGTATTACCTTTAAGAGGAAAAATTTTAAACACTTATGTTAATGGTAAATCTAATGGAAATGATCATGCAACAAAAGCATTATCTAAAATGATGTCATCAAATGAAATAGTAACTCTAATAAATGCTCTAGGAACTGGCTCTAAAGATTTTAATATAGAAAACTTAAGATATGATAAAATTATAATTATGACCGACGCAGATGTTGACGGATCTCATATTAGAACATTGTTACTTACTTTCTTTAATAATCATCCTTTTAATCAGTTAATAGAAAATGGTCATATTTATTTAGCACAACCTCCTTTGTTCAAAGTAACAAAATCTAATAAGAGCGTTTATATTAAAGACGAAAAGAAACTTGAAGAATTTATTTTTAACGCTGCAAGTAAAAAAGTAAAAAAAGGATCTTCCGAGTATAATAAATTTATGCAGGAACAAAGAGAAAAACTTTCAATACAGAGATTTAAAGGATTAGGTGAAATGAATCCAGAAGAGTTATGGGAAACTACGCTAAATCCAGAAAATCGAACTATGTTGAAAGTCCAGTACACCAAGGGGACAAAAGAGAAATCTAAAGAAGATCAAAAAATGATTCAGGTTTTGATGGGAGACGATGTTGCTCCAAGAAAAGATTTTATTACAAGTAACGCTTTGGATGTTACCAACCTAGATATTTAAAGATAAAATGAATTTTTCTACTCTCTTTAGACTGAGAGAAAATCTCAATTTAGATAGAAAAACTCTTGTAATTTTAAGGTGGATAGCAATAATTGGGCAATTTACTGCAATAAATCTCGTTTATTTTTATTTAAAGTTGGATTTTCCAATAATAATTGCCTTTGGCATCTTATTTTTGGGCTTTATATCAAACTCATACTTACAGTTTAGGATTAGGTCAATTACTTTAAAAGACTTTAATGCAAGTATATTTTTAATTTATGATTTGGTTCAATTGACAGCTCTTTTGTATTTGACAGGCGGAATTTCAAATCCTTTTTCAATTTTAATGATTATTCCAACTATTGTTTCTTCAACTTTGTTAAGCATGGGAACAACTATTATATTAGGAATTTTAACTATTTTATTTTTATTTTTATTAACAATCTTTCATTATCCTTTGCCAGGTATACATGATCATTCCATTACATTTCCAAAACTATATTTAACTGGATATTTTTTATCAATTATCGTTGGTTTAGTATTTTTAAGTTATTTTGGAATTAGGTTTTCTGGTGAAAGCAAAAGAAGGTCTGACGCGGTCAATAAAGTACAACAGGTGATAGCTAAAGAATACGAATTAGAATCTCTTGGTGGTCAAGCTGCAGCAGCTGCTCATTCTTTAGGTACACCTTTAGCAACTATAAGCGTAGTTGCCTCAGAGCTTAAAAAAGAATTAGGACAAAAGAATGAACATTCTAAAGATATAGATTTGTTGATCAGCCAAACTAAAAGATGTGGAGAAATATTAAAGAAGATTTCAAAAAAACAAATCAAAGATGATGAATTTTTCTCTAAAACTAGATTAGAAGATTTACTAAGTGAGTTAATTTCATCATTTAGAGAATCTTCCTCAAAACAAATAAATCTAGAATCAGAGCATGACAAGAATAAGATCTCTTTTCAAAGATCACCAGAAATAATTTACGGTTTAAGAAATTTTATAGGTAACGCAATAAAATTTTCAAAAACCAAAGTTGACATAATATTAAGTAGTAACAAAAAAGATATTGAAATTTTAATTAAAGATGATGGTCCAGGATTTCCTGAGGATATCATAGAAATATTAGGTGAACCTTATATTAAATCTAAATCCTCAGAAATAAATGATAATGCAGGAACTGGTTTAGGAACATTTTTAGGTAAAACTCTCTTAGAAAGAAGTGGTGCTAAACTTTCTTTTCTAAATGATAAAAATAATAAAGGAGCTTTAGTAAAAATTTCTTGGAAATGTAAAGATTTAATTATCTAGGCTCTTGTTGAGTCATACAATGAATAGCCCCAAATCCCCAAATTAGCAAAGAACAATCTATTGGAATAATTTTTCTATTTTTAAAATGTTTTTTAAAAATTTTAATTACTATTCTATCTTTTTTGTCATTAAAGATTGGGACTAAAACTATTTTATTTGCCACATAAAAGTTTAGGTAAGTAGCTGGAACTCTTATTCCATTTATATATTTTGCCTTAGGCATTGGAATTTTAATAATTTTAATTTGTTTAGTCTTGATTGTTTTTTTTAATATTAGATAGTTTTCTTTTAATGATTTGTAATTAATGTCATTTTTATTGCTTTCATAAGCTAAAAAAATTTTTTTTTCATTCACAAACCTTGCGATATCATCTATATGGCCATGAGTATCATCTCCTGCAATACCTTTATTAAGCCACACAACTTCTTCGATGCCCAAATATTTTTTAAATATAAATTCGTATTCTTGTTTATTTAGGCCGGGATTCCGTGCTTGTATATTGCTTAATAGACACTCACGAGTTGTGAGAAGAATTCCTTTACCATTAACGTCTATAGATCCACCCTCTAAAATTATTCTTTTATTTCTTATAATCGGAGTTACAGATTTTAAACCAACAAATTTCTTAATTTTTGTGCATATTTTATTGTCATAACTAAAATTCTTATACTTTGCCCATCCATTAAAACCCCAGTCCATTAAAACCTTTTTGTTTTTACTATTTTTGACGAAGATTGGAAAAGAGTCCCTTAGCCAAACTCTATTTGTCTTACAAACCCTAAAATTTATATTTTTAGTATTACTTAAATACTTTTTTAAAAGTAAATCTATTTTTTTTTTAATCGTTTTTTTTTCTATAAGAATATTCACTTTTTGGTGAGTTGAGATTTTAGATATTATCTCACAGAAAACAAAAGGTATGTATTGAAATTTATTAGGCCAATCTCTTTGATTATGTGGCCAGGCTACCCAAGTAGATTTTTGTTTTTCCCATTCAGCGGGCATCCGATAGTTAGGATCTTTCAAATCTTTAAGCATCTTTAGGATTTTTCAATATGCCTTTATAATAATCTATCCTTCTATCTCTAAAAAATGGCCAATGTCTTCTTACAGTTTCTATTTTTTTAAAATCTATATCACAAATAAGAATTTGTTCTGCTAAATTTCCCTTTTTGATAATATTTCCACTAGGATCAAATATTACACTATTACCCCAAAATTCTAATTTCTTTGAACCTTGTTTTTCTACACCAGTTCTATTTATAGCAGCAACATAAACACCATTTGCTATAGCATGTGATCGCTGAACTGATAACCAAGAATTAAGCTGAGATTGTCCAAATTTTCTCTTTTCTTTTGGATGCCAGCCTATTGCAGTAGGATAAAAAAGTATTTCAGCTCCTTTCAAAGCTGTTAATCTTGCTGCTTCAGGAAACCATTGATCCCAACAAATTAAAGTTCCTAAATTACCTTTTGAAGTTTTAAAGGATCTAAAACCAAGATCGCCAGGAGTAAAATAAAATTTTTCATAATATTGAGGGTCATCTGGTATATGCATTTTTCGATACTTCCCTCTAATTTTTCCATACTCGTCTATAACTACACAAGTATTGTGATAAATACCTGAAGTTCTTTTTTCAAATAAAGATAAAAGGAGTATTACTTTTAGTTTTTTAGCTAATGAAGAAAATATATCAGTTGTCGGTCCAGGAATTTTTTCTGCAAAATTAAAATTAGAGTGTTTTTCTATTTGACAAAAATAATTTGTTAAAAATAATTCTGGTAAACAAATAATCTCTGCACCTTTCTTTTTCGCTTTATATATTTTTGATATAGCGCTGGAAATATTTTTTTTTTTTTCAGATGACATTTTCATCTGTATTAATGCTAATCTTGTTTTTCCCATCTTATTTAAATATTTTTTGAAAATTTCTTTTACTTCTATTTTTCCAATTTTGTCTGTGGTAAGCATCACTTGCAATTAAAGGCAAGACACTTGTTGCTTCAGCAAAAACCATTTGTTCCTTAGCTAGATCTACTTTTCCCCATGAACTTGCTTCTTTTAAAGTTGAACTACTACAAGCACCATCTCTAGTGTCAGCCACAGTAATTTGAATTGCATATTTATGCATATCTACTTGTTTTCCTAACAGCTCTGCACATACAACTGTATCTTGAACAAAATTTTTAGGGACACCTCCGCCCACCATTAATAAGCCAGATTGCTTAGATTTTATTTTAATCTCAGTTAATTCTCTCATTTCTCTTATCGAGTCTATTGTTATATGCTTATCTGGATTTTGTTCTTGGTGCATGACTAGTCCAAAACCAGCAGAACTATCTGTAAAGGCAGGACAGAAAATAGGTACATTATTATCAAAAGCAGTTTCTATCAATGAACCTTTCTTTTTAGCATTCTTTTTTAAAAATTTGCCTAATTCTAGAATGAATTCTCTGGAAGTATAAGCTTTTGGTTGCATAGAGTTGGCCACATCACAAATAGCCTTATCACATGCCTGTAATTCTTCTTCATCGATATAAGTATCATAAATTCTATCTATATAATTTTTTCTAAGCTCAGTATCATCTTGAAATTGAGATCCTTGGTAGTGCTTAAACCCTAAAGCTTCAAAGAAATCCATATCAATTATAGAGGCTCCTGTGGCTACTACGGCATCAACCATATTGTACTTAATTAAATCAGAATAAAGATTCATACAGCCTCCAGCAGAAGTTGAACCAGCAATTGTTAGAAAAATAGAGCAGTTTTCATCTGATATCATTTCATTATAAATTTTAGCTGCATTAGCTGTATCTCTAGAGGTGAATGACATTTTACTCATACCTTCAATTATTTTTCGAGCATCAAAGGAAGTAATATCAATATGTTCTACGGGATTATTTAAAAATGATTTTTTATTATGTCCGATGTTAGGACCATTTTTTTTTGTCATTAAGCAACCAAGTAATCAACTTTACTTGAATCTTCATATAAAGACATGATGGGTTTATCGTTCAATTCAAATATTTCATTAGAATAAAAACCATTGAATTTTGTTCTAAAGGTTAATGCATAAGCACCTAATTGACCTAACTCTATATAATCACCCTCTTTTATATTATTTGGTAATAAAAAAGGGCCCTTCATATAATCTAAGCTATCACAAGTTGGTCCAAAGAAGTTAAAAGCGGTTAATTTTTTAGAATGTATTCTCCCATTAGTGATCATCTTTGTCGGTAAAACGAAGTTTGGAACTCCCGCATCAAATAAAGAACCATAAGTACCATCATTTATATAAAGTTTTTGTTTTTTTCTTAATATAACTTTTACTATTGTTGATCCACTTTCAGCAACAATAGCTCTTCCAGGTTCACAAATAATATCAGGTAGTTTTTGTAATTTTAAATTTTTAAGTGCTAATTTTATTTCATTAAGGTAGTTATCAAGTGGTTCAGGATTAAGGTCAGGATACAATGATGGAAAGCCTCCCCCAACATTTATAATATCAGGTATAATTTTCGTTTTCTTAATTATATTTCCGATTTCACGAATACCTTTTGAATATGAAATCTTATGCATACATTGAGAACCTACATGAAAACTTATTCCAAGTTTTTTTGAATGTTCTTTACATAATCTCACAAGGCCTAATGCTTCAGAAGGTAGTGCACCAAATTTTCTAGACAAGTCAATTTCAGCATGTTCATTAGAAATAGCAATTCTTACAAATAAGTTTAAATCTTTAGCTTGATTTGTAGCTTCCAGAATTTTTCTAAGTTCATCTTTACTATCTAATGAAAAGTTTTTAACTCCATAATCAAAATAAGCTAATGAAATACTTTCTTTACTTTTTATTGTATGCATAAAATATAAATTGGCTTCTGGTTTAATTTTTTTTATTAACTTAATTTCATTTAAAGAAGCTACATCGAAATCCTCTATTCCATTAGAAACAATTTGTTTTATTATTTTTTCATTAGGATTTGTTTTAACAGCATAAAGAACTTTACCTGGAAAGTTATCTTTAAAAAATTTTGTAGATTTTTTTATCGATTCAGGCCGTATGCAATATACGGGGTAATCTGGTTTCAATTCGTTAACTAATTCGTCAACGTCTCTAAATTTTCGCATTTCATGTGTCCTCCATTAATTTACACAAAAGGTTTTTAAAAAATTTGTACAAAAAAAACCTTATTTAATCGCGTTTAAGGTTTTTTTGACTTTATGTAAAGAAAAAAATGCTATTTTGACCAGTTGTAAAATCGATTGTAGTAACTATATCAACAATATATGAGAGCATCTAAAAATTACCCAAAGCAACTAAATCTGTCAGATTTTTCTGATAAGTCGCTTCTTATACTTGATGACGATGATCCCTTACGAGGGAGGCTCTCCAGAGCAATGGAAAAGAAGGGTTTTCAAGTAAAAGAGGCTAAAACGGTGTCTGAAGGCCTTGAGATTGCTAAAAACAGTCCTACAAACTTTGCTCTAGTAGATTTAAGACTAGAGGATGGGAATGGGCTAGATGTGGTTAATGAGCTATCTAAAAACAAGAAAGATGCTAGGATTGTAATGTTAACCGGATACGGGAACTTACCCACTGCAGTAGCAGCAGTTAAAGCAGGCGCAATAGACTATATGGCGAAACCTGTAGATGCAGATGATGTTGAGGCAGCATTATTAGCATCACCTGAGTCAAAGGCTAAACCACCTGAAAATCCAATGTCCGCTGATAGAGTAAAATGGGAACATATTCACAGAGTATTCGAATTATGCAATCGTAATGTTTCTGAAACAGCTAGGAGACTTAAAATGCATAGACGAACTTTACAGAGAATACTTTCTAAAAGATCTCCAAGATAAATTAAAGTATTTTTTTAATCTTTTTAATTTGATTGATAGCAAACGTAGCTAAGAGAATCTTAAATAATTCAGCCAATAAAAAAGGCTGAGCACCTAATTTAAATATTGGTTTATCCCAACCAATTAGTCCTCCAAGCCAAAGTAATCCTAATATATAAATGAAACTAGTTGCAAAAGTTAATTTTAGAAAGTTATAAATTAAATTATTATTGTAATTAAATTTTCCTGCTACAAAAGCTGTAACTAGAAAACCAAATAAATAACCCATTGTAGGACCAGTAAAATAAACTAAACCAACTCCTTTTTCAGGGGTTCCAGAAAAAACTGGTAAGCCTATTATTCCTTCAAACAGATATAATGCTATAGTAGCTACTCCAAGTTTCCATCCAAATCCAATACCAATTATTAGGACGATTAAAGTTTGCATTGTCATAGGCACTGGATAAAAAGGAATCTTTATTTTTGATGAAATAGCTAGCAACACTGTCCCAATAAAGGCTATAAATATATTTTTAACTAATTTTGATTGCGTAAAATTTTTTACAAGTTCCATATGTATATATTTATCTTTTTTTTAACTTAAATCTACTTATTTGTTAATTGTACGAATACATCCTCTAAATCCCCGTCTTCTGTGACAATATCTAGTATTTTTATGTTGTTTTGACTGAAATAATTAATAATTTCTCCGAAATTAAGTGAATTTTTTTCGTAAGTAACTGAAATTGAGTCATTAGAACTGATTTTAAATTGTATTCCTTCCATTTTTAAAATCTTATCTTTTTCTATATTCTTAACTTTGAAGTTTATTTTTTTTGTCTGAATTCTATCTAAAAGTTTTTGAGTTGTATCAAGAGCAACTAAATTACCTTTATCTATAATGGCTATTCGATCACACATTTCTTGTGCTTCAAATAAGTAGTGTGTGGTAAGAATAATTGTAACACCCTCCTTATTTAACTCTTTGACATTATTCCAAAGATTATTTCTTAGCTCAACATCGACACCAGCTGTAGGCTCATCTAATATTAAGATAGGTGGTTGATGTACCATTGCTTTAGCAATTAGTAGTCTTCTTTTCATACCGCCCGATAAGCTTCTAGAATAAGCATTGGCTTTATTTTCTAATGCTACCATTTTTAAAATTAAGTCAGTAATTCTATCTTTTTTAGTTACCCCGTATAGACCGGCTTGCAATTCTAGCAATTTTTTAGGGCTAAAGAAGGCATCAAGATTAACTTCTTGGGGGACAATTCCAATAGAGGCTTTT
Source organism: uncultured Pelagibacteraceae bacterium (assembly GCA_902572605.1). Lineage (GTDB taxonomy): Bacteria > Pseudomonadota > Alphaproteobacteria > Pelagibacterales > Pelagibacteraceae > Pelagilacustribacter. Next base: position 277,504 of record CACGGD010000001.1, on the reverse strand, counting down.
ACTTGTCTAGGATTTTTATCAAGATCAAAACCCCAAACATTTATATAACCCTTTGTTTTTGAAACTGTTCCACCCAAAATACCTAGAAAGGTAGTCTTGCCAGCTCCATTAGGACCAAGTAAACCAAATACTTCTCCCTGATTGACCTGAAAATTTAAATTATTTAGTGCTTTATTTTCTTTTTTGTTTTTAGAATCCGAGTAAACCTTTGTGAGATTTTCAACAGTTAAAGCGTATTTATTCATAGTTTGATTAAATATAGGTTAAAAATTAATGTAATATATATATATGAGTTCAATAAAAAAAAAAGATCATTATTATCTTGTAGATGGATCAGGTTATATTTTTCGAGCTTATTATGCCTTGCCACCATTATCTAGAAAAAGCGATGGACTTCCAACTGGTGCAGTAAGTGGTTTTTGCTCTATGCTTTTTAAATTATTAGAAGACTCGAGATCGGATGACTCAATTAATAAACCAACTCATTTTGCAGTTATCTTTGACTCAGCTAGAAAGAACTTTAGAAATGATATTTATAGTGAATACAAAGCAAATAGGTCTGAAGCTCCAGAGGATTTAATACCTCAATTTGAATATATAAGAAAATCAGTCAAAGCATTTAATTTACCATCTATAGAACTTCTTAATTATGAAGCAGACGATCTTATAGCTACCTATGCAAAACATATAACAGATGCTGGAGCAAAAGTTACGGTAATTTCGTCTGATAAAGATTTAATGCAGTTAGTATCTAATAAAATTAGATTGTATGATCCAATGAAAAGTAAAATTATTGGAGAGAAAGAAGTTCTGGAGAAATTTGGAGTAAAACCTAATCAAGTTATAGATGTTCAGTCATTAGCAGGCGACCCCTCAGATAATATTCCTGGTGTGCCAGGTATAGGAATTAAAACGGCAGCTGAATTGATTAACAAATATAAAAATTTAGACACTTTATTAAAAAAAGCTTCTGAAATTCCACAAAATAAGAGAAGACAGACGTTATTAGAAAATAGCGATAAAGCATTATTAAGTCGAAAATTAGTTAAATTGAAAGAAGATGTTCCAGTTAAAGATGATCCAAGCAGTTTTATAATCAAAGAAATAAATAAAGATAATCTTTATAATTTTTTAAGAGAAATGGAGTTTAATCGATTATTAAGTCAGGCAATAAGTTTTTATGGCGAAGACAAAGATAATGTTAGCAATTCTAAAGTTAATAATAAACTATCTAAAACTACTAAAATAGATACCAAGCTTTATAAAAGTATTTTAAATGAAAAAAATTTAGACAAATTAATAGATATTTTAAATACAAAGTCATTAATTTCTATAGATACTGAAACCTCATCTTTAAATCCTTTAGAAGCAGAATTAGTTGGAATTTCTTTTAGTTATGCTCCTAATGAAGCCTATTATATTCCTCTAGGACACAAGAATATTAAAGGACTAGATAAACAATTGGTTTTAAAAAAGATTAAATCTTTGCTTGAAGATCCTAGCATTAAAAAAGTTGGCCAGAACATCAAATATGATTTTATTATTTTAAAAAAAAATGGGATTAAAATAGATCCCGTAGAAGATACAATGTTGCTATCCTATGTTTTAGATGCTGGAAATAATAGGCATAATATGGATACACTTTCAGAAATACATTTAGGTCATAAAGCTATTTCTTATAAAGATGTTGTTGGTTCTGGAAAAAAACAGTTGAATTTTTCCGATGTAAACTTAGAAGAAGCAACTAAATATGCTGCTGAAGATGCAGACATAACATTAAGACTTTATAATCTTTTGCTAGATAGGGTTAATAAAGAGAAATTAAATAAAGTTTATGAAATCTTTGAAAAACCAATGGTTAAGTTGCTATCAAAGTTAGAGATAAATGGAGTTAAAGTTGATGACACATATTTAAAAAGATTATCAAAAAAGTTTGAAGAAAGATTAAAAAAAATAGAAAAAGAAATTTATAAAATTTCAGGCCGAGAATTTAATATTGGTTCTCCAAAGCAACTAGGAGAGATAATTTATAATGATTTAAAAATTGCAAAATTAAAAAAGACTAAGAAGGGTAGTCTTGCTACAAGTGCTAAAATTTTAGAAGATTTGGCATTAACGGGACATAAATTTCCAAACTTAGTCTTAGAATGGAGACAGGTATCAAAATTAAAAAGCACTTATACTGATGCTTTACAAGAGCACATTAATAATAAAACAAAAAGAGTTCATACTTCATTTCTTTTAGCTGCGACTAATACTGGACGATTAGCATCTAGTGACCCAAATTTACAAAATATTCCAATCAAGACTTCAGATGGTAAAGAAATTAGAAAAGCTTTTATAGCAGAAAAAGATAATATTCTTATTTCAGCTGATTATGATCAGATAGAAATGAGAATTCTAGCAGATATGGCAGATGTCAAAGAGTTAAAAAAAGCTTTTAAAAACAATCAAGATATTCATGCTTTAACTGCTAGCCAAGTTTTTGGTTTATCATTAAATAAAGTTTCAGATGATTTTAGAAGAAAAGCTAAAGCAATAAATTTTGGAATTATTTATGGTATTACACAATATGGTTTAGCAAAACAAATATCTGTATCTAATCAAGAAGCATTAGATTTTATAAATTCCTATTTTAAAAAATTTCCAGAGATCAAAGATTATATGAATTCTACAATTCAAATCTGCAGAAAGCAGGGTTATGTTAATAATATTTTTGGCAGGAGAATTCATCTTCGGGGAATTAATGATAAAAATTTTAGTGTAAGAAGTTTTCAAGAAAGAGCAGCTGTTAATGCCCCCATTCAAGGTTCAGCAGCTGATATCATTAGACTCGCAATGATAAAGATAGATAAAATTTTAGAAGATCAGAAAAACAAAGCTAAAATGCTTCTTCAGATACATGATGAGCTTATATTTGAATGTTTGAAAAAAGATGAAAATGAAATTAAAAAAATCATTAAAGATGCTATGATTTCAATTTCTAGTTCAGAACACCATAAATTTTCAATTCCATTGGAGGTAAGTATTAATTCTGGTAATAATTGGGGTGAAGCACATTAGACGCCTAAATTTTGACATTAAGATCTTGAAAATGATTATATGACACAAACAATTGCATTAGTAGATGATGATAGAAATATCTTAACTGGTATAAGCATTGCACTTGAAAGAGAAGGTTTTAAAGTTCAGACCTATATAGATGGAGAGTCAGCATTGATTGGACTAACAAGAAATCCACCCGATTTGGCAGTTTTGGATATTAAGATGCCAAAAATGGATGGAGAGGAATTATTAAAAAAATTAAGAAAAAAAATGTCAATTCCTATAATCTTTTTAACTTCTAAAGACGAAGAAGTTGACGAATTACTAGGTTTAAAATTAGGAGCTGATGATTTTGTAAAAAAATCGGGTGGTTTTTCGACAAAAGTTTTAATTGAGAGAATAAGAGTTCAATTAAGAAAAAAAACCAATGTAGTTGATGATACAAAAAATATTATAACCCATGGAAAATTAAAACTAGACCCTTCTCAATTAGAATGCGAATGGGGTGGAAAACCTTTACCTGACAAACTAACGACAACGGAATTTTTAATTGTTAAAGAGTTAGCAAAGAGACCAGGAGTGATAAAAGAAAGAGCTCATTTAATGGACATAGCTTACAAGGAAAATACCGAAATTGAGGATAGAACTATTGATAGTCATGTCAAAAGAATAAGAAAAAAGTTTAAAAAAGTTGATGAAAAGTTTTCTGCAATTGAAACTAGATATGGAAGTGGGTATAGATGGAATGTTAGTTAATGAGACAAAAAAAATCAGCATCTATACTAAAAAAATTTCTACTATTTAACTTAGGTGTTTTTTCTATATTGGGTCTTTTTACAATACTTTATCTAAAAGCCATTCAACCAAATCTTATAAAAAAAAGAACAGCTGATCACTATATTGTAATTAATAATACTGTTGATCACCTAGAAAGATTGAATATCGATTTTAACGAGAAAGATATAAGAACTTTTTTATTTTCTACTAGGTTTTTATTTCAAAGTCTCGATAGAGTACAATTTTATAATATTAATGGAGATTTAATTGGAGACACTAATATTTTAGATTTAGATCAAAATGTATTTACAAGATCAGATATAATTATAGAAGAAACAATTGATGGACAGATTAAAGAAAAAAGTAATTCAAAAAAATTAATAAAAAAACAAAATAAAAATATAATTAAAGAAGCTATATTGAATAAATATCAAAATGAACCAATAATAATCTCAGAAAATATTCAAAATAATTTTTTTGTTAGTACATTGAGTAGAATTAAACTTAATGAGATAGACGCAGGCTATATTGTTGTATCTGAAGAAGCAAATGACATTCTTAATGCAGTTGAAGAAAGAAAGGCTTTTATACTTAGAACTGTTTTGGCTGTAACACTAGTAATTTTAATTTTTTCTCTTTTTTTAAATAAATATATTTTAAAACCAATTGGTTTATTAGTAAGATTTAGTGAAGCAATAAAAAAAAAGTCTAATAAAAATATTGATATAAAAAACTTTTTTGTTCGAGAAGATGAAATTGGAAAATTAACAAAATCTATTGATGAGATGACGAAGGAACTTCAGAAAAGAACTACTAGAGCAGAAACTTTTTCAAATGACCTAGCGCATGAAATTAGGAATCCTTTAGCTTCATTAAAAAGTGCTTCAGAATTATTAGATAAAACAACTGATAAAATGGAAAGTGAAAAATTATTGAAAATCATTAATCATGATGCTGAAAGAATTGAAAGATTAATTACTGATTATTCTCAAATGTTAAAAGATGAAGCTTCGTGGTCAAGAGAACAAATGAGTAAGGTTAATTTGATTGAAATAATTACTAATGTTGCAGATGATTTTAAACAAGATTTAAAAAATCAAAATAAAAAAATTAAGATAAATATTAAAAAGAAGATAGTTTCAAAAAATGGTCATTATATCTTGGGTATTGAAAATAGATTAGAGCAAGTAATAGCTAATTTATTAGACAACTCTATTTCATTTAGTGGTGATAATAAAAAGATAGAAATTGAAGTTGAGGAAACTTCAAATAATCTTGTAATATTAATTAAAGATGAAGGCCCAGGTTTTTCTGAAACCTCTCCTCAAAAAATATTTAAAAGATTCTACAGTAATAGGCCTGAGAGCTTTGGAAAACACTCTGGTTTAGGACTTAACATCGTTAAAAATATTGTAGAATTGCATGAAGGAACAATATCAGCTTCAAATAGACTAAATAAAGGAGGTGCCCAGGTCGAAGTATTGCTGCCAAAATTTTCTTAGCAATCTTTCTTGATAACGTTCATTTATGTTGTTAAATAACTCTAAAATATGTCTCAAGATTTTAAAGTAAAAGATATTAATCTAGCTGAATTTGGTAGAAAAGAAATTTCTCTAGCAGAAACGGAAATGCCAGGATTAATGGCATTAAGAAAAGAATACAAGAGTAAAAAACCTTTAAAGGGAGCACATATTCTTGGATGTCTCCATATGACGATTCAAACTGCTGTTTTAATTGAAACCTTAGTAGATTTAGGTGCAGAAGTTAGATGGTCATCTTGTAATATTTTTTCTACTCAAGATCATGCAGCCGCAGCAATTGCAAAAGCAGGTATACCTGTATTTGCTTGGAAAGGTGAAACAGAAAAAGAGTATTGGTGGTGTGTTAAACAAACTATAGAAGGAAAGAAAGATTGGAAACCAAATATGATTTTAGATGATGGAGGAGATCTCACAGCTTTAATGCACAAAGAATATAAAGATATGCTTAAAAATGTTAAAGGTGTTTCAGAAGAAACTACAACAGGTGTTCTGGCTCTAAAAAAAATGGAAGCAAAGAACGAGCTTTTAATACCTGCAATAAATGTAAATGACTCAGTTACAAAATCTAAATTTGATAATTTGTACGGTTGTAGAGAAAGTTTAGTAGATGGGATAAAAAGAGCTACAGATGTTATGATGTCAGGTAAAGTGGCTATTGTTGCAGGATTTGGTGATGTTGGAAAAGGAAGTGCCGCATCATTAAGACAAGCTGGTGCAAGAGTTATGGTAACAGAAACAGACCCAATTTGTGCTTTGCAAGCAGCAATGGAAGGATATGAAGTTGTTTTAATGAACGATGCAATACAAGATGCTGACATTGTAGTAACCGCAACAGGAAATAAGGATATTGTAACAGCAGATCATATGAGAAACATGAAAGACAGAGCAATATTATGTAATATTGGTCACTTTGATAATGAAATTCAAGTTGAAGCTTTAAAAAACTATAAGTGGAATGAAATAAAACCTCAGGTTCATGAAATAGAATTGCCTAGCAAAAAAAGAATTATTTTATTAGCAGAAGGTAGGCTAGTAAATTTAGGATGTGCAACTGGGCATCCTAGTTTTGTAATGAGCGCTTCTTTTACCAATCAAGTAATTGCACAAATAGAATTATGGAATAACTCAGACAAATATGAAAAGAAAGTTTATGTCTTACCAAAACATCTAGATGAAAAAGTAGCCATGTTACATTTGGATAAAGTTGGTGCAAAGTTAACTAAAATGTCAAAAGAACAAGCAGATTACATTAGCGTTAAACCATCAGGACCATTTAAACCAGATACTTATCGCTACTAGATTAGTAGCTAATGATTATTAAATCTTTAGATCATCTTAAATTAATTTCAAATAAAATTGCAGACAATGTATCTGAGAAAGATTGCATTCTTTTAATTGGAGAAATTGGTGTTGGAAAAACAACTTTTGCAAGAAATTTTATTAATTATTTACAAAAAAGAGAAGGGGTTAAGGAAACAGAAGTTTTAAGTCCTACATTCAACTTATTATATGAATACGATATTAAAAATTTGAAGGTAATGCATTATGATCTTTACAGAATTAAAAACAAGAAGGAGTTAGATCAGCTTGGTATTTTTAAAGAGAGTCTTGACTCAATTAAAATAATTGAATGGCCTGAACTAGTTGAGATAAATTTAGTAAATAGATTAGAGTTAAGGTTAAATTATTCTAACAAAGAGAACGAGAGAGAATTGAGTCTTGTAGGACAAGGAAAATGGAAAGATATTAATAAAAATGAATTATAAATTGAAAAAAATTTCTGGAGACGCATCTTTTAGAGAATTTTATAGGATAAAAAAGAACAATAAAACTTCAATAGTAGTCTTTGCTAGAAAAGAACAATATAAAAATTTAATTGTCTACTCTGCAATAAATAAAATTTTAAATAGTCATAATATTTCATCACCTAAACTTCTTAATAATTATTACAAAAATAATATGATTGAAATTTCAGATTTAGGTGATAAGTCTTTTTTTGATTACATCAAAAATAAAAAAAATAAGCTTAAAGATTATAAAAAATTAATTGAATTAATTATTAAACTTCAAAAAATTAAAATTAAAAATCAATATTATTTTAGTGGAAAAAAAATAAAATTTACTAAATATTCTCTTACTCATCTGCACAAAGAGTCAGATTTATTTTTTGATTGGTATTTAAAGCATTGTTCTAAAAATTTAAAACTTAGCAAAATTAAAAAAATATTAAAGAAAGAATTAAATAATATTTATAAAAAACTATATTTTAAAAATGATTGTTTTACTCATAGAGATTTTCATGCATCAAATATTATGGTGACCAAAAAAAAATTAAGCCTCATTGATAGTCAAGATGCAATAATTGGCAATCCTTTATATGATGTTGCTTCATTAATTGATGATGTGAGAATTAAGATGTCAAAAAATTTACAAGATAATTTATTTAAATATTATTTACAAAAAACAAAATTTAAAGCTAAAAATCAATCTTATCTAAAAAATGATTTTGATATTTTATCTGTTCAAAGAAACTTAAAGATACTTGGAATTTTTGTTAGATTATATAAAAGAGACAAAAAACCAAACTATATTAAATATTTACCTTACACTTGGCTGCTTATTGAAAGAAGAATGAAAAACCCTATTTTTGATAAACTGAATATATTATTTAAAAAACATCTGCCGTTGAAAAAATTAAAAAAGGTTAAAATATGAAAATTAAACATGGAATGATTTTAGCTGCTGGATTAGGAAAAAGAATGCAGCCCATTACCTTTAAAATTCCAAAACCATTAATTCAAATAGGGAACAAGAATTTAATTGAGAGAGCTATAGAGCTATTAATTAATCATGGTGTAGAGGAAATAGCGGTTAATGTTCATCATCTTCCAGGTCAAATAAAAGATTTTATAAATAAAAAAAAATATAAAATAAAGATTACAATTTCTTATGAACGGGATATTTTGCTTGATACTGGAGGAGGAATATTTCACGCTACTAGATCTTTCAAAAAACCTTTTATAGCAATTAATCCAGATACTTTATGGAGTAAGGCTTATTATAATGAATTAAAAGATTTGGAAGATTTATACTTTGAAAAGAAAAAACCTTGCTTATTGCTTGTTAATAAAAACTTGAGCTTTGATAGTTCTTTTAAGGGAGATTTTAATCTCAATGACGGAGTGATTAGCAGAGACAATAGTAATGAATTTATTTTTACCGGTCTTCAAATTTTAGATGAAAGTGTTTTTAGTTCTATAAAAGATAAAAAATTTTCTATGAACAAGATATGGAACTATCTAATTAAGGAAAATTCCTTAATTGGAAATGAAAGTAAGCAAAAATTTTATCACTTAAACGCAATAGAAATTTATAACAAATTATCAAATTTAAAGATTACTGATTAAAAATAATAGGTTTAGCTCTAGTTTCATCCAGATAATAATATTTTTGAATTTTAAGATTGTTATCAAATTCAATTATTAAAGGATTTCCTGTTGGAATTTCGAGTTCATTGATCTTTTGATCGGAAATATTAAATAGATATTTGCATAGTGTTCTTAGTGAATTCCCATGAGCTGATATTAGAACATTTTTATTTTCTTTAATATGTTTTTGAATTTCTTTTTCATAATAAGGAATTACTCTTTTGTATGTATCTTTTAAAGACTCAGTAAAAGGTATCATTCCCACAGGTATACTTGGGTTTAATGGACTAAATAAAGAATGATTTTTGTCGTTCTCAGCCATTGGTGGTGGTGGTATATCCCAAGACCTTCTATACTTTTTAAACTGTTCTTCGCCAATTCTCTTTTTAGTTTCTTCTTTATTTAAACCTGTTAAGGATCCGTAATGTCTCTCATTTAATTCCCAAGAAGTATTAAATTTAAGTTCCAAATTATTTTCCTGAAGAATGGTAGTAAGAGTTTTGATGGCTCTTTTTAAAAAAGATGTGTAGGAAACATCTATAATAATATTTAAATTTTTAATTAATTGACCAGATTTTTGAGCTTCTAAAATTCCTTTCTCAGATAAATCAACATCTACCCACCCTGTAAATCTATTTTCTGCATTCCATACACTTTGGCCGTGTCTTGTTAAGATTAATTTGCTCATAATAGTTAAATATCAGATATTATGTACTATATTAAATTTATAATGAAAAATAATGTCATAAAGTTGATTGAATATCTTTACTATTTCTCTTTAATAACATTGTTCATTTTATATCTATTTCCGGGAAGTCTTATCGGATATTTTTTTTATGGAGATTTAGGAAAACAACCAAATTTAGTTGACAACCCTATAGGGACTTCAATTAATCATTTATTTTGTTTTATGTACATTACAACTTTAGCTGTGATTTGTAATTTAAAACAGATCCGAATTTTTACTAATCTTTATTTTATTTTTTTTATATCTATTTTTTTAGAAATCTCACACTATTTTATTGCTAATCGAGCTTTCGAGCTTTATGATTTGTTGGGTAATATGTTTGGAGTAATATTAATATTTTTATTAAGAAAAATAACTTTATGAATAAACACATAATAATAATCTTGATCTTATTTTTTTTTCAAAATATTCAAGCATCAGAAATTATTGGAATTCCAAAAGTAGTTGATGGAGATACAATTCATATTAAATCTTATAAAATTAGATTAGAAGGTATTGATGCTCCCGAAATGAGACAAAAATGTAAAAAACCTTACCTCCAAGTAATGTTTTTAAATTTTCAAAAAGATTATTATTGTGGACAATTATCTAAAAAAAAACTGACTCAAAAAATTGGCAACAAACCTGTAAAATGTATTTTATTAGGAAAAGATAGATATAAAAGATATTTGGGAAAATGTTTAAAAGGTAAAATAGATTTAAACAGATGGATGGTGCGTAATGGTTATGCAATAGCTTATAGAAAATATTCAAAACTGTATATACTTGATGAAAATTTTGCAAAAGAAGAAAAATTGGGAATATGGGAAGGGTCTTTTATTAAACCAGAAAAATGGAGAAAGCTAAATTAATTTCTTATATAATTTAAGAAATGATTCTTTTTAAAAAAACTTTATTTATTGGAATTTTTTTTTTAATAGCTGCTTGTTCTTCAATTCCAAAAAATACTCAAAATAGCTGTGCAATATTTGAAGAAAGATATCTTTGGTACAAACATGCTAAGGCTTCATATGAAAAATGGGGAGCACCTATACACTTACAGCTTGCTTTTGTAAAAAAAGAGAGTGATTTTAATTGGTTGGCTAAACCTCCCAGAAAAAAATTATTTAAAGTCATTCCGTTTAAAAGACCATCTAGTTCTTTTGGCTATTCTCAGGCTGTGAAAGGTACTTGGGAGCAATATAAAAGAGAAACAAAGAACCCTCTTGCAACACGTGCTCGTTTTAAAGACTCAGTTGACTTTATAGGATGGTATATTAATAAAACTTCTAAGCTATTAAAAATATCTAAAAAAGATGCCTACAGACAATATCTAGCTTATTATAAAGGCTGGGGAGATTATAAAAATTATTCAAAAGATAAAAAAGCTATTATTTATGCGAAATCAGTAAAAGAGCTGGCGAGTAAATACAGGAAACAACTTACACTTTGTAAAAAAAATCTAGATAAAAATAAATATATTATTTTTTAAGTTGTTTGTTCAACTCAATTTCTACAGCATCAATTCTTTGGGTGTTTTTTCCAATCACCGTATAGATTGTGGGTATTACATATAGTGTAAAAAAAGTAGAAAAAATCATTCCTGCAAAAATTGTAATTCCCACTGTAAGTCTGCTTGCTGCACCAGGCCCAAAGCTTATGATTAAAGGTAGCACGCCTATGATAGTGGATAGGCTTGTCATTAAGATTGGCCTTAATCTAATAGCTGCTGCTTCAAATACAGCCACTTCTAGATTCTTCCCCTCTTTTCTCAATTGATTTGCAAATTCTACAATTAAAATTCCATTCTTAGCGGATAACCCAATCAATATTATTAATGCTATTTGGCTATAAATATTTAAAGAAGATCCTACGACCAAAAGACCAAGCAGTCCTCCAAGAATAGCCATAGGAACAGTTAGCATAATTGTGAGCGGATGTTTCCAACTTTCAAACTGAGCACACATAGCAAGATAGGCAGTAATTAGAGCCAAAGCAAAAATAATGTATAACTCAGTGTTCGTTTTTTTATATTCTTCGCTCTCTCCTTTGTAAGCAATTTGAGCTTGAGGAGTATTTTCTTCTACAACATTAACCAAAAATTTTAGTGCTTCATCTAACGAATAGTCCCCTGCTAGTCTTGCTGAAATTGTAACTGCTTTTTGTCTGTTATATCTTGCTAAAAAAGGAGACTGACCTTCTTCTTCGTATTCAACTAAATTAGAAATAGAAACAAGCTTTCCGTTATTTTTTGATCTAACAAATACTTTACTTATGCTTTCTGGTTCCTGTCTATCCTTAATATCCCCTTGGAGAATAATTGAATATTCTTTTCCATCTTGAGTAAAATTTGTAACTTTTTTTGAGCCAAAAATAGTTTCTATTGTTCTACCTATATCTTCTGTAGAAACTCCCAAATCAGCAGCTTTTTTTTGATTAATTTGGACATTTAGCTGAGGTTTGTTTAGATCAAAGTCGTCCTGTATCGATACAAGGCCTGGATTTTTTCTGGCTTCTTTTTTTATTATTTCTTTCCATTTAATTAGTTGATCGTAAGTATTCCCTAATATTACAAATTGAACAGGACTTTCTACTCCTCCAGTTCGAATTCCTTGTGGCATTATAGGAAATGCAAGAACCCCAGGAACTTTTCCTATTTTTCCAAAAGACTCCCTCATTATTTTAACTCCATGCCGATCTCTTTTTGACCAAGGTTCTAGAAGCACAATAATGAAGCCACTATTAACTTGTTTTGCAGATTTTCCAAACCCTGGTACTCTCATTATAAGTTTTCTATACTCTCCTTTACCTACTTCAGGAAGTAAGAGTTTTTCAATTTCTTCAGCTTTAGTTTTTGTAAAATTAAAACCTGATCCTTGGGGAGCTTTTACAATTACAAAGAAAGCTCCTCGATCCTCTGGTGCTATTAATTCTTTCGGTGCAAAATTAAATAAAAAAATAGTTAAAGCAAGAGTACCAATTAAGAAGGATGTAATTATTTTCTTTTTTTTTATCCAACCTAAAAGAGATATCTTATAAAGCTGAGTTAAATTTTTTAAAAACTTTTCAAATTTTATTACAATTTTTGATTTGTTCATGTTTTTCTTTAAGAACTTGCTTCCAAGCATTGGGCTTAAAGAGAGAGCTACAAAACTTGAGATTATTACTGCAGAAGCCAGAGTAATTGCAGTTTGAGTAAATAAAACTCCTGTTATGCCTTTAATAAAGATTAGAGGAACAAATACTGCCACTAACACGACAGTTGTTGCTATAATAGCGAAGGATACTTGTTTTGCCCCTTTATACGCAGCAACCAATGGACTATCTCCTAACTCTATTCTTCTTACAATATTTTCTAACATTACTATTGCATCGTCTACTACAATTCCAATAGCTAAAACTAGAGCCATAAGAGTAAAAAGATTAATAGAAAAACCAAAAATATAAATAGATAAAAAAGTTGAGATTAGAGAAACAGGCAATGCAATTAATGGAACAACAAGGGCTCTTATATTTCCTAAAAATAAATAAATTATTATTGTTACTAAAATTAAAGCAATGAATAATGTTTTATACACTTCATAAATAGCTGCTTTAATATAATTACTTCTATCAAATGAAACTTCAAGAGTTGTACTTGGCGGTAGAGATGGTTTTATTTCTTTTATCTTTTTTTTGATACCGTTGGCTACAGCAATCGTATTTGCATCTGATTGTTGATAAATTCCAATTCCTACAACTTGTTTACCATTCCCTTTAAATAAAGTTCTGGTTGACTCTGCGCCTAACTCTACACGAGCAACATCACCAAGAGTAATTATGGAACCATCTCTAGCTCTCTTAAGAGGTAATTTTTTATAATTTTCTAAATTTTTATAAGCTTTCTCTAATTTTATAGTTAGATCTATATCTTTAGACTCAATTCTTCCAGCAGGAAATTCTACATTTTCTCTATTTAAAACCTGTTCTACTTCTTGAGTTGTTATATCTCTAGCAGCTAACGCAATAGGGTCTAACCAAACTCTTAAAGAAAGTTCTCTTTCTCCTCCTAATCGCACTCTTCCTACACCATCAACAGTAGAAAAAACGTCGGTTAAATATCTATCAGCGTAATCTGTTAACTCTAAATCTGTCATTATTTCTGAGTTAAAAGAGAGCCACATAGTAGTCCTCATTCCTGCGCTTTGTTTAAATATTTCAGGTTGTCCCGCCCCTTCAGGTAAATTATCCAATACTCTTGAGACAGAGCTTCTTACATCATTAGCAACATTATCGAGATTTAAATCATTTTCAAATGTTAGAGTTATTCTAGAACTTTCATCTTCACTGAATGAATCGACCGTTTCAAGTCCTGGTGTTCCAGCTACAAAATCTTCTATCTTTTGTGTAATTTGTGTATCTACTACTTCAGCAGATGCTCCTCTATATTCTGTTTGAATTGTAACTACAGGGGGCTGTACGTCAGGTAGTTCATCAGTAGGTATTTCTTGAAAAGTTACTAGTCCAAAAATAACAAGAACTAAACTCATTACTGATGCTACTACAGGTCTTTTAATGGATAAGTCTGTTAAAAACATATTTATCTTATGGATTTAAAATTTTAACTTTAGATTTATTTCTAACTTTAGATATACCTTCACTAATAACTATATCGCCTTCATTTATTCCAGAAATAATAGATACTTTGCCAAAATTTCTTTTCCCCATTTTAATATTTTTCTTTTCGGCAATGTTGGCATTTACTATATATACGAAGGCAGTATTTCCTTGAATAGTTACCGCACTTTCTGGGACACCGATTTGATTTACTTCATCATAAATTATTTTTACAGTCATTAATTGACCAGGTATAATTTCAAAATTTGAATTATCTACAAGAATTCTTGCTAGGATAGATCTAGTTGAAGGATCTATTCTTGAACTAATCGATTCAACTTTACCTTTGAAAGTTTTATTAAATGCTGAATTTATTATTTCTGCTTTCAAATTAGGCTTTAAGATACCTACATAGTTTTCTGGTACTTTAATATCTATTACGATTTTTTTTAAATCATCGAGAGTTACGATTAAACTATTTGAACCAAGAACACCTTGCGCAATTTCTCTTTTTCCAACTTTTCCCTCAAAGTCAGCAATAATATTTTTTCCATCTTTTAAAGCAATTATTATTTCCCCTTTTTTTACAAATCTATTTTCAAGATTTAAATTTCCAACTATGTTATCCTTTTGGACTCTATATACTTTAGAACTTTGAGCTATAGCAGTTCCGAATGTTTCTATACTTTTATAAAATAGTGATTTTTCTACTTTACTAATAATTACCCCAGGCGCTGGTCTGACACTAAATTTTTTTTTAAAATGCAAACCAATAAAATGCCTTGCAGCTATTATTACAAAAATAGCGATTAAAAAAATTATTAAAAAAGTTTTTAACTTTGATCCTGTTTTCATTTTTATTTAATTCCGTATTCTGCCCAAGAACCATCATAGACAACGGGCTTTCTACCACTTATGATAGAATTAGTTAACCCCAAAATACATGCTGTTACTCCTGATCCGCAGGTAAAAGCAACTTTTTTATTTGGATCAACTTTATTTCTCAGAAATATATCTATTAATTCTTTTTTACTCTTAAAGGTATTGTCGCTGTTAATTAATTCAGTAAAAGGAATATTTTTTGAACCTTCAATATTTCCATTTTTAAGTCCTTCTCTTGGTTCAGGTTGGAGTCCTAAAAATCTATTTTTACTTCTTGCGTCTATAAGTTCAAAAGACTTATTTTTAATATTAGCTATTATCTGATTTTTATTCAAAACTAATGAATTATTTTCATTTGCTGAGTAGGAGCTGGTTTCAAATTTTTTAATTTTCCTTGTAGTATCTTTTTTTTCACTTAACCATTTTTTTAAACCACCATCTAAAACAGAAACTAAATCAGGATCATGATTAAAATATAAAAAAGTGTACCAGACACGACAAGAGCTAAGTACATCAGAATTATCATAAATGACAATATGATCAGAATTTTTTACTCCAAAGTCAGACATAATTTTTTCCCATTGATCTTTTTTAGGCAACATATGGGGTAAATTAGATTCCTGATTAGAATACTTGTCTATGTCAAAAAAATTTGAGTTTTCTATATGAACAGATATAAATTCTTCTAAAGCATTTCGATTTGAACTAGGTAAATGCCAACTTCCATCAAATATTCTTACATTATTCAAATTTTTTTCAAGCCAATCCGTAGAGACTAAGTTTTTCATCTTTTATTTTTTTCAATATATTTTTGATGATACTGTTCAGCTTTACAATAATTTTTAATTTTTGAAATATTGGTTTCAATTTTTCCATTAAATTCTTTATTTTTTTCGTTTAAAACTTCTTCGGCTTCTTTTTTTTGTTCATCATTTTCATAAAATATTTCACTTCTATATTGAGTTCCAACATCAGGAAATTGCATATCTTTTTGAGTTGGATCGTGCATTTTAAAAAATAAATCTAATATTTTTTTATAAGAAGTTAACTTTTCATCAAATGTAAGTCTTACTACTTCAGCATGACCTGTATCCCCAATACATACTTCCTCATAAGTAACATTAGGATTTTTACCTCCAGCGTAACCTACTTCAGTTTCAATAATTCCAAGTTTATTTTTGAAGTTTTCCTCAGGTTTCCAAAAACAACCAAGTGCAAGTGTACATTTCTTCATAAGTTATTTAGTATGTTTAGAATTTATGAGGATATTAAATTGTTAACACAAAATCAAATAGGCGTATTGTACATGGTTGCAAGCGTAATTTGCTTTTCCGTCATGGATATTTGCGTGAAATGGCTTGATTACTATCCTGTTGGACAAGTTTTATTTTTAAGATTCTTTATCGGTTTTATTCCAATTTTTTTTATCATACCAAAAGATAAATTATTCAGTTTTTATAAAACATCTAGACCAGGTCTCCATGCGTTCCGTGCTATCACTGGCGCCGCAGCTATCATTGCATTATTTATTGGATTAAGGGAATTGCCTTTAGCTGATGTAGTGTCTTTAACCTTTGGAGGACCAATATTCGTTACTGTTGCTTCCATTTTCTTTTTATCTGAGAAAGTTGGAATAAAGCGTTGGTCGGCTGTATTTTTAGGTTTTATAGGAATGTTATTAATAGTTCAGCCTGCTTTTATTGATTTGAATTATTACTATATCACTCCAATAGTTTTCTGTATTTTCTTTGCTTGCGTAGCGATAAGCGTTAGATCTTTATCAAAAACTGAAGCTAATTATACAATAGCTTTTTATTTTACTTTTCTCTGCACTTTACTTGGTCTTGGTTCAATATTTTTTGTAGAATGGAAAATGCCAACATTAATTGACTTAATAATTTTTATTGTAATGGGCTTATGTGGAAGTATAGCAAACCTTATGTTAACTCAAAGTTATAGACTAGCTGAAGCTTCATTAGTTACACCTATAAAGTATTTAAGCTTAGTATTTGCAATTGTTTTTGGATTTTTAATTTGGAGTGAAATTCCTAAGATCCTTACCTTATTCGGAGCATTATTAGTCATTGCAAGTTCTTTAATAATATTTGTAAGAGAGTCTCAGCTTAAAAAACAAATAGTTAATCCGCGGGCATGAGAAAACCGAGTTATTGGAATAAGGCAAAAATATTTTTGTCGAAAAAAGATAAAGTTATGAAAAAATTAATCAATAATTATAAAGATGGAACTTTAATAACAAGAAATGATGTTTTTTTTTCACTATGCAAAAGCATAATAGGTCAACAAATAAGTGTAGCAGCAGCAAACTCTGTTTTTTCTAAATTTGAGAAAAGCTGCAAAGGAAGAATTAACGCAAAAAATGTAAATAAATTATCTGTTATAACTTTAAAAAGATGTGGTTTAAGTAGGCAAAAAGTAAGGGGTATTAAAGATTTAGCAAGAAAAATAATCAATAAAGAATTTAAACCTCATTTAATTAAAAAGATGAGTGATGAAGAGGCAATCTTATATTTATCCGAACTCAGACAAATAGGAAGATGGTCAGCCGAAATGATTTTATTATTTACCTTTAATAGATCAAATATTTGGCCTCTTCAGGATATTGGTCTTTTAAGAGCTATATCTAATAATTATAATAAAAAATATTTTCCTCCAAAAAGTTTTTTAGATAAACTTTATAAAAAATTTAGTCCTTATTGTTCGGTAGCTACATGGTATCTTTGGAGATCAATAGATAATGAGCCTATTCAATATTAACTTCCTTCTACTATCTGATGATGTCTTACAACATGTCCTTTAAGAATATCATGTGCTTCTTGATATTCATTAGAGTCATAACACTCTATAGCAGTTTTATAATCAGGAAATTCAACTACAGCCGTTCTAGGAGATTCAATTCCATCATTAGTTCTATTTTTTCCACCTCTAACCAGGAATTTTCCAGAAAATTTTTCTACTACTGGCCTAGCTTTAACTGCATATTCCTCTAATTTTTCTGCATTATCAATATTTTCGTATATACACACCCAATAAGCTTTCATTTACAACTCCTTTAAAATAATTTAGTTTTTTCTATGGCTGAGAAACTTATCATAGATTGGAAAGAATATAATCTAATTACAGAAAAATTGGCAGTTAAGATTTATGAAAGTGGATTTAAACCTGACATCTTAATTGGAATTATGAGAGGTGGCGCGCCCATTATAGATGTTCTAAGCAGAATTTTTAAATTAAAATGTGCTTATCTTGCAGTAGAGTCATACTCAGGTCAAGGAATTGAGGATCAACAAGGGGAATTGGTATTTTCTAGAGAGATGAGTTCTACAGTTCAAGACATGAAAGGAAATATTCTTTTATGTGATGATTTGTCAGACACTGGAGTCACATTGAATAAAAGCATTCTATGGCTAAAAAATTATCCTCCTTTAAAAGGAAATATTAAAAATATTAAGACCGCAGTACTTTGGAAAAAGAAAGACTCCTCTTTTGAACCAGATTTCTGTGCTCAAAAATTAGATAGCAATCCTTGGATTGTTCAACCTTTTGAACGTTACGAAGAGATTAAAGTAGAAGATTTAGTTAAGAAACACAAAAAATAAGGGCCAGTGAAAACTGGCCCTTGAATTTATTAAGCTACGTAAAAACTTAATACACTAACGGCTGCAATAACCCAAATAGCTGGAGATGTTTTTCCAAATTTTCCAGTAAGTAATCTGATTAATGCATAAGCAATAAATGCTAAAGCGATTCCGTTACTAATGCTGTAAGTAAGCGGCATTGTAATCATAGCTAAAACCGCTGGTGCGGATTCACCTATATCATTCCACTCAATGTCAGTGATATTTCTAACAAAAAGAACAGCAACATATAGTAATGCAGCACCATCAATCTCTTTTGGTAAACTAGTTGCTAACGGTGCAAAAAATAAACAAGCTAAAAAAAGAACTCCAATGACTAAAGAAGTCATTCCAGTTCGACCACCTGCTTTAACTCCAGCTCCAGACTCAACATAACTTGTTACCGTAGTGGTTCCCATCATGGCTCCCGCAACAGTTCCAACACTATCAGAGAGCATTGCTTTATTAATATCTTGAACTTTTCCGTTTCTATCTACTTTGCCTGCTACATTAGCTACCGAAGTTAATGTTCCTGCAGTATCAAAGAAGTCAATAAATAATAAAGTAAACACTACTGTAGACATTCCTGCAGTTAGAGCAGCTTTTAGATCAAAATCAAAAAGATAAGTCATTGGAGGTATAGATCCTACGACACCATTAAACTTAGCTAATCCTGTTCCCCAAGCTATAACGCTAAAAACAAGTATACCTATTATTATGTTACCTTTAACTTTCATTTTTTCTAAAACAACCATTGCTACAAATGCTAAGCATGCAAGAAGCACTAACGGATTTTTAATATCTCCAATAGTTACGAGTGTTACAGGATGATCTCCAACAACTCCCATAATCTCCAAACCTATAATTGCTAAGAACAAACCAATACCAGCACCTATCCCAAGTTTTAAACTTCTTGGAATTGAATTGATCAACCATGCTCTTATTGGCGTTAAAGATATAATTAAGAATAATACACCTGCTACTAAAACTGCACCAAGAGCTGCTTGAGGCGTATATCCCATACCTCCAACTACTCCAAATGCAACAAATGCATTTATTCCCATTCCAGGCGCTAGGCCAACTGGCCAAGTCTTACCGTAAAATGCCATTATAAAACAAGCTAATGCAGTAGCCACTATTGTTGCAGTAAATACTGCCCCAAAGTCAAAGAAACCTTTTTCTGGTCCTGCAAATTCGCCAGAAAGAATAAAAGGATTTAAAAACATAATATATGCCATAGTAAGAAATGTAGTTACTCCAGCAATTACTTCTGTTTTAAAATTAGTTTTATGCTTTCTATACTCAAAATATTTATTCATCATAATTCAACCTCCGTTTAATGCTAATTACTCCGATTCGATGAAAAAATCCTTTAAAAGTTAGGTTTTGAGACATTTTACAACCTGTAGGTAATATTTCTGTTTATAAGTTTTAGGTATAAAATGAATTTATCATTATGGGCAAAATTAAATTTTTTTTTATTATATTCAGCTCGTTTATTCTTTTTATAGGCTGTCAATCTGTTTCTAAAAAAATAGATGAAAAAACAATTCAAGAAGAAAAAGAATTAAGCAAATGGTTAAATAAACCAGAGTCAAAACTTAAAATTGCTTATGGACAACCAGATAAAGTAGAATTTTCAGAAACTAGAAACAGATTTTATATTTATTCTTCAAAGAAATATAATATTACTTGTGTTAGAAAATTCGAAATTAATCCTAATAATGTGGTAATAGGTTTTAGCAGCAAGAATTGTTTTTAAAATGTTTAATCAGCAACTTTAGCAGTTTTTAAAATAAAACTATATTCTTCAGCCAACTCTGTGATAGCATTATCACGTCCGCTCATACCTCCATGACCAGCAGCTTCCATCTTGCACTTTAGCAATTGAACATTATTATCATTTTTAACGTCCCTTAGTTTAGCAATATACTTTACTGGCTCACTATATAAGACACGATTATCAAAAAGAGAAGTAGTTATCAGCATTGAAGGGTAAGATTTATTATCAAGATTATTATAAGGAGAATAAGAATAAATATATTCAAAGTACTCTTTGCTTTCAATTGGGTTTCCCCATAATTCCCATTCAGCTGGAGTAAGTGGCAATTTTTCATTTAGCATAGTGGTCATAGTGTCAACAAAGGGTACAAGCAGAAGCATCGAAAAAAATAATTCAGGCGCCATGTTAGCTAGTGCTCCACCAGTTAGCCCACCAGCTGATCCACCATAAAAACAAATTCCACCTTTGTAAGTATATTTATGATCAATTAAATAGTTAGCACATGCAATATAATCTAAGAACGTATTTTTTTTTAATTTCTTTTTTCCTTCTTCATGCCAGACATCACCAAGATCACCACCTCCTCTAACATGGGCAATTGCAAAAGTTATTCCTCGATCTACCAAACAAAACCTTGAGGCACTAAATGATGGAGAAATACTATGTTTGTAGGCTCCATAGGCATAAAGTAAGATTTTTGATTTTCCATCTTGTTTAGAATTTTTTAAACGTACTAAGCTAATAGGTATCATTCTGCCGTCGTGAGATTTAGCTTTTATTCTCTCGACAACATATTTATCTGGATCATGACCTGAAGGAATTACAGTTTCTTTCACAAGTTTTTTTTTCTTTGTTAAAATATCGTATTCATAAATTTTACCTGGAGTTTTCAAACTTTCCCAACCAACTCTAATTTTAGAAGTTTTTCTATCTTTTTGCATTAAAGAAGCCCCAGGACAACCTATTGCTTCATCTGAAATTTTTATTTCTTCTTCTTTATTGGTTTTTATATTTCTTATGAATAGTTTAGGAATAGCATCCGTTTTTTCACTTCTAATAATAAAATCATCTAAAAATTCTAGCGCTCCAATAATAGTTTCTTTTTTTGAAGGAATAAATTCTTCCAATTTATTAATCTCATCAATCTTACACCTAAGAATTTTATAATCCCTCGCGTCTTTATTTGTTTGGATATAAAAATAATCTTTCCAGGAGTCGATTGAATAACGAACATCTCTTTCTCTCTTTTGGAATAATACAGGTTTTATCGAGTTTATATTTGATGGAAAAAAATATTCTTCTGTAGTGATATGATCAGAAGATGAAATTATAAAAAATTTTTCATCTGAACTCAAACTTATACCACAAGTAAAAGTTTCGTCCTGTTCTTCAAATATTAATTCATCATTATTAACTGGAGTTCCAATTTCATGTTTATAAATCTGTCTAGGTCTATGAAATTTATCTAGTTTTGAATAAAAAAAACTTTTACTGTCTAAAGACCAAATTATACTTCCACTAGTATTTTCAATTATATCCTGTTCATTTTTATTAATATCAAGATCTCTAAGATAAATTGTAAAATATTCAGACCCTTTTAGGTCTAAAGAATAAGCCATATATTTGTCACAATGAGAAACACTTATACTTCCTAAACCAAAATATTCTGAACCACATTTTTTCTTTTCAAGATCGCCATCAAAATAAATTTCTTCAGGTTTAGAACCATCTATAAGCTGTCTGATATTTTTTCCATAATTTCCTTTAGCTTCGGTTTTATTCCAGTAATAATATTTTTTATCTTTAAACTTTAATGAAGTATCATCTAATTTTATTTTAGATTTAATTTCATTAAAAAGATTTTTTTGTAAATTTTTTACATCTTTAAAATAATCCTTTGTAATAGAATTATTTTCCTCAATATAACTCCTTACTTCTGGTAATAATTTATTTGGGTCTTTTAAAACCTCTAAAATATTAGGTTGATCTACCCAAGCATAATTATCCTCTAGTAATATTCCATGATGTTTTTTTACAGATTCTATTTTTTTCAATTTAGGAGTTTTCATGGTAAAAAGTTATATGAATTTAGTTTTGATTGGAATTATCATTTTTGTCATTATTTATCTTTTATTAAATGCATTTGCTAGAGCTAGCTCAAAAAAAATTGCCTTTATTCTCAAAAAAATTGCAGTGTATTTGTCCTTAATCTTAACTGTGGTATTTACAATAGGTGGTAAATTTCTTTTCTCTCTACCTTTCTGGTTAATTTTACTCTCTGGTCTTAAGATAAAAGGCTTTACCGCATTACAAATGTTTCAGTTATGGAGATTAATTCAATTTTTAAAAAATTCTGGAAGATTTTCTCAAGGGCAGTTTAATAAACCTCAGGGATCATCGAGTGTATCTATAGATGAGGCTTATAAATTGCTAGGATTAAAAAAAGGATGCTCTAAAGAGGAAGTATTAAAAGTAGCAAAAAAATTACAGCAGAAAATTCATCCTGATATAAACACTGATGTTAAAACAGAAGAATTAAGTAAACTTGTAAATCAAGCAGTAGATAAAATAATTAAAACTGATTTTAGTTAAGCATTTGAATTGATTTATTATAAACTTCGTCAAAAGAGATAGAGTCAGCACCCAAAGTATTATGGACAGTACTTTCGTTCTCTCCTTGCGGCTCTACAGTAGACATAAACGCTGGAGCATATCGACCGTAAACTTTAATTGGTGTGTCCGTGAAAATAACTAAAGATTTAATTTTAAGAGCTACAGATATATGAGCAAAACCTGTATCATTTCCAATATAAACATCGCAATTTTTTATAATTGGAAGAGTTTCTTTGATGCTTAACTTTTCAAATGAAATAGAATTTTTTCCAATATTTGAGTTTTTAAATTTATTAATCAGATCAATATCATTTGGTCCGGCAGCTATGTAAAATTTACACCTCACCTTTTTTGATATCTCTTGTCCTAACCTTATATAATTATTGATATCCCAAATTTTAGTTTTACCACTTGCCGAAATACCAAAAATAACATGTTTAAAATTCTTATCAAAATTATTATTTTCTTTCTTAATTATTAAATTAGGTTCTGTTGAAACAACTTTTTCAGTTATGTCTTCAGTAAAAATTTTTGCACTAATAACCATGTTATCTTTTTTTCCAAAACTAAATGGGTATTGATAAATTGATTTGATACCTGCCAATCTAGCAATTAAATTATATCTTAATGATGAATTAAAAATGAAAATTTTATCGAATGATCTTTTTTTTAATTCATTTGCTAATTTTAAAATTCCACCCATTCCATCCATTTCTTTTTCAAGAGGAATAATTTCATTTACATGGCTATCTCCTTCTAGGAGATCTTTAGCTCTAGAATTATTTTTAGCCAATAAAGAAACGGGTGTTTTGAATTTTTGTGAAATAGCATGAATATAAGGAAGAAAAATAATCTGATCTCCCATTCCTTTTCTTGTGTTAATACAAAGAATTTTCATACTTGATTCTAACTATATAACTTAGATAGAATAAATTAGGTAAGATTATGATTAAAGGAGTATATTCAGCTACTTGCAGCATTTTACATGATGATTGTTCATTAAATGTTGATGCAACAATTGCACATGCTGCATCCTCAATTAAAAGTGGGCTACATGGAGTTATATTTTTTGGTTCAACAGGCCAAGGTCAATTAATCGATTTAAATTCAAAAAAAAATTTAATTTCTAAAGCTGCAAATCATAAGTTAAGAAAACAATTTTTTTTTGGAACCGGTTGTAATTCTTTAAATGATACTATCAATTTAATTAAATATGGAATGGAATACGAATTTAAAACTTGGTTAATCATGCCACCAGCATATTATTCATCCAATACTGAACAAGGAGTTTATAATTTTTATAAAAATATAATAAGGCAAATCCCAAAAGTAAAAATTATATTATATAATTTTGAAAAATTAAGTTCATTTTTGTTTAAGCCAGAATTTATTAAACAATTAGTTTCTGAATTTCCAAATATTATTGGAGTGAAAGACTCTAGTTATAATCTTTATGAAAATTTAAAAATTCCAAATTTTTTAATTTTTCCAGGTTCTGAAACAAAACTATTAAAAGGCTTAGAATTGGGCAACAGTGGAATCATTTCAGCTATTTGCAATGTAACAGCTTCACTTGCTAGAAAAGTTTTTGATGATTTTGAAAAAAAAAAGGAACAGACTCAAAATGAGAAATTAATTGCAGTTAGAAAAGCATTTGATGACTATAACTTAATATCAGCTCTTCATAGTTATATGTCTGTACAAGATGATAGTTTTAAGAATTTATTACCTCCTTTAGTTCTTTTGAATTCTGAAGAAAAAAAGCACTTAACTAGCAAATTAAATAATTTAAAGTTTATAACTAAAAATAATTTGGCAGCTTAGATATGATGTTAGCAAGAGTATTTTCAAATATTTATAAAGAAAGTGGAATGATCCTTATTGATTCCAAAGGACAAAAATATATTTGTGGGAGCCCAAGAAAGGATAATCCAGTTACCGTTAAATTGTTAAAAGAAAATCTTAATTGGAAACTTATCTTAGATCCTGAATTGGAATTTCCAGAAGCTTATATGCGTGGTGAAATCATTATTGAGAACGCATCTCTTAAAGAATTTTTAATGGATTTAGTCAAAAATTTGGGGAGAAGAGAAGTAAATTCAGCTAGTTATATTTCTAAAAGGATATTTCAGATATGGAGATATTTATCAAACTTTAATTTACCTGGAAAATCAAGAAAGAATGTAGAGCATCATTATGATATCGGGGGTGAAAAAGGTGAAAAACTTTATGATATATTTTTAGATAGAGATCATAGATTGTATTCATGTGCTTATTGGAAGAATGATACAAAAACTTTAGAGGAGGCACAGAAAAATAAAATAAACCATATCGTAAAAAAATTAGATATTAAACAAGGGCAAAAAGTTTTAGAAGTTGGTTGTGGCTGGGGAGGAATGGCTTTTGAAATTGCCAAACAAAAAGGCTGCGAAGTTTTAGGAATTTCTTTAAGTAAAAATCAGATTAAATACTGCAAAAATAAAGCTAAAGAACTTGGTTTAGACAATCAGGTCAATTTTGAATTAGCTGATTATCGAGAAATTCAAGGCCAGTATGACAGAATTTATTCAGTTGGAATGTTTGAGCACGTAGGAAAAAAATTTTATAAAGCTTTTTTTGAGTCAATGAATAAATTACTTAAAGAGGATGGTATATTTTTACTACACACCATAGGTGTTGTAGATAAACCCTCTCCTCCAAACAAATTTATAAACAAATATATTTTCCCAGGAGGTGTTTGCCCATCATTTAGTCAAATTATAGAACCTATTGAGAAAACAGGGCTTATCGTATCTGACACAGAAACACTTATTAGACACTACGATAAAACACTAGAAAGTTGGCTAGAAAGATTTCTTTCTAAAAGAAAAGAGGTAAAAGACCTTTTTGACGAAAAGTTTGTAAAAATGTGGGAGTTTTATTTAGCAAGTTGTGCTGCTGCTTTTAGATATAGGGACTTAGCTGTTTTTCAATTACAAATTGTGAAAAACTTTCAATCAGCCCACAGAACAAGAGACTATATATATTCATAAAACCTGATATTTAATTAAATACAGGTATGAAAAAAAAGAAAAGAAAACTTAAAAAAAGGTACCTCAAGAAAAAGGTTAAGCGAAAATCTCTAAAAAAAAAGATTAAAAAATTTTCGAGAAGAAGAAAAAAAAAAAATAAAGTAAAAAAAAGAAAAGCCAAAAAGAGATCAAAGTCTCAAAAAAAAACAAGAACAGTAATACTTGGCCTATTAAAAGCTAACGAGAAATTAAAATCAGTTTTTAGATTTAATATCAATTTAGATCAGTCTCTTCAAAATTTCTTTCAAGGAATATCAAATAAACTTTCAGAAATAAAAGAAGTAATTCATGAGGAAAGAGAAAAACAAAAGCGACTTAAACTTCAAGCAATGGAGAGAGAAAAAAAAGAGATCCAGAATAGAATAAAGGCTGAACAAAAGAACGAGCTAAAAGCTAAAGAACAAGAACTAAAAGAGGAGATTAAACTTGAAAAAGAAAGAAAACAAGAATTACAAAGATTTATTAAGCTTGAACAAGCTGAAGTAAGAAGAGAGCAAGCTGAAAAGCAAAGAAAATTTTTAGAGCAAATTAAATTAGAGAAAAAAATTGAGAAATTTAGAAAGCGTGAAGCTTTAGAAATAAAAAATCTAGAAAAATTTGTTTTAAGCCAACAAAGGGAGTCTTATGCAGATGTTCAAGAGCGTATTAATAAAGTTAAACAAAAATATCAGGCATTAAGAGATCAAAAAATAAGAGAAAGAGTCGAGCAACTTGGAGTCAAAGTTGAAGAAGGTGATGATCGAGCGGCATTACTTGAGAAAGAAAGAGTTTACAATTTAGAAAGACAAAAAATTGAATTTGCATTAGAAAGCTTTTATCGTTCAGCCCATAGCTTATGTTATCAAATCAACAAAAGATATATTCCAAAATATTTAAGTATTTTAAGATGTCATGATTTAAGATTTGAAACATCAGAAATATTTATTAAATGGGATGATGCACCTGATGATGAGTGGTTAATTTTAATTTATCTAAAAAATAATTCTCCAGATGAAGGAATAATAATAGAAGACAAAACTGATCCTGAAAGGAATATTTCACACGAATTTAAATCTAATGAAATATTCAAAGCGTCAGATATTATGGTAGATGCTTTAACAAAACTTTTGGATAAAGAAAGAAATAAAAGAAAAGCTAGTTAATTAATTCATCAAGTTTTTTTATTTCACCAATTTTAAATACAATTGCATCTTCTTTCTTATATCCAAATTTTTCAGCGTTTGCTTTAAATCTGACTGGAGGTTCCCAAATTGGTTCTAAGCTTAAGATTGCAGTTCCAAAATGCATTCCAACTACTTTTTTAACTTTTAAGTCTTGCATCAATGATAAAAGTTCCTCTGGGTTTGTATGAAATATAGATTTATCTTTTTCTTGAGCGATAGGAAAAAAATTGTAAGCTCCAATATTTCCAAAACCTAAATCAATTGAACCAAATTGTTTTCCTAAATCTTTATAAAAAGGTGCAGGTCCAGTATCACAGGCAAAAAATATTTTTTTACCTTTATACTCGATTAAAAAACTACCCCAAAGACTTCTATCTGTATTTCCATCTCCCCAAATCCATCGTTTACTCCAATGTTGAGCTGGAAGCATTGTTATTGAGATTTCATCGTTAATTTTAATTTTATCATACCAATCCATCTCTTTTACGTTATCTTTTTTATATCCATTTCTTGTAAAATATTTTCCAAGTTTAAGGGGAACAAGAACTTCAGCATTCTTATAAGGAAAATTTTTTATAGTTCTAATACTCATATGATCATAATGATTATGCGTTAATAAAAATAAATTTATTTCTGGAAGTTCTTTTAATGTTAAAGGTGACTCGATATATTTTTTTGGACCAAACCATAAAGGTCCATAATTTTTTTCAAAAACTGGATCTGTAATAATTGTGGTATCTCCAAGCTTAATTATAAAGCTCGCATGATCAAGCCACATAACATAAGAATCTGATTTATGTTTTTGAAGGTTTTTTAAAACTTCTTGTTTATCAATCACATGTTCACTAGGATAATTAATATTAAGTTTCTTTTTTTCTTCACTAAAAACTCTCCAATTCCACTTGAAATTAGGATTTCGTTTAGGGCTGTCTTTTATATTCTTAAAAGCGAACAGCTTTCCGTCTTTGTAAATATGATGGTAGGGCTTTAAATCCATTGCTACTAAATTTGAATTAAAAAGAAATGAGAGTATACAATAAATAATAAGGGGTCTATACATAGACCCCTTATTAACATAAATAACTACAATTAATAATTAATTTAGCTATCTAAACAGTTTGATTTGTTTATTCTTTTGTCAAAATCCTTTGCGGCATCTTTGCTCACAAACCACACATAAGATTTTTCCTGTAGTTGTTTTGCATCAGAAGCAGTACAACGCTCACCAAATTTCACTTTGGCCAAGTTGCTACCAGCACAATTAGTTAACAAAAACAACAAAGATAAAATAGATAATATTTTCATAACTCTAACATGAGAAAAAAATCTGTGTTTTGATTGGCATAAATTAGTCAAAAAAAAGAAATTAAAACTCTATTGTTTTTATTTATAAAATTGATTAAATTGGTTTGTGAAACTCAAGAAACAAAATAATAAAGTAGCAATCATAATGGGGTCACAATCTGATTATCCTATTATGAAAGAATGTGAAAAAATTTTAAGAACCTTACAGATCAAGTTTCAAGTCTCTATTGTATCTGCCCATAGAACCCCAAAAAGAATGTTTGAATTTGCTGAATCTGCATCAAAAAATGGTTTTGCAGTGATTATTGCTGGGGCAGGTGGAGCAGCTCATTTGCCAGGGATGGTAGCATCATTGGCTACTGTGCCAGTTATTGGAGTTCCAATTGAAAGTAAAAAACTTAAAGGACTAGATAGTTTATTATCAATAGTTCAGATGCCTAAAGGATGTCCTATGGCAACCATGTCTATAAATGGAGCATTTAATGCAGGATTGCATGCAGCTTCTATAATTGGAACATTCGACTTAAAAGTTAGATCTAATCTCGAGAAGTGGAAAAGATTACAAACAAAATCTGTTAAAAAAAAACTTAAATAACAATTAATGTCAGCTATTACCCTAGGTATAATTGGTTCTGGTCAATTAGGGTCTTTATTGTGTCAGGCAGCTAGAAAATTAAAAGTAAAAACAATTGTTATTTCAGATGATAATCAGGGCCCAGCCCAAAATTACGCAGATCAATTTATATTTTCTAAATATGATAATAAAAATAAAATTAAAGAATTTTTAGATAAAGTAGATGTAGTAACTTACGAGTTTGAAAATATACCAGTTGAAACACTAAAACAAATTAATAAAGAAAAAAAAGTTTTACCTAAACCAAATATTAACGAAATTATTCAAAATAGAAAATTAGAAAAAACTTTTGTTAATGATCTTGGTATAAAAACAACTGAATGGGCATTTATCAATTCAGCTGAAGATGTTAAGAAAAATGAAAAATTATTACCAGGAATACTGAAAACTAATACCTTAGGTTATGACGGGCATGGGCAGTTTATTTTAAATTCTTTATCAGATTTAAAAAAAGATTGGTGTTTTACAGCTGATTATATTCTTGAAAAAAAAGTCAATTTAAAAAAAGAAATTTCAGTTGTTATATCGAGGTTTTCTAATGGAGAAACATATATTTATGAACCAATAGAAAATGTTCATAAAGATCAAATTTTAAAGCATTCAAAAATTCCAGCAGATATTAGTGATAAGATATATAAAGAGGCACAATCAAATGCTAAGATGATTGCTGAAAAATTAGGTTACATAGGAGTTATGTGTGTTGAATACTTCATAGACCAAAATGATAATCTTTTGACGAATGAAATTGCACCTAGAGTTCATAATTCTGGGCATTTAACAATAAATGCCTTTAATATTAGTCAATTTGAAAATCATGTTAGAGCAGTCTGTGATTTAAAAATGGAGCCAGTTAAGAAAATTTCAAACGCTGAGATGGACAATATATTAGGTAACGAAATTGAGAAATTTCAAAATAAATCTTTTAAAGATAACGAATTCTTTTTTGATTATAAAAAAAAAGAAATTAAAGATAAGAGAAAAATGGGACATTTAACAATTTTAAAGAGTTAAGTGGAAATTAATTGACTACAGCAATCAAACTTGGGTCATTATTTAAAGGATTGTTTACATCTTTTGTTATTTCATGAAATTTTAATTTAGGTGGTTTGATAGAATTTAAAATTTCAATAGCATCTTTTTTTATATTTAAATAATTATTTATTTGGCTTTGATTGATTATTAAAGGTTCTCGATGATGAATTTGACTTATATTTTCCGTGGCTTCTCTCGTTATAATACAAAATTGATTATTTTGATGGATACCAGCAAAAAACATTAATTCATCATCTTCTTTTGTAAAATAATATGGAGTTTTATTTTTTTCTTCTCTTTTCCATTCGTAATAACCATCTGCAAGAACTAGACATCTAGATGTTTGTATCAAATTTTTAAAAGTAATTTTTTCCATTAGTGTTTCTTTTCTAGCATTAATTAGAGGAGAAAATTTTTCTATTTTTTTAGACCAGGCTGGAATTAAACCCCATTCATACAATTCTAAAGCTTTTCCATTAGTATAAGATTTTATGATAGGTAATTTTTGGCTAGGATGAGCGTTGTAATTATCCGTGTCTTCCACTTTTATATTTGTTTTAACAAGATCAACCGTTTTACTGACTGGTTTACAAATCTTGTATCTTCCACACATTATTTCTTTTTCTTTTGTCTTTTTAATCTTCTTTTTTCTTTAAGACTAAGTTTAGCTTTTTTCTTAAAGCTCCTATCCTTATTACTCTTACCACTATATCTTTTAGACATTTGTTGATCTTATATCCTATTTACTAATTTTTTTACTCTTTCCATATGTTCTGCAAATTTTTCTTCTTTCATCCCAGGTAAGACTTCATAAAATCTTATATATGTTGTTTTCATTCCTCCAAGTTTAAGAACACCTGCCTTTATCCTTCTAAAAGGAATATTTTGAAACCAGGTTTGAATACTAAACCAGTTACCTCCATAACTCATTGACATAATTGCTTGACGGTTTTTCATCGCACCAGCAACAGGGTATCCCCAATTTCCCACAAGTCTTTTAAAAGAAAAAAACCATTTAGGAGCCAGAACGAGATCTATCCAATTTTCTAAAATAGCAGTTGCTCTTAAGTTGTAGCATGGTGAGATCATAAATAATACATCGCTTTTTTCTAATCTTTTTCTATAATTTAAAATTTGTTCACTAGGCTCTGAACCATCATAAAATGGTATTGGTTTTTCTTCATGTAAATTTATTAGATCAATGTCATGACCTAATTTTTTAGCTTCAGAAATAAAAGTATCCCTAATTTCCTGATTGAAACATTTTTTTGTATTATGATGACCGTATACAATAAAGATTCTCTTAGACATATTATTTTTCTGTGTCACTTTTTTTATCTTTCCAAAACCAAATACCAGTACCTATTCCAATAAAAATTGCAGATATTATCCAAGCATATTCTTGTGAGCTGTATAAGACTAAACTTCCAAATACTATGGCAATTATTCCTAGGGTTTTGTTGTTCATTTTACAGTTATTGATCCTTTAATTATTATATATTATAATGATATCACCATCCACATGGTAAGAAAGTGGCTCATCTACATGAGTTAAAAGTAGGTTGAATAATATAAAACAAGGAGGGTGTTATGGATAGACACACAAAATTGTTAAATGAATTCAGCCGAAGCAAATCTCAGGCTGAATTTCTTAACAAAATGCAAAAGTCCAGAAAAGCGGTAGAAACAAATGCTAATGGAACTTCTGGATATAGAATTAAAGAAGGCGTCAATGCCGGAAAAGTTCTTAAGCATTTAAAAAAATCATCTGAGAATATTTAACTTTTATAGAGAGGGGTTTTAAAACCCCTCTTAAGCCTTTACAATCTTTAAAATGGAAAAACAAAATTTCTACGACTTAAACTTTGATCAGCTTAAGGTATTTTTGGTAGAAAGTGCTGAAGTCGAACCTACAAAAGCTAAAATGAGATCTCAACAGCTTTTTAATGCTGTTTATAAGAAAAATATAAAAAGTTTTGATGAACTAACAACATTTGGAATTGAGTTAAGAAATAAAATTAAAGACTTAATCAGTTTAGATAAACCAAAAATTGTAGATATTCAAAAATCAAAAGATGGAACAATCAAATTTCTTTTAGAACTTAAAGACAAAAGAAATGTTGAAACAGTTTTAATTCCAGATAAAACTCAAAGTAGATATACGATTTGTTTATCAGTTTCAGTGGGCTGCTACCTTTCTTGTGAGTTTTGTGCAACAGCTCAAATTTCTAAAAAATTAGTAAGAAACTTGTCGCCAGGTGAAATTATTTCACAAATAATACTGTGCAAGGATTATATAGATGACTGGTCCACGCAAAAAAAAATAACTAATCAAGTTTTAATGGGTGAAGGATCTCCTTTTTTAAATTTAGATAACGTTAAAATTGCTATCGATAATTCAAAAAATAAAGATGGCTTAGAATATGGCAGAACCCGAATAACAGTAAGTACAGTAGGCATTGGTATTAAAAAAGATGATATAGATGCTATTGAGTGGGCTGCAAATGAACTAGATGTTTATCTTGCATGGAGTTTACATAGCTCAATACCAAAGCATAGATCAGAGTTAATGCCTATTAATGATAAGTATTCAATTAATTCTTTAATCCCGCAATTAAAAAAATATTATGAAAAAACAAAATTACCAATATTTATTGAGTGGATATGTTTAGATGAAAATTTAACAGGGGATCACGCTAAAGAGTTAATAAAGATTATGAAAAAAGTACCTTCAAAACTAAATTTAATTGAGTTTAATCCACTTTCAAATAAAAATTTTAAGGCCGCAAGTCAGGAGAATATCGATAAATTTTCAAAGACTATACAAGATGCAGGATTTCTTTCTTTGTTTAGAAGAAGTAGAGGTAGAGATATAAATGCATCATGTGGTTCTTTGGCAAATAAGAAGGCATTATTTAATTGAACTTTTTAAATTGGTAATTTTTTCTTCTAAATCTTTTATAGCATTGTAAATATTTTCTTTTTCTTTTGGGCTAATTAAGCTACCTCCTGGACTCGATGGTTCCATAGCCTTTTCGGTAACTCCCATTAATTTACCAACTCGTTCACCCATATTTAGAAGAGTTTTCGTAACGTCTGGCTTTAAATTTTGACCTTCCAAAGCTTTTTCCATGATTGATTGATAAACGTCAAACAAAGGATGGCCTTTCCCTTTTTTCATTAATGCTATGTCTAAATCAATAGTATCTTTAAGAGTAATATTTCTATCTTGTTTACTTGGGTCAGCATAATCCCGAAATGTTATTTTCTTCTTTTTAGTTGCTTGTAAATCTTCATCTGAAAGATGTTCAAGTGCTCGACTTAGAGCTTGTTCTATAGTTAAAAAGTCTCTTACCTTTGGCATAATCTACGCCTAAAGTTTATAGAATTTTAGGCATCAATTAAATATATTTTTTGTATAATTTTGATAGTGTTAATTTGCATTATCATCCTTTCTATCCAACAACCCCTAGTACGCACTAGGGGTTGTTTTTTTTTGCCTAAATATTCTAAAAGATTAGGCATCAATTAAATCGATTTTTTTCTTAAACAAAATAGGATCAAGTTATGAAATATTTATTTATTATAATTGCTTTTGTGGCAGTAAATGCTTGCTCTTACAAACCAGTAATAGATACAGCTGGTAGAAGCGGTACTTTTAAAAGCGACAAGGCATCAGAGATAACGAACGATTTACAGCATTGTAAAACAATAGCTAAAGCCAATAGTTCTTTAATTGGGGATTTTTCTCATTGGTTATGGTCACCGAACGCTGAGACAAAATCAAAAGTAATTTACAAAAAATGTTTAACTAACAGAGGGCATAGCGTTTTAAATTAATATGAAAACAAAACAATTCAATAAAATCAAACCTTATACTTATTTAGTAACTAGATTGTCAGACAATAAGAAATACCATGGTGTTAGATGGGGAAATAAGGTGCCTCCAATAAAAGATCTACGAGTAGTTTACTTTACAAGTAGTAGGGAAATAAGAAATGAATTTAAAAATAATCCGTCAAATTTTAAAATTAAGTTTTGTTGGACTTTCGACACTGTTAATGAGGCAAGATTATATGAAACAAAATACAATAGAAAAATTTACAAAAATGAAAATTGGATAAATAAAAATGCTTTCCCAGCAATTTTAAATAAGGTGCACCCACTATTAGGTAAGAAGCCTTCGAAAGAAACGAGATTAAAAATATCAAAAGGTAACAAAGGAAAAAAAGCTAGTTTAGAAACTAAAGCAAAATTGTCAAAAATGAGAAGAGGAAGAAAACTGAGTAAAACACATATTGAAAATATAAGAAAAGGAAATATTGGGGTTAAGAGAAGTTTGGAAACCCGACAAAAAATAAGATTAGCAAATTTAGGAAGAAAAGCATCAGAAGAAACAAGATTGAAAATGTCAGAAATGCGAAAGGGAGTTCCTAAAAGTGAAAAACATAAAGCTAAATTAAGAAAAAATTTAAAAAAATTTATGTGGAATAAAGGTAATGAGCCGTGGAATAAAGGAAAGAAAGGACTTCAACTTGCCTGGAATAAAGGAAAGAAATTTTCTATGGAGACAAGAATGAGAATGTCTTTAAGTCACAAAGGACATGTTCCTTGGAACAAGGGAAAGAAAGGTGCCCAGGTTGCCTGGAATAAAGGTTTAAAACTTAAAAAAATGAATGAAAGGAGGGCAGATGTCTAAAAGAAAAAAAATAAAACCTGAGATAGATAAAAAAAAATATATCTATGAGGATTTCGAACCATGTGGAAGAGATCTAGCTGAAATGCTCCAGGATGAAAAAGCATTTATGGAAGAGAACCCGGACTACGATCCTGGAGATCAATGGACACAGATGCAAATTGATATTGCTAGAGGAAAATAAAATTGTGAGGTATATTAAAATATGGATTCGTTAATTATAGTTTTAGTCGTATTATTAGTTGTTATTAATCTTGGGGTTATTTTCTTTTTAATAAGAAATAAGCCTGAAAAACCTGTTAACCCAGAGCAAACTTTCAAAGATGAATTTAATTCATTTAAAGAAACCTTTGGTCAATCTTTTGGTTCTATGAGTAAAGAAATTGCTAAAGATATGACAGGAGCTTTAACTAAAGTTGATGAAAAAGTTTCAGTTTTTAACCAGCAAGTCAGTGAGCTTAATAAAAGCCAAGATAATTTTAGTAGAATTTTAAGTGGAGTAAAAACTTACGGGACTCTTGCGGAATTTGGGTTAGGCGCTCTTCTAAAAGACTTACTTCCTGCATCTCAATTTATTGCTAATGCAAAAATGAAAGATGATACATCAGAAACAGTTGAATTTGCTATAAAGCTTCAAGATGTTTTATTACCAATAGATAGTCATTGGCCAGTTGAGAAATATAAAGCAATTGATGATGCCTACAATGC
Source organism: uncultured Pelagibacteraceae bacterium (assembly GCA_902572605.1). GTDB lineage: Bacteria > Pseudomonadota > Alphaproteobacteria > Pelagibacterales > Pelagibacteraceae > Pelagilacustribacter. Next base: position 241,868 of record CACGGD010000001.1, on the reverse strand, counting down.
TAATAATAAAGAGGCTCAAGCTGAGGCGAGAAAAGATTTAGCGGCAGCCTTTAGATTAAAAGCTAAAACAGTTAATTCAAAATATATAGCTCCACCTAAAAGTACAGATTTTGCGATTATTTATGTTCCCACTGAAGGATTATTCTCAGAACTTTCAAGCTATAGAGACCCAAAGACAAAAGAACTCTTACTGCAAGAACTTAGAGCAAAATATAAAGTTACTGTTTCAGGCCCTAACACTTTATCTGCTTTGCTACAATCTTATCATTTAGGATTTCAGACACTCAAAGTTCAACAACATGCCACTCAAATTTATAGCGATTTAAGAAATATAAGCTCAAGGTTTGAAAAACATTTTGAAGGAATTAAAGACCTAAGAAAGAAGTTAGAACAAGCTATGACTGCAACCGATGGTTTTGGTAGAGACGCCAGATCTATAATGAATACGCTTGGAAATATTAAAAATCCAGAGCAAGTAACAGACTCCTTGAAAGAAAATCCAGAAAAGATAAAAGTTCTAAAGTAAATCAATATGTCAAATTTTGTCTTTTATGATTTTGAGACGAGTTCTTCTAATAAATACTGGGGTCAAATAATTCAAATTGGCGCAGTTTTAACAAATGATAATCTAGAAGAATTAGATCGTTTTGACTCGAGATGCAGACTTAGTCCTGGAGTAATACCTGAAGCCATGGCTTTAATAGTAAATAAAACTTCACCCAGTATGTTAAAAAAATCTAATCTTTCTCATTATGAAATGATTAGACAATTTGTCGAGACCTTAAAAAGATGGGGAAAGGCTACTTATATTGGATTTAATAGTATTGAATTTGATGAAGAATTTTTAAGATGCACACTTTTTCAAACCTTGGAATACCCTTATATTACTAGCACTAATGGCAACACAAGAGGTGACATGCTGAGCTTAGCACGTGCAGCTAATCTCTATTATCCAAATACACTTAAAAATTCTGTGAATGAAAAAGGTAATGACGTTTATAAATTAGATCAAATGGCGCCTTTAAATGGAATTGAACATGGCGCTGCTCATAGTGCAATTGGAGATGTCATGGCTACAGTCGGTATAGCAAAATTAATTATAAATAAAGCTCCCAATGTTTGGAAAGCTAGTATGTTAACAATGGATAAAAACCAGACCTTAACCTTGATACAAAAAGAATTATTATTTTGTACTAATGAATATTTTTACGGAAAGAGCAGACCTTATGTTCAAACTTTTATTTGTCAACATCCTCAATACCAGTGGCCTTTATGTTTTGATTTAAGACATGATCCCAGCTTATATTTAAAAATGCCAATCCAAGAATTAACAGCTGCAATGAAAAAACAACCTAAATTTATTAGAACTGTAAGACATAATAAACATCCTGTTATAATGGATCCATCCTACGGTGATAAATTTGATGAGTACAAAATGATTGGAACGGCAAAACTACAAGCTAGAGCTAAACTTGTAAAAGAAAATAAAGAATTTTCAGAGAAAATTATATCAATTAAACGTTCAGAAGTAGAAGAAAAAGAACAGTCTAAATCACAAGAAGATTTACATAATGAAGAAAGCATTTATGCCAAGTTTACCTCTGCTGAAGATAATAAAATAATGCCTGAATTTCATAAAGTTGATTGGGATAAAAAATTAGCAGTTCTCTCTAAATTTAAAGATGAAAGACTTCAATATTTTGGAAAAAAACTATTTTATATGGAGAAACCTGAAATGTTAAGTAAGTCTGACTATAACTTAATTCACAGAGATACAGCAAAAAAACTTTTAAGTACAAATAATGAAAAATGGAACACTATTCCAAGAACTTATTCAGAAATAGATACTCTCAGAGCTAAATTTGAAAAAGAGGGACAACCTGAAAAATTAGTTATCCTTGATGAAATTAACGCGTACGTTGAAGAATTAGAAAAAATTTACTCTTCTGCATAGTTGACTTTAAATCAAAAATACTTATTTAGAATATATGCCTACTAAAGCAATTACAGACGAAAGTTTTGATAGTGATGTTATCAAATCAAATAAACCTACCGTAGTAGATTTTTGGGCTGAATGGTGCGGTCCTTGTAAACAAATTGGTCCTGTTCTTGAAGAAATATCTGAAGAGATGAAAGATCAAGTTGTTATAGCAAAACATAATATAGATCAAGAGCCCAACACACCTACCAAGTATGGAATTAAAGGTATACCTACCATGCTATTATTTAAAGGAGGTGAGCTTAAGGCTACTAAAGTAGGAGCAACTACAAAATCAAATATTGTTTCTTGGATTAAAGAAAATATTTAATTTTTATTTAAAACATTTCCACATAAATAAAGAGATCCAAAAACACAAATAATCTTTTTCTCTCTCGAACTAATTTTTTTTAAAGCTTCTTCAAAACTTTTAGAAGTTTCAGAATTATAATTATTTCTTTTTGCTATTTTGAACAATAATTTATTAGATAAGGCAGCAGTCTCATTTTCTATTGGAATAGTTATAATTTTTCTAAATATTCCTTCAAATTGTTTTATAAATCTTATGGGATTTTTATTTTTTGTCATGGCCCATATGCCATAAATTGGGACTTTGAGAGTTTTAAGATAATTAGCTAAATTTTTACCACTTACTTCAGAATGACAACCATCTATTAAAAGTTTTTCATTTTTATATATCTTTTTAGTTAATTTACCTTTCGTTATATAATCTATTCTAGCTTCAAACTTAATTTTAGGAATAGTTTTTAATATTATTTTTTTATCGATTTTAAGATCTAAAGCAATTTTAATAGCTAAACAAAGATTTTCTAATAGACCTTTTGAATGAATATATTTTGTATTCAATTTTATCTTTGTTTTTTTATCTTTATAAAAAAAACTATTATTTGATTTAATCAGTTTCCATGAGTTAGAATACTGAATAAAACTGGTATTTCTTTTTAATACTTGTTTTATCTTTTTCAAAACCACGGGTTTTTGTTTCCCAATATAAATATTGGTAAAGTTGCTTAAAAATCCAACTTTTTGATAAATCACTTCATTCAAAGTTTTATTTTTTAAAAAATTTAAATGCTGTTTATTTATGTTCACTACAGCTTGTATTTTTGGAAAATCAAAAAGATTTGTCGAGTCTTTAGCGAATAATGCGCCAGCTTCGATAAGATTATAATCATTATTTTTTTTCGCTACATTTAAGATAAATATAACCGTTAGAGCTTCAAAAATTGTTAAGTTAATCCTCTGCTTTTCTATGATTTTTACTGTTTTTTTAATTTCTTCATAACGTAAAAAATTATTACCCATCCAGAAACGTTCTCTAATATCTTTTAAACTAGGTGAAATATAAGCTGAAGTTTTTTGATTATTCGCTTCGATAAAAAATTTTAAGGAAGTTAAAAGAGAGTATTTCCCATCGCTTCCTATAATATTGATAACATTTTTTAATTTTTTTTCAGGGTTGTTTAATTTTTTAAGAACTAATTTAATCCTCTTAAGATCAAAATTTACGGATTTACTAAATAGTTTATTCTTAGCTAGCTGATTGTAAAGATCGATCGATTGTGACATTAGATGACTCATTTTTAGCCTGAGCCTCTGCTTTTTTCAACAATACATTTAGTAAAGTTCCTATAGTTGAGTTTAAATATTTTCTTTCAACCACTAGGTCTATACCACCATGATCTTTTACATACTCTGCTGTTTGAAATTCTTCTGGTAAAGTCTCTCTTACCGTGTCTTGAATTACACGTCTCCCAGCAAAACCTATAGTTGCTTTAGGTTCAGCAATTAAAATATCACCTAACATAGCCCAGGAAGCTGTGACACCTCCCGTTGTAGGATTTGTTAAAACAACTATATAAGGAATATTTTTTTTCTTTAATTCATTTACAGCTAAAGCAGTTCTAGACATTTGCATTAAAGCAATTGATGACTCCATCATTCTTTGTCCTCCGCTACAACTAAAAAAGATAAATGGCTTATTATTTTCAATTGAATGTTGAATACCTGCAATGAACGCTTCTCCGGAGGCTGCACCAAAAGATCCTCCAATGAATCTAAAATCTTGTGCACCTACTACAACATTAATATCTTTAACTTTACCTTTTGCTATTGCTACAGCATCATCCTGCTGAGTGATTTTCCTAGCTGATTTTAACCTATCTTCATATTTCTTATTATCTTCAAATTTCAAAGGATCATCCTTTGGTAAAGGAGTCTTTATTAATTCATATTCTTTATTATCAAAAAAAGTTTCAAATCTTTCTTTACAAGATAATTTATGGTGAGCTCCACACTTGGGACAACAATTAAAATTAGATGCAAGATCTTCTTTATAAATTAAATTTTTACATTCACATGATGTCCAAAGATTTTCTTTTGTTTTTGAAGATCTTTTTTCAAAGAGTGATTTAATTTTTGGCTTTATAAATTTTGTTATCCAGTTCATATGATTTGATTTCTCAAATTATATACTACTTTATTTAATTTTGTGACAGGATTTTGTCTTTTTTTAATAGAATCCGTAATAGTCTTACATAATTGACTACCCACAACTAATCCATCAGCTGCACTTAGAGAGGCGATAGTTTTATTTGTTATTCCAAACCCTATCACTAGATTTTTTTTTCCACTATATCTTTTTATTTTTTCGTAATTTTCAAGAATCTTTTTTGGAGAAACTTTTAATTTTCCACCTGTCGTAGACAGCATACTGATATAATAAATCATATCATGAGAGTCTTTAATTATTTTTTTCATTCTATCTTTTGAAGTTGTAGGTGACAAAAGTTGAATAAAGTTTATAAATTTTTTTTTGCATTTATTTGAAAAATTTTTGTTTTCTGGCCATGGTAAATCAACAACAATAATTCCATCAACACCTGAAGATTTACAGCTGTTTAAAAAATTACTCTCACCATTTTGATAAATTAGATTATAATAACCCATTAAAATAAGAGGTTTCAAAGGATTAGTTTTTTTAAAATTTTTTACTATTTGAAAAACATCTTTTAATTTAATTCCATTTTTTAGAGACCTATGAGAACTTCCTTGAATTTGTCCTCCATCAGCTATTGGTGTGTTGTGAGGAAAACCTAGTTCTAAAATATCAGCATACTTTGAAATTGAATTCAATATTTTCAACGAATTTTTTTTGGTGTTATCTCCTGCTACAGTATAGGTTAAAAGCGCAGGCCTTTTTTCTTTTTTACATTTTTCAAAAGCTATTTTAATTTTAGATTTCATCTTATGTAAGTTCCTAATTTACTCTTTATGATGTCCTTATCTTTTAATGAGTCCCCACAGCTATTTACAATAATAACATCAGACTTTTTTAATTTTGGAGAAATAGAAATTGCATGAGCAAAAGCATGTGATGGTTCTAAAGATGGAGAAATATTTTCTAATTTAGAAACAAGTTTGTAAGCATTTAGAGCCTCTTCATCAGTTGCAGAGACATAACTTGCACGTTTTGTGTCCTTTAAAAAACAATGAAGAGGAGAAATTCCTGGATAATCTAAACCTGCAGAAATCGACTCTGTAGGACTAATTTGACCTTCCTTATCTTGAACTACGTATTGGGCAGCTCCATGAAGTATTCCAATTTTTGATCCATTAGTAAGAGGAGCGGCGTGTAACTTGCTTTTTCTTGGTCCTCCAGCTTCAATGCCAATAAATTCAGCATTTGTATTCATAAACTCATTCCAAAAACCCATAGCAGAACTTCCACCACCAACACAATTTAATAACTTTAATTTATTTGGAATTTTTCCAAATTCTTCTTTAACTTGTACCATTAATTCTCTTGAAATTTGTGCTGTGCTCCAAGCACAAATCTTTATAAATATGTTGGGACCTACTGTTGATCCTACACACATATGAGTAGTGTCGCAATTTGAAACCCAGTAACGCATACATTCACTAACAGCATCCACAAGCGTTTGACTTCCCGTAGTAACAGGCACAATTTGGGCGCCATTTTTTTTAATAGCTTGGACATTCGGTCTTTGTCTTTTAATATCTTTGGCTCCCATAAAAATTTTACACTTAAGACCAAATTTTTTGGCTGCCATAGAAAGCATTTTGCCAGCATAACCAGCTCCTGTATCTCCAACAATATATTTTTTTCCAGCTCTTTTAGCTATTAGACAGTGAACGGTTGCATTATAAATTTTATGAGCTCCTCCATTAGCTTCAGAAACAACTTTTGCATAAATTTGAGCTCCTCCTAGATGATCAGTTAAATTTTCTAATTTAATAAAAGGTGTTGGTGTTCCAATATAATTTTTAAAGTGATAATCTCTTTCTTTTAGAAATTTCTTATCTTTTCTAAGTTTAAAAAATAATTTAGTTAAGTCATCAATAGGTTTTTTAAGAGTTTCAGGAATGAAATTGCCACCAAATTTACCACCATACATATAATTTTTGTCATGTTGGTCTATTAACTGAACACCCTTTTTAATCTTCATCATTATTTCTTTTATAATGATTTGATGAGCTTTTGAATATTTTTTTTAATACTTCCCCTCGTTACTGAGCGCCCTATGACTAACCAATCTGAGTTGACTTTTTTGGCTTCCATAGACCTTTTTTGATCATAGTTTTTTTTACCTATTTGCACTCCAGGAGTAATGATTTCTTTCTTAAAAATCTTCCTGACAATATTCACTTCAAAAGGACTACAGACTAAAGCATCCAATGCTGCTTTTTTAGCAAGTTTAGCTTGATGGCTTACTAAATTTTTAACTGATCTATTGTATCCTATTATTTTTAAATCTTTGTTATTAAGCGATGTTAAAGTTGATACCCCAACTATCTTGATAGACCCAGAAACTTTTTTAACTGCTCTTAGAGCAGCTAACCCCGATGAAATATGAACGGTAAGGTAATTTATCTTTAAATCTTTCAATGCTTTCACGGTTGATATCATTGTATGTACTGTGTCATTTAATTTGAGATCAACAAAAATAATCTTATTTCTTAATTTAGATACAAACTCTCTTCCTTTTTTAGAGTTCATAAATTCTAATCCAAATTTATAGCCAATCTTTATTTTATTTGTTTGTGATTGAAATATTATTTTTTTTACTTTTGTTAAATTTGTAGTATCACAAGCTATAAATATTTTTGGTTTTTTCATTGATTTAAAAACTCCTTAAATTGTTTACTAGCTCTAAACCTTACCTTATTCTTTTTTGGCACATAAATCAGCTCTCCCGTTTTGGGATTTCTTGCAGAGTATTTTTCTTTAATTTCTTTTATAAAAAAAGTGCCAAAACCACGCAATTCAATAGATCTTTTTTTCATTAAAGCTTCCTTAATACTTTCAAAAAAAGTATCAATGATGGTTTCTAATTGAGGTTTAATAAGTTTTGGATGTTTTTTTTTAAGTAGTTTAATGAGCTCGGGTCGAGACAATTATTTTTCTTCTTTTTTCTTTTTTTTGCTGCCAATAGCTTTTTCAAAAATTCCTTTTAAGGTAGCGCCTGATTTAGTTGCTCCTTCACCAAATTTGGCAATAAGAGATTTTTCTTCATCTATTTGTGCTGCTTTTACACTTAATTTAATTTTTCTATTTTTCAAATCTAATTCAGTAATTTTAGCATCCAATGCATTTCCTGGAGAAAATACTTCTGGACGAGCATCGCTAGATTCTTTTGCTAAATCTGCTTTTTTAATAGTTACAATTAATTTTTTTTCTTTATCTACAGCAACTTTTACTCCAGATTTTAAAACCTCATGAATTCTTGTTGTAATTACGTTGCCGACTTTTTTCTTATTGTCTTTAAACCAATCTAAAGGATCTTTGCTCAAAGCCCTTTTTGAAAATCTGATTTTATCATCTTTGATTTCAATAATCTTGACGCTTATGATTTCATTTTTTTTGAATTTTTTAAGATCCTCTAAATTTTCATCATAAGAAATTTCTTTATAATGCAGCATTCCAGTTAAACCTGACTCAGTCAATTCTGCAAATATTGCTTTATCAGTAATATTATTAATCTTAACTTTTACTTCTTTACCAATACTCTCTTTAATTTTATTCCAAGGATTATCCAAAGTTGCTTTATAAGATAATGAAATTCTTTTTGACTCTTTATCAATATTAACAATTTTAAACTTTATACTTTGAGATACTGATAAAACTTTACTTGGTTTAACATTTCTATTCGTCCAATCTAGTTCTGAATTGTGAATTAAACCTTCAATTCCATCTTCAATTCTAACAAAACAGCCATAATCCATAATTTTTGTAACGGTACCCTTATAAAATTCACCCACTTTATATTTTTTTTCTATATTAGAGTAAGGATCTTCAGTTAAAGCTTTAATAGATGCTGATACTCTGTTTGTTTTTTGATCAATCTTTGTGATTTTTACTTTTAATTTTTGTCCTATAGTTACTAAGTCTGACGGTTTCTTAACTCTTCCATGACTTAAATCAGAAACGTGCAACAACGCATCCACTCCATTTATATCTAAAAATATTCCCCAATCCGTCGTAGCTTTCACAATTGCATTCTCTACAATGGTACCTTCTTTAATATTTTTTAACGCTTCAGTTATTTCTGCATTTTTACTTTTTTCAAGTACTGCTCTTCTCGAAACGCAAACATTTCCACGATTCTTATCTATTCTTGTTGCTATCACTTTTACCGGGGTATTCATTAGATGATCAACTTTTTTTAGTGGTCTTATATCAATTTGAGAGGAAGGCATAAAACAAGGCAAACCTTCTACAGTAGTAATAAATCCTCCTTTAACTTTTCCAGTGATATAACCAGTTAATTCTTCCTGAGACTCAAAAACTTTTTCCATTTTTTTCCAAGACTTCATTTTTCTGGCTTTGTCTCTAGAAATAACAATTTCTCCTCTCGCGCTTTCTATTCTGTCTAAGTATACATCAATAGTTGAGCCAACTTTTAATTTTGATAACTCATCATCATTTTTAAATTCTTCGATTGGAATCATTCCCTCCATTTTCGCTTTACAATCTACTACGATAAAATTTTTCGTTATTTCTGTAACTGTAGCTTTAATGATTTCGTTTTCTTTTAATTTTCTGTCTTTGAAGTCCTTTTCTAGAAGGGATTGAAATTCTTTATGTAAGGGATTAGTTTTATTTAGTTCTTGTTCAGTTGCCATATTTTATTTTAATCATTTTATCTACATATTTAGACATTTTTTTCACCATAGCTTTTTTGTTTAATTTTCCGGTGTCGATTTCTATCGCATCTCTATGTTTGAGTAAAGGGCTACTTTTTCTTTTGATGTCGTGATTATTTCTAATTCTCAAGGCTTTTTTAACGTCTTTAATTTTAATTTTATAATTCCTTTTTTTTAATTCATTGTATCTTCTAAAAGCTGCAATGTTTAAATTGCATTTAAAAAAAAACTTTACATCTGAATTAGGAAGAATTTTTGTTGATATATCTCTTCCTTCAATACAACAATTTTTATTTTTTTTTGCAAAAGTAGTTTGAAAATCTTTTAGAATTTGTCTTACCTTGTAAATTTTTGCAATAATCGCACTGTGCTTAGATATTTCAATTGTGTGCAAATTTATTTTATTTAATTTTTTATAATTTAATTTTTTAAATTTGTTTCTTAAAAGTTTTAATTTATTTCTGGGCTTATATTTAATTAAAAGATGACTTGCATATCTATATAGTAGACCAGATGATAAAAAACTTAGCTTATATTTCTTGGCAATCATTTTAGCTCCAGTTGATTTACCTGTTGCGGCTCCTCCATCACAGGAGATTTGAATTTTTTTATCTTTTAATTTCAAATTTTCCTCCTAATGATTTTAGTATTTTTAAAAAAGATGGTGCAGAAGTAAAAACCGTTTCAAAATTTTTCATTCTTGCTTTTGTTCCTGTAACTAAAGCAAGAATAGAGGTGCTTTGAAAAATTCGATGATCTTTTATATCAGGGATTTTTATTATTTTATTTTTAGGCATTAATATATTTTTTCCAAAAATCTTAATCTGATCTTTTGTGGATTTACTTTTTATACCAATTTGTTTTAAAACTTTTTGCATTTCTTTTATACGATTACTTTCTTTATTAACTAGATCTCCTATTCCTTTAAACACAGATGTTCCTTTAGTTAAAGCGGCGATGACTGAAAGTATTGGATATTCATCTGTAGTTTTAACATAAAAATCCTTAGAGGCTTTTATTGGTCTTATTTTTGAACTTTGAACATAGATATCTCCATAAACTTCATTATTATTTTTTCTTATATTTTTAAATTTTATTTTTGCTCCATGTTTTTTTAGTAATTCATAAAAACCAATTCGGGTTGGGTTTAACCCCACATTTTTTATTTTTAATTTTGAATTTTTATTTAATAATGTTAGTGCTGTAAAAAAAGCCGCTGAGGAAGGATCTCCAGGCACATTAATATTAATTGGATTTAATTTTTTTTTTCCATATATTTTTATAAGTTTTTTTCTTTTTTTTTTTATTCTTATTGCTTTAGGATTTTTTATCAGCATATTTTCTGTATGGTCTCTACTTTTTTTATCTTCAATTATTTCAGTAGTTCCATAAGAATTTAAACCAGCTAGTATAACTGCACTTTTAAGTTGAGCAGAAACTCCAGCAGTATAGTTAATACAAACTGGCATTTCAGTTGAAATAAGTTTAAGCGGAAAATTAAATTTATTTTTTGGTAAAAACTCGGCTCCAAATTCTGACATTAGCTTAATTAATTTTTCCATACTTCTTTTATTTAAAGAATTATCACCTTGTATTTTAATTTCTATGTCAGGCGTAGTTGATAAAATTCCTATTAAAAGTCTTGCTAAAGTACCTGAATTCCCAAAATTTAAATTTAAGTTTTTTTTAGCAAATAATGAACCTAGACCTTTTCCATGAATAAAATACGATTTTGACTCTTTTCTTATTTGGACACCAAGTTTCTTTAAACAATTAATTGTTGAAAAAACATCTTCAGACTCCAATACATTTTTAGCTACTGAAATATTTTCACAAATCGATCCGATTAAAAAACTTCTGATTGATAAAGATTTGTCTGAGTCTACTTTAATTGATTTTGAAAAAGGTTTTATTTTGTGATTAATATTTAAAGAAAAACTTTTAGACTGCATTAAATTTATTAAAATTGTGATCCAAAATAATGCTCTATTGCCTTTGAAGATTTTAACAGTTCTCTCGACGTTCCTTCTGCTATAACAGTTTGTTCGCCCAGGATGTATGAACGATCTGTTATTTGAAACAAGTTTTTTACGTTGTGATCTGTTACAAGTATTGCCGTACCACTAGATTGAATTTTTAAAATATATTTTTGAATGTCTTCAATTACGATTGGATCTAAAGCTGCTAAGGGTTCATCGAGTAAAACTATTTTTGGTTTATTTATCATTACACGAGCCATCATCAAGCGTCTCAATTCTCCTCCCGATAATACGTTTGCATTTAATGATCTTAAGTGTTGTAAGTTGAACTCGTCGAGAAGTTTTTCAGTAATTTCTTTTTGGTTTTGAGAGTCTTTTATATTTATTTGAGCGATCCCAAGTATATTATCATAAACGCTCATATTAAATACGCTTCTTTGTTGAGGAAGGTAACCCAAACCTTTTTTTGATCTAAGATGCATAGGAATCTCATCTATAGCTTTATTGTTTAGATATATTTTTCCTCCTTCAGGATTTTGTTCACCAATACACATTTGAAACAAAGTTGTTTTTCCACAACCGTTTGGACCTAGGACACCAACGCACTCTCCTGGAAAAACTTTTAGTGAAAGCTTTTTTAAAATTGGCCTTCCATCAAAAGATTTGTTTATTTCTTTGACCTCAAGGATAGGTCTGTCTTTTTTAAATTTTAAAATTCTAAAACCTTTTTTCATTTAATTTTATATTAGCATTTATTTTACCATCATTAAAAGATGTAATAGCTAGATTTTGTTTTTTTATATCAAATAATAATTTATCTGCAATCAAGTTTCCCTTTATGTCGTCAATTCTGACGTTTTCATATATACTTAGATAATTTTTTGAGTTTGAATAGTCAGCTTTCTCAGCAAAAAGTTTGCTCTCCATGTACTCTGCTCTTACATTATCAGAAAATTTCATATCTAAATTTTTATTATTATATATTCCCTTATCTGACCAAATATATAATATTGTATTGTCTTTAAAATAAAAAATTGCATGAACCTCGTCCATATAGACTATTTCCGGTTTTAATTCATCTAAACGTGCTTTCTTAGATTTTAAAATATATCTATTTCCACGAAGATCTAAGCCTGTGTACTCAATATTAAAAAATAAATCTCCTTCTTCTTGATCTTCATCTTTTAAATTTTCTTCAATCGCTTTAGATTCAGCTAAATCTGTATCACTGATTTGTTTATTGTAATAAGTTAAATAAATTATTATTAGACTAAAAATAAGTAAAAAAAATTGAATAATTCTTAATTTTTTTTTTCTATCTATCATTTAAGACCGTGTTTTAAAAGCGAATGTATTTCAATAACTCCTCTTAATCTAAGTCCATGTTTTTTTTTAAAATCATTATCAGAAACGACAAGTATAGACGTAATCATCTTCTCATTCATGATTGCTAATGTTTTGGAGGCAGGCATATTTTCATTAATTACAATTGGTTTTTTTGTCATTATCTCTTTTAAGAATGTGTTTTTAGAAAAATATTTCATTTCTCTTCTCAAGTCTCCATCAGTAAATAAACCAGCGATAGATTTATTTTGTAAAACGACAACAATACCCAATTTTTTTTGTGTCATCACTCTAAGAGCATCACTTAATTTCTTTTTAAAATCTATAACTGGCATTTTTTTTCCTGTAATCATAATGTCCTTTGCAAGAAGTAAAGAACTACCAATATTTCCTCCTGGATGAAAAACTTTAAATTTTTCTTTAGAAAATTTTCTTTTATGCATGACAGTTGTAGCTAAGCAATCTCCAAGAAGCATGGTAATTGACGTGCTTGAGGTTGGCACCATTCCTGTAACATCGGACTCTTTTACTTTTGGAAGAACAATCTTTATATCGCTTGCTTTAAGAAGAAGGCTATCTGGTTTTGAAGCCACTCCTATAATTTTTATTCTAAAACGATTTGCATATTTAAGTATGTTTGTTAGCTCCGAAGTATTTCCAGAATAAGAAAAAATAATTAAAATATCTTTTTTTTCTATTTGTCCCATGTCTCCATGTAAAGCTTGAGCCGGATCACAAAAGAAACTTGGAATTCCTACGCTTGAAAAAGTTGCCGAAATTTTTCTAGCAATTAATCCTGATTTACCAATGCCACCTAAAACTACTTTACCCTTACAATTTAAAATTGAGTCGACCGCTTTGACAAAAGAATTATTAAAAACTTTATTTATTTTTTTTAATTCTTTAATTTGAATATTAGCAGACTTTTTAGCTAAATTTATATAATTTTTTTTATTCATTAATGTTCAAAAATATCAAATTTAAATCCATTTTGATCAAGTTCAACTCTTGTGTTTAAAAAAGTTAAACAACTTTTAAATAAATCCATTCTATTTTCTCTAACAAGCATTTTTTCTAATTCTGATTTAATTTTATGTAAATAAATTACGTCATTAGCAGCATACTCTAATTGTTTATCAGAAAGATCATTAATATCTTTGTTCCAATCACTACTACCCTGACGTTTGTCTAAACTCTTATTGCAAAATTCTTGGACTAGATTTTTTAAACCATGTGCATCAGTATAAGTTCTCACTATTTTTGATGCAATTTTTGTATCAAAAATGTTTTTCATTTTGCATTTTAAAAAAAATTCTAACGCACTCTTATCAAATCTTAAAAAATGACCAATTTTAAGAATTTTATCATTTTCTAATACTGAAACTAAATTTGGAGCTTTGTAAGTTTTTTTATTTGGCTGGATGATGTAAACATTATCTTTTTCATCACAAATTTGGATTAGACTTAACTTGTCTCTCTCTGGGATTTGCAAGCCAGTAGCCTCTGTATCAATTGCAATACTATTTTTAAATGAATTAGCTATCTCTGAAGTTATGTCCTCTTTAATCTTAGTTATTTTCATATATAGTTTCTAAATACCATGAAAAATCAAATTTGCACAATTTTAGGTGGTGGAGGTTTTATAGGAAGATATCTTGTTCGAAATTTGACCAAGAAAAACTATAGATGCATCATATCCACTAGAAATGCTTTTCAAAAAGGATATTTGAAGACTCAGGCCACACCAGGCTCTATAGAGTTAATAAATTGGAATCCTAATAATTTTGATGAATTAAAAGAATCAATCAAAAACTCTGATGTTGTCATTAACTTAATCGGGATTCTTTATGAAACTAGAAAACAAAAATTTATGAATATTCATGCAGGTATACCTGAGGCAGTTGCAAAAATATGCGCTCAATCAGATGTTAAAAAATTCATTCAAGTAAGCGCAATAGGTGCGAGTGAAAATTCAAAATCTTTATATCAAAGATCTAAATTTCAAGGAGAAGTTAATGCGCTTACAAATTTTAAAAATACTGTAATTATTAGACCGAGCGTTGTTTGTGGGACAGAAGATAATTTTACTAATTTGTTTTCTAAATTAAGCATTCTACCCATAATACCAGTTGTTAAGATGAATTATAAATTTCAACCTATATTAGTTTCAGATGTAGCGGATACAATCGTTAAAGCAATTGAAGCTAAAGACAATCATGGAAAAATTTATGAAATAGGGGGACCACAAGTTATAAGTTTTGGAGATATGGTTAAATCAATTATGAGAACTCTCAATAAAAAAAGATTTGTAGTAGAAATGCCAATGCCACTAGCTAAAACTCAAAGCGTACTTATGAGCATGCTTCCCATTCCCCCAATGTTAACGATTGATCAATGTAAAATATTATCTGAAGCAGATAATATCGTTTCAAATAATCATTTAACTTTAGAAGACCTTAACGTAAAGCCATCCGATGTTGAGGAAGCTATGAAAAAATGGTTGTGGAGATATAGAGATGGCGGACAGTTTGCGAAAGTACAATGAAAAGTATTAGTTTATTATCAGGTTATATTTTTTTAATTTTAGCAACTATAACTGGCATTACTTCAAACAGTTTTTTAAAAACTACAGAAGGGTTTACTAAACTTGGACCAACTCTCTTTTGTATAGCCAATATGACCGTATGTATATTCTGTCTCTCAAAAGCTATGAGCGTTATTCCTGTGGGTTTTACTTATGCAACTTATGGAGCTCTTACAATTACAGCGGTAACTTTGTTTGGGATTTTAAAATATAATCAATCACCAAATATTTACGGCACTTTAGGTTTAATTTTAATTGTTTCAGGGGTTATACTTCTAAACCTTTTTGGTAAATTAAAATAAACCCCTGATTTTTTTTAAATCAGGGGCATTTAATTTCTTTATAAACTAATTATTTAAAGATGCTGCGATAGGTTCTTTATTTTTGCTAGCTCTTTTCTCAGCAATTTTTTTCTCGATACTAGCTATCTTCAGATCAATCTTTGATAGTTTTTTTTGTTTAGTGCTTATCTTATTTTTAAGCTTATCGATGGATCTTTGTATTTTTTTTTTCTTCTTTTCGTTTTTTTTTAATTTTTTTTTCATAATGTTCCTCCAAAAAAAATAATTCTAAAATAATTAAAAAAATTTTTCAAATGAAATTTAAAAAACCTTTTAAACTTAAAGTAGAAAAAAAATTTATATTATCTTACGGAACTAATAAATTTATAAATCTGTCTGTTTTTTGGATTTCAAGACTGTTTACGTACCCACAATTTTCACCATCAACCTGAGATAGAACTTTATTGTTAACACCATTTACTTTTAATCTGTCCAGTTCTTTTTTGATGACACTTTTTGCAGGAGTTAAGTCACCTTTAGTTAAAATCAACCAAACATAATAAAGCAATTTTATTCTGGTTAGGTCCTTGAATATGTAAGCCACTATCTTGTTTTCAAATATATTTGTATCGTTTGTAATAGAATGGGGTCCAGCATAGTATTTTGAATTAGTGCATAAAATCCAATCAGCCATAATTTTTTCATTATCTACCTCTACTTCCATTTTATTATTTTTTAAAAATAAAAAATGCTGAAAACTTTTTAAAGCGAAAATTACTTTTCCGAGATACTTTTTAATATTAGTATTTATGGACTCAACAATTTTAGAGTCAAAACCTATACCGGCCATCAAGAAAAAATACTTATCATTTATTTTTGCTAATGAAATTTTCTTATGATTATCTGATACGAGGACATTATAAATCTCCTCCGCCTTTTTCTTAATTTGAGTTTCTATTTGTAGAATATTTGCAGTGCCTGCAGGTATATATCCAACTAATTTGTCTTTTAAATTATCACTTTTAAACATTTCATTGATACCGAAGCAAACACTTCCATCACCGCCAGCAATTACTAACCGATCAAATTGTTTATTAGATAATTCTTTAAACACTTTTCTCGCATGTTCTTCACTTTGAGTTTTAAAAAGATCTACAATGTGATTTTTTTCTAGAAGATAAATGACCTCATTAATTAACTTAAGTTTTCTACCACCTGCTGCATTGGCGTTAAATATAACTGCAAAATATAGTTTTTTACTCATTTTTTAATAAATCTGTAACATATTTATGATTCTACTTGTACTAGAGATTCGTTTTATAAAAAATATGGAAAAAATTCAAACTAAATCTAAAGGTAAAATTTTAAATTTTAAAAGTATCTTTATTAGTGATGTTCATCTTGGTCATAGAAAAAGTTCTGCTAATAAACTTTTAGAATTTTACAAACATTCTAGATCTGAGAATTTATATTTAGTTGGAGATATTATTGATATCTGGGCTTTAAAAACTAAATTTTACTGGCCTCAAGAACATAATGATGTGATTCAAAAAACATTAAGAAAAGCAAGACATGGAACAAAAGTAAAATATATCGTTGGAAATCACGATGATGTCTTTAGAAAATTTTTACCATTACATTTTGGTGATATTGAAGTTGTAAATAGAGCTATACACGTAACTTCAGATAATAAAAAGTATATCGTTGTTCACGGTGACGCCTGGGATGGAGTAATGAAATATGCTCCATGGTTGTCAAAAGTAGGTGCTATAGCCTATAGTTTTTTACTTGAATTTAATCTTGTTATCAATTTTTTTAGAAGATTATTCAAAAAAGGTAATTGGTCGTTAGCAAAATATTTAAAACACAAAGTAAAAAATGCAGTGAAATATATAGGTGATTATGAAAAAACTTTAGCAAGTTATGCCAAAAGAAAAAACGCTGATGGAATAATTTGTGGTCATATCCATCATTCTGCTGATCAAGTTTTAGATGGCGTGAGATATCTAAATTGTGGTGATTGGGTTGAAGGTGCGACTTTCTTAGTGGAACATTTTGATGGTCGTATGGAAGTCATTGACTGGGATAAAATCAGAGGTGATGTTGTTGATTACGAGCCATATTTAAAAGTGGTTAATAAATAATCCATGAGAATATTAATAGTCACAGGAGCTTGCAAAGAACAGGTAATAAATGGTGTAGTGAGGACTCTTGAACAATTAAAAGATGAATTAAAAAAACTTGGGCATACAGTTAGCTTTATAACTCCGGTAAACTTTTTGACTGTTCCGTTGCCCAAATATAATGATATTAAAATTGCTATAAATGTATGGCCTAAAGTTGGAAGAATGATTCAAAAAGAGTTAGAATTTGCTAAAAAAAATAAAGAAAAATTAATTATCCATATAGCCACAGAAGATACGCTGGGATACTTTGCAAGAAGATATTGTTTAAAAAATAATTTAAAATTTACAACCAGTTACCACACGTCTTTCGATAAATATATTAAGCTTTACGCACCTTTTATACCTATTAAAATACCTCAAAAATTTCTCAAAAACTTTCATTCAGCCGCTCACAAAACGTTAGTAACTACAAAATCAATGAAAGAGGATTTAAAAAAAATTGGTTTTGATCCAGAAAAACTAGCTGTTTGGACAAGAGGAGCTAATCATGGGGCATTTAAAAACCCGAAGCGTCTCAATTTACAATATAAAAGACCTATTTGGTTATATGTAGGTAGAGTTTCTATTGAGAAAAATATTAGAGCTTTTCTTAAACTTGATCTAGAAGGTACTAAAATTGTAGTAGGAAAGGGGCCAGATTTAAATGAATTAAAACAAGAATTTCCTAATGTTATTTTTAAAGGTGAGAAAACAAATGGTGAGTTAGCATCTTACTTTGCATCAGCAGATGTTTTTGTAATGCCGAGCTTAACAGACACTTTTGGCATAGTTATTATTGAAGGTTTACAATGCGGAACACCTGTTGCAGCCTATCCAGTTACAGGTCCAAAAGATATTTTAGAGGGAACAAATGGTGGTGTTTTAAACAAAGATTTAAAAGTAGCCGCGCTAGAAGCTTTAAAATTAAATAGAGACGACTGTAAAGAAATAGCTAAAAAATATACCTGGGAGAACTGCGCTAAAATATTTTTAGCTAACACCGCACCTAATTAACCCCTATATTTTGCATAATTCAAAGTTTAAGTTATAATTCATATTTATATGGAGCAATTCTTATAAATACTTTAGAAAAACTTAAATTATGATGACATTATTATTTTTATCTTTGGCAGTAATTATTGCAATTGTTGTTATTCTAGTTTCTGCGAAATTCATCAAGGCCGGATTTGATGCCAGAAGCGAAATTAGAGATCAAAAACAATCTGAAAATTTAAATCAAGAAGTTCAAGATATTACCAATGAAAATATTGAAGAATCTAATGAGCAGGTAAAGATTATAAATCAAATCGATGATTTAATTTTAATTGTAGATAAATTTAAAAATATCAAATTTTTTAATAATAGCGCCAAAAAAAAATTTGGAGAAAATAATTTAAATAAGCACGTAGCTACTTTATTGAGAGTTCCTGATTTACTCCAAAATATTGATTTAGTGCTTTTAAAAAAAGAGACAATTACTATGGATTTAGAATTATCCTCTCCCTCATTTCAGTTCTTTAAAGTTCATCTATTTTCTGGACCGACCTCATATGTCGATGATCCTGATTCAGTTATTTTATTTCTAAAAGATTTAACTGATATTATAAAAGCGCAAAGGTTCAAATCTGATTTTGTAGCCAATGTCAGCCATGAACTTAAAACGCCTCTTGTTTCTATTAAAGGATTTTTAGAAACTATAAGCGGACATGCGAAAGATGATTTAGAAGCACAAAAAAAATTCATACCGATAATGCTTGAGCAAGCTGATAGGATGGAAAGCTTAATTAAAGATTTACTTTCATTGAGTAAAATTGAATTAGAAGAACATATACAACCTCAAGATAAAGTAAACTTAAAAGAAGTTTTAAGTAACGTTGAGGATATACATCAAAAAAATTTAAAATTGTTTGAATTTAAAAATAATATAAAAAATGATTTCTTTATTAAAGGCGATTATGAAAAATTAATTGAAGTTTTTTCAAATATTATTGACAACAGTATAAAATATTCAGAAAAAAATAAAAAGATTGAGGTTAATTGTGGGCAAGGTAACGGAAAAGTAATAGGAGACTCTTACACCGTGTCCATTAAAGATAACGGTATTGGGATTCCAACTGAGCAACTTCCGAGAATTACAGAAAGATTTTTTAGAGTTGATGCAGCTAAAAGTAAAAAAGTTGGTGGTACTGGACTTGGAATGGCGATCGTGAAGCACATTGTTAATCAGCATAGAGGTGAGTTAGAAATAAAAAGTGAGGCTCAAAGTGGCACCGAAATAAAGGTTCATTTTTCTAAATTTTAGCAAATATTAAAGTTTAATTATATTTTGTCTTGAGATAGACAGCAAAATAGGTAAAATTCTAGTATGACTAGAATAACAAATTATATAATTCTGGTTTTATTAACTATAACATTTACAACTGTTAAGGCAGATGTAAACTTAATTGAGAAAACTTTACGTTCTCAACCTCTTACTGTTTTTGATCTTGGACTTTTAAGACTAAAAAACGATCTTGAGCTCGCCAAAAACGATTTAGTTCTTGAAGTAGATAATAAAAATATATCTACAATTTATACTGAAGCTTTATTTTCTAGAAGAGACGATGGAATTCAATTAATTGTGTCAACACCGATGAGCACTCATTTAAATGCTAACTCGTACATGGTGGACTCAATTAAATGTAGAAAAATTTTTGAAAAAATTAAAAATAATCTTTTAAAAGGTCAAAACGAGAGCAATATGATTCACTCTAAAGCTGCATCTTATTTAACTGAAGTATTCACTGCTCCAACACAATGGAATGCTTGGAGATATGATAAAGGTTTTACTCAAAAATTAGTTAACTTTGTACAACTAGAAGTTACATTAAAGCCAACTCAATCCTACGCAGTTAAGAATAAAGTAAGACCTTTTAGTTGCGGAGGGTCTTTAGCCTCTGAATATCAACAAATCGAGATAACTAGAAAGTTCAACTAAAAAGTTATCATTTTAACAAATTTGTAACACATCTGTAATATTTAAGAGTCCTTTAAATTCTATGAGTCCAATGTTTGTTAATTAATTAATAAATGAAAGGATAAACAATGAGAAAACTATCAATCGCTTTAGCTTCATTAGTTGCAATGTTAGTTGTAACTTCTGCTCAAGCTAGAGATCAGATTAAAATCGTAGGTTCTTCAACTGTATTCCCTTATGCAACAATCGTTGCTGAAAGATTTGGTTCGTCTGGTAAATTTAAAACACCAGTAATCGAGTCAACAGGAACAGGTGGTGGAGCTAAATTATTCTGTGCTGGAGTTGGTACAGAGCACCCAGACATAACAAATGCATCTAGAGCTATGAAGGCTAAAGAGTATGCGCTATGTCAAAAAAATGGTGTTGAAGAAATCGTAGAGATTACAGTTGGTAACGACGGAATAACGTTAGCTTATTCTAAAGATGCTAAACCAGTAAACTTTACAAAAAAACAATTATGGGCAGCATTAGCAAAAGAAGTTGCTAAAGATGGTGCGTTAGTACCAAATCCATATAAAAATTGGAGTGATATCGACCCATCATTACCAAACTACCCTATCAAAGTTATGGTACCTCCAGGAACATCAGGAACAAGAGATGCTTGGAATTCATTAGTAATGAAAAAAGGTATCGATGATGCTTCTAAAAAAGCTGGCGCTAAATATAAAGCGTTAAGAGAAGATGGTGCGGTAATTGAGGTAGGTGAAAACGATTCACTTATTATTCAAAAATTAACTGCGGACAAAGAAATGTTCGGTTTCTTTGGTTTCAGTTATTTCTTAGCTGCAAAAGATAAATTGCAAGCTGCAAGCATTGAAGGTGGTCAACCAAGTCTATCTTCGATTCAAGATTACAGTTACGCAGTTGCAAGACCTTTATTCTTCTACGTGAAAAAAGCTCACGTGGGCGTTGTACCTGGCTTACATGAATTTGTAAAAGAGTTCACAAGTAAAAAAGCTATGGGTAAAAAAGGTTACTTAACTGATATCGGGCTAGTACCTCTAGATGGCAAGTTATACAAAACATCTAGAACTAACGCTACGAAGTTAGTTAACATGCCTGCTAAGAAGTAGTAGTATCAATTAAACAAAAAGGGGGTATTTTACCCCCTTTTTATCCCTGGAAGCTCATTATGAATTTAATACTTGTAACTTTTATTATTCTCTTAGCTTTCACAAGTTATTATTTCGGTAGAAAAAAAGCTCTAGTTATTCAATCATCACAAAGACTTACGGCATTACCAAAATTTTATGGATATTATTTAGCTGCTTGGTGTGCTGCACCAGCATTAATAATTTTTGCTCTTTGGTCAGTTTTTGAACCATCAATAGTTAAAACATTTATTTTACAAGATTACACTGATCAGAACTTAACTAAAAATGAGCTTCAGCTTATTTACACAAAGGTTAAAGCATTAGCCGCAGGAACTTACACGGGAAATATTACTAATTTTCTAGATGAGTCTGCTAATAAGTACATTCAATTAAAAGGAATAGCTAACAGCGCTAAAGTAGCAATTATTTTAGCAATTTTAATTTTCTCTCTGAGTTTTGCGTATAGATCTGTTCAGAAAAATGATCGAATGAGAGAACCAGTAGAAATTTTTCTTAAATGGGTGTTATTTGTTGCATCATTAGGCGCAGTTTTAGTTACAATCGGAATAGTTTTTTCACTTTTATTCGAAGCGATTAGGTTTTTTCAAGCAGTAAAAATCTTTGACTTTATATTCGGAACTCATTGGTATCCTGCTAAAACTTTTGTAAGAGATGGCCAACCAGATCCTGAATTAATGAAGGATGCTTTCGGAGCTGTGCCTTTATTTGCTGGAACTTTTTTTATTGCTTTTATTGCAATGTGTGTTGCCATCCCCATAGGTTTGCTGAGTGGGATATATCTATCTGAGTATGCTGGAAGAGGCGTAAGAAAATATGCGAAACCTATTATTGAGATTTTAGCTGGTATTCCAACAGTGGTATATGGTTTTTTTGCAGCTTTAACCGTCGGTCCTTTTGTTAAAGAAATTGGTAACGCTATGGGTTTAGAAGTTTCAGCGGAGAGCGCTTTAGCTGCAGGAGCAGTTATGGGAGTAATGATAATTCCTTTTATTTCAAGTCTAAGCGATGACGTTATGACGGCAGTACCTCAAAATTTAAGAGATGGGAGTTACGCAATGGGCGCAACAAAATCTGAAACTGTAAAAAAAGTAATTTTTCCAGCAGCCCTACCTGGTATCGTAGGTTCGATACTTTTAGCAGTATCGAGAGCGGTAGGAGAAACAATGATTGTTGTAATGGCCTCAGGACTAGCGGCTAATCTTACAATGAATCCCCTTGAATCAACTTCAACCATTACAGCGCAAATTGTAGTAATTTTAATTGGAGATCAACAATTTGGAGATCCAAAAACTCAATCAGCTTTTGCATTAGGAATATCTTTATTTATAGTAACTTTACTCTTAAATGTAATCGCTCTTTCAGTTGTTAAAAAATATAGGGAAAAATATGAATAGTTTTAAGAAAAATTTATTAAAAAAAAGATATAACGCTGAAAGAAGATTTCAATGGTATGGCAAAATAGCTATAGGATTAGCTTTAAGCTTTTTAGCAGTTTTTATGTTTCAGATATTTTCAAAAGGTTACTCAGCTTTCCAAAAAACTTGGATAGTAACAGAAGTTCATTATGATAAAGAATTACTTTTAATCGATGCAGAAAGTCCATCAAAAGATGATTTAGAAAATGCAGACTACTATGATGTTGCTTACAAAGCTATGACCTCATTAGATCCTGGACTTCCTGAAGAAGAGGATCGTCAATTGATACAAATGGTTTCGTATAAATATGAGGCAGAGGTTAAAGATCTACTTTTAAAAAATCCAGACTATCTAGGTAAAATAGTGCCCATAAAATTAACAGCTTCTGATGATATTGATCAAGTTCATAAGGGAAATTATCCAAGAGATATCCCTGAAAAGAATAGAAGAGTAAATGATTATCAGCTGCAGATTTACGATATGCTTAATGAGAGAGGAGATATTTTATCAGAGTTTAACATTAGTTTTTTTACAAATCCTGACTCAAGAGAGGCAGAACTAGCAGGTATAGCTAGCTCGTTTATGGGAACAGTTTTTAGTATATTAGTGTGTTTAGCATTTTCATTTCCTGTTGCAGTGCTAGCTGCAATTTATCTCGAGGAATTTGCACCAAAAAATAAATTTACAGATTTTATAGAAGTAAACATTAACAATTTAGCAGCCGTTCCATCTATAGTATTTGGTTTGCTAGGTCTCGGTATTTTATTAGCAGTTTTTAATTTACCAAGATCGACACCACTTGTTGGAGGAATTACTCTGTCACTTATGACATTACCAACAATAATTATTGCTGCAAGAGCCTCTTTAAAAGCTGTTCCTCCAAGTATAAGAGAAGCTGCTTTAGCGATGGGTGCAAGCAATATGCAAACGACCATGCATCATACTGTGCCACTATCAATGCCTGGAACTTTATCTGGAACGATAATTGGCTTAGCTCAAGCTTTAGGAGAAACAGCTCCTTTAATTTTAATTGGAATGGTTGCTTTCGTGAATACAATTCCTGGCACGCCAGTTGATCCTGCTGCAAGTTTACCAGTACAGATATATATATGGTCAGAAAGTGCTGAGAGAGGTTTTGTTGAAAAAGTATCCGCATGTATTATGGTGCTTCTAGCTTTTTTAATTTTAATGAACTTGGCAGCTCAAATAGTTAGACACAAATTTGAAAAGAAATGGAGTTAAATGAGTAAAATAAAAGCGGAAAATGTAAATGTATATTACGGATCTAAACAGGCATTATTTGATGTCTCTATAGATATAGCAGAAAAAGAAGTTACAGCTTTAATTGGGCCATCTGGGTGTGGAAAGTCTACTTTCTTAAGATGCTTGAACAGAATGAACGATGTTATAGATATTTGTAGAGTTGAAGGCAGTATTAAAATGGACAACCTAGAACTGAACTCAAGAAAATTAGATGTTGTGAGACTTAGGGAAAACGTTGGTATGGTTTTTCAAAAACCCAATCCGTTCCCTAAAACAATTTATGAAAATGTAGCTTATGGGCCTACTATTCACGGTATTGCACAGAGCAAAGAAGAAATGGATCAAATAGTTGAAACAAGTTTGAAAAAAGCTGCCCTGTGGAACGAAGTTAAAGATAGACTTGATGAAATCGGAACTGGTTTATCAGGCGGTCAACAGCAACGACTATGTATTGCAAGAGCTATATCTGTAAGCCCAGAAGTGATTCTTATGGACGAACCATGTTCAGCGCTTGACCCAATAGCAACAGCTCAAATTGAAGAACTTATTGATGATCTTAAAAAAGAGGTCACAATTGTAATAGTTACCCACTCAATGTCACAAGCAGCTAGGGTATCTCAAAAAACGGGTTTCTTTCATTTGGGAAAACTTATAGAATTTGGATCAACAGATAAAATATTTAAAAATCCTGACAAACAACAAACTCAGGATTACATTACAGGGAGGTTTGGTTAATGAGTGAAAAACCGCACATAGTAAAATCTTACGAAGAGCAACTTCAGTTGTTAAAAGATACAATAGCGAAAATGGGAGCGGGTGTTGAGAAACAGCTAGAAAACTCCATTCAATCTTTAGTTAAAAAAGATATTAGCTTAGCAGAAAAATCTATTAAAGATGACGAATTAATCGATAAGTATGAATTAAATATAGAAGAGCAAGTTGTAAATTTGATTGCCTTAAGGCAACCTATGGCAATTGATTTAAGAGAGACAGTTGTTGCTTTAAAAGTTTCTTCAGACTTAGAGAGAATTGGTGATTTAGCAAAAAATATCTCAAAACGATTAACTATAATTGGAACTGATTTACCTAATGATATAACTAAAAATTTCGAAATAGCTGGTTTAAAAGCATCAAAACAAGTCAATGCAGTTTTAAATTCGTATTTACATAGAGCTAAAGATACAGCAGAAAATGTTTGGAATTCTGATGAAGAAATAGATCAAATTACTAATGCTAATATGGAAGCTGCAATAAAGCATTTAGAAAAAAATAAAAACGATATACAAAAAGTAACCCAACTACTTTTCATGCTTAAAAATATTGAGAGGATTGGAGATCATGCAACCAATATTGCAGAGCAAGTTTATTTTCTGATTACAGGAGATTATTTAGAGGGAGACCGACCAAAAGGATAATGAGGGCAAATTTATTCATAGTTGAAGATGAAATGCCCATCGTAACTTTGCTTAAATACAATTTAGAAAAAGAGGGTCACAAAGTTGATTATGCAGTCAATGGAGAAGACGCTATTAGAAATATAAAGGAAAAAAATCCTGATTTAATTTTATTAGATTGGATGTTGCCAGATATCTCAGGTGTTGAAGTCTGTAAAAATTTGAAAAGAAGCAATCTTCACAAAAATATCCCAATCATTATGTTAACAGCCAAAGGTGAAGAGGAAGACAAACTGAAAGGATTTGAAACAGGAGCTGATGACTACGTAACTAAGCCATTCAGCCAAAAAGAACTTATTGCAAGAGTTAACGCTTTATTAAAGAGATCTAAACCAAGTGTTGCCGCTGATGTTGTAGTATTTGAGGATCTAAAAGTAGATAGAGTTCAACGAAGAGTTTATAGAGCAGATAAAGAAGTTATAGTTGGTCCTACAGAATTTAAACTAATTGATTTTTTAATAAAGAATCCAAAAAGAGTATATTCGCGTGAGCAACTTCTAAATTCTGTATGGGGAGATGATATTTATGTGGAGTCCAGAACTATAGATGTTCATATAAGAAGACTAAGAAAAGCAATAAATATTGATGGCAAGAAAGATCTTATCAGAACAGTAAGATCTGCTGGCTATTCCTTAGATTCTTGAAGATCTTTTGGCTTTATAAATGATATTAATTTTCCTTTAACTTTTGATAACTTCTTCCAATCATTGAAATTAAAACTTACTTCAGCAACGGCTGCAGTAGGAAATTTTCTTTTTAAATTTTCAAATTGATCAGAGTTTTCTTTAAGACAGATTCGATTTATGAGTTCACTAATTGAAGGTTCATGATTGATTAAAAGTAAAGTTTTATAATTATCAACTGTTTGTTTTAAGATATGAATAATTTCATCCTCACTAGCATGATAAAGCGCTTTTTTTTTAATAATTTTCTTAAAACTGATTTTTTCTGACAATATATTTAATGTTTGTATTGTCCTTTTAGAGGACGAGCAATAAACTAAATCAAATTTTAATTTCTTTTTAATAAAAAATTCACAAATTAATTTTGCTGAATTTACCCCTCTTTTATTCAATGGCCTGTCATGATCATCTAAATCTGGAAAATCCCAACTAGATTTAGCGTGTCTCATCGCATATAATTTAAACATATTTTTAATTTAACATTTATATATGTCGAAAGCATCATTTTCAGAAAACGTTAATATTAGCAATCAACTCATAAACAGAGAATTATCTTGGCTTCAGTTTAATGATCGTGTTTTAGAAGAGTCAAAAGATAAAACAAATCCTCTATTTGAAAGAGTAAAATTTTTATCAATCGCAGGTACAAATTTAGATGAATTTTTTATGGTAAGAGTCGCTGGACTTTTTAATCAAATTAAAGATGGTTTTGACGAATTAAGCGCAGATGGATTAACTGCAGAGGATCAATTAAACAGGGTCGTATTAAAAACTAAAGATCTATTAAAGAAGCAAAACGAAGCGTTCCTAGAGTTGAAAAAAGAGCTATCAAAAGAAAAAATTTTCATTCGAAAAATGTCAGAACTAAATAAGAAGGATCTTATGTATCTAAGAGAATATTTTCAGGAAACAATTTATCCTATAATAACACCTACTGCCATCGATCCATCACATCCCTTTCCTTTTATACCAAATAAAGGCCAAGCAATCTTATTAAGAATGAGCAGAATTAAAAAAAAAAGAGAACTAAACGCAATTATAGTTATACCAAGAGCACTTCCAAAATTTATATCTCTAAAAAATTCTGAAACAATAAATGAATTTGTCACAATTGATGACGTAATTTGTAAATTTGCAAATGAAATATTTCCAGACCATAATATCGAGGCAAGTTTGCAGTTTAAAATAATTAGAGACAGCGAAATTGAAATAGATGATGAAGCTGCTGATCTTGTGAGATATTTTGAAAAAGCAATTAAGAAAAGAAGAAGGGGAAACGTAGTTAAACTTGAAGTACTCACTAATTCAAATAAAAACCTTTTAAATTTTATTTCAAAAAAATTTAAAATGGACGAAGATCATATTTATGAGGTTGAAGGATTGGTTGGAATACAAGATATAGATGAAATTTGTAAAAAGAAAGATCCAAAGCTGAGATTTAAAAAGTTTAATCCTAGAGAAGTTGAAAGATTGAAGGAATTTGATGATAAATTTTTTTCAGCTATAAGAAGTAAAGATTTTGTTGTACACCACCCTTTTGAAACTTTTGATGTAGTAATTCAATTTTTAGAAGCTGCAGCAAAAGATCCCAAAGTTATCGGTATCAAACAAACTTTGTATCGAACCACACCTGACTCTCCTATCGTAAAAGCACTAAGTAGAGCAGCAGAAAACGGAAAAGTTGTTACAGCCGTAATAGAAATAAAAGCTCGATTTGATGAGGAAGCTAATATTGAATTATCTAGGAAACTAGAGAAAGCTGGCGTTCAAATTGTTTACGGATTCGCAAAATACAAAACGCATGCAAAAGCAAGTTTAGTTTTAAGAAAAGAAGGAGCAAAAACGCTAAGCTATGTTCACTTAGGCACAGGAAACTATCATCCAATTAACGCAAAAATTTATACTGACTTATCACTGTTTAGCTCTAATCAAGACTTGGCCAAAGATGTTGAAAAATTTTTCAATTATGTAACTGGTTATGCAAAACCCAAAAAATTGAATAAAATTTTTATGTCTCCATTAAATAGTAGGAATTTTTTTGAAGAAAAAATTGAAAATGAAATTGTAAATGCAAGTAAAGGAAAACCTGCAGAAATATGGGCAAAAATGAATTCTCTTGTAGACCCTGGAATTATTAAGAAATTTTATGAAGCTTCAAACGCAGGAGTAAAAATAAACTTATCAGTACGAGGCGTATGCTGCTTAAGACCTGGAGTTAAAGGTCAATCTGAAAATATAAAAGTAAAAAGCCTTATTGGCAGATTTTTAGAACACTCAAGAATTTATTGTTTTGCAAATGGTAATTCTATGCCTTCTCGAGAGAATCAGGTATATATTTCATCAGCAGATTTAATGCCTAGAAATTTAGATAGAAGAATTGAAATTATAATTCCGATAGAAAACAATACTGTGCATGAGCAAATTTTAGATCAAATTATGTTAGCCAACTTTAAAGATAAATCAGAAACATGGTATTTAGATAGCTTAGGAAACTATAATAAAGAACAAGAAAAAGGCTTTTCCGCACATTCCTATTTCATGAAGAACCCAAGTTTATCAGGTCGTGGTAAGTCAATTTTAAGAGCTAAACCTCAAAATTTAAGATTGGTAAAATGAAACCAGAATTAAAAAATCTTTTTAAATTTCAGTCTAATAAAAAGTCTAAGCAAGCCATAATAGATCTTGGATCAAATTCAATAAGAATGCTCATATACGATAATTTTAAAATTTCTCCAATTCCAGTTTTTAATGAAAAAGCAGTTTGCAAACTTGGAAAAAATCTAGATAAATCTAAAAAACTAAATCCTGATGGAATTAAAAGTTCTTTAAAAGTTCTAAATAGATTTAAAGAAATTTTAGATATTTCAGACGTTCAAGATTTAGAAATTATTGCTACAGCAGCTTTTAGAGAGGCCACTGATGCAAGTGAATTTTTAAGAGAAATTGAAAAAATATTTAATAAAAAACCACTAGTGTTATCTGGCGAGGAAGAAGCAAGAACATCAGCAAACGGTGTAATGGTAGGATTTGATGAAGTAGATGGACTTGTTGCAGATTTAGGAGGTGGAAGTTTAGAACTTGCCAGAGTTTCTAACAATCAAATTTTTGAAACAACCTCTTTACCTCTTGGAGTATTAAGACTTGAAAATAATCCTATTATAAAAAAAAGAAATTTGGGAAAATATGTTAGAAAATGTTTAAGAGATGAAAAATGGCTTTCTAAAAAGAAATTTAAAAATATATATTTGGTAGGAGGGACTTGGAGATCATTATTTAAATATCATCTCTTTAAAGAAAAACACCCATTACATATTTTGCATCAATATAAGCTCTCAAAAGATGCAGCAGTTAAATACTTAAACAGAATTTCAAAATTTAATAAATCATCTTTGAAATCAATGGAATATATTACTAAATCTAGAACTCCCTATTTACCTTTTAGCTCTATAATACTTAACGAAATAATTGAAGTAGCAAGCCCCTCAAAAGTTATTTGCTCAATCAGTGGACTAAGAGAGGGGCATATGAATACAATTATAAACCAAGGAATGAGTGAGGATGAAATTTTCAAATTAAAAACTGATGGTATATCTTTTAAAAAAGGGGACTATGGAAAGAGTTTTGAGAAATATTTTAATTTTATTTCACCATTATTTGAAGACAACGAATATTTTAATCGAAGATTACTAACCTTGGCTTGTATCTTAAGTAAAATGGATTGGGGCCTAGGAGCTTTTCAAAAAGCAGAGTTAGTTTTTATGGAAGTGTTAAATACTCCATTACTAAAACTAGAACATAGAGATAGAGTAAAAGTTGCATCAGCAAGTTTTTGGAGACATTGTGGTTTAAAATATAATCCGAATTATCAGTTTCTAACCTTACTAAATAACAAGGAGATTTTATCCTCAAAGCAAGTGGGATCTGCTTTAAGGTTAGCAGAGTCACTTACAAGCATGTCTTCGTTGTTGTTAGATGAATTTAAAATTTATAAAAGAAATAAGACTATTTTTTTGAAAATACCTAAAAATCATAGTGATATAGTCTCAAAACAAGTAACTAAAAGACTTAAAAATCTAGCAGGAGAGATGAATGTCGACTCTAATATCATTTATTCTTGAAAATTAATAAATCTTTAACTTAATTTAAATATTTTTTTAGCATTTTTATATTATTAAATGTTCATCAGTCTCCCGACTGTTTGTTAATTAATTAGCCCAAGGTATTAATATTACCTTGGGCTGCCCTCCAACTATAAAAAAATTTTTCTAATTAAATAGACAGCTAATATTCCACCAATAATTTCAGCAATGATATAACTAGGAGTATTTAAGTAATTTATTCCAGTAAATGTGTCTGTAAAAGTTCTTGCAATTGCTACCGCTGGATTTGCAAATGAAGTTGAAGAGGTAAACCAATAACCTGCTGTAATAAAAGTAGCAACTGATGAGGCGACTGCAAGTTTACCACTTTTTAAAGATCCGAATATCACAAAAATTAATCCAAAAGTTGCAATGATCTCAGCTGTAAAAATATTTATTCCAGGTCTAATCTTCTCTGATAGCTGTAACAAAGGAAGATCAAACATAAAATTAGCCAACATTACTCCTAACATGCAACCTAAGATTTGAGCTGAGATATAAATGATAATTAAATTTTTTTTAATCTTATTGGTAAAATACATTGCTAAAGTAACGACAGGATTGAAATGTGCTCCAGAGATATCACCGATTGAAGTAATCAGAACAAATAATCCTGCACCTGTAGCTAAAGTATTCGCTATTAACATTACAGCGACGTCATCAGTTAGATTTTGAGCCATAATACCTGAACCAACAATTATCATGACTAAAAAACAACTTCCTATAAATTCACCAATAAATATTTTTTTACTTTTCATTTTTTATCCAATTTTTAATTTTTTCATTAATTATATTATAAGTTTCTTCAGCTATTAAATTTATTTTATCTTTATTTTTAGTTTTTTTAAATTTTTCAACAGGGTCCTCAATATCCCAGTGTGTAATGGTCTTTTTTTTGGGCCATACAGGACAAACTTCTTTATTAGCGTTATTACAAACTGTAATCACGTAATCAATATCAATATCATTTTTTAAAAATTCATCAAAATTTTTTGAATAATAAGTGTCTAAATTAAATTTTTTTCCTTCAAGATACTCTTTAATGTAAGGATTGATTTTTCCTGAAGGATTACTTCCGGCACTAAATGCGATGAATTGATTTCGGTAATTTTTATTTACAATACTTTCTGCTATTATGCTTCTCGCAGAGTTTCCAGTACAAACAAACAATATTGTTTTTGTTTTCCTCATAAAAAATGTTTTGAAGTGTCCCGAACTTAAGGAACCAAAATTTGATAAAAACCAATAATAAATAATGGTATCTGTAACCCAAAATTAGTTAATATTGCTTTATCCTTAGAAATAAAACCTGCAATAGTCCAACCAACAACTCCAGCTCCATGAAACATTATATTTACTGGATACATATTCAAATTTGTTAATAAAATACCTGTAAGAACTAAAAAAGTACTTAACCATTTAAGGTATTTTTTAATAAACTTCATAGTTAATTATATGATTGTAATGTTAAAGTTTTGTTAACCAGATGAGGCTTTAACTTTTTTCTCGATAAACTCTGGAATCTCATCACCAAGATCATCGTCTCTCTCCTATAATTATTGTTTACTAAGAATTTATTACAATTTAGAAGAGAAAGATACTTTGGTTAGAAATAGTTAACAGCTTTTAAAGGACTTAGACATATTACTAATTAGATCAAAATATAAAGTTTTTCCTGGAGTTAAAGTGGCTCCCAATGGATCTAAAACACCAGTTTTAATATTCATATCTTTCGCTACTGCATTGATTATGTCAGGATTAAATTGAGGTTCAGAAAACACACAACTTACTTTGTCATGTTCAATTATTTCTCTGATTTCAGATAATTGTTCAGCTCCAGGCAATACATCTGTATTTACAGTAAAAGCTCCCAAAACATTTACATCAAATCTTTTTTCAAAATATTGATAGGCGTCATGGAAAACAATCGATTTAAAATCTTTATTTAACTCAGATTTAACTTTTTTTGTAAGTTTGTCTAAATCTTTGAGTGCTTTTTTTAAATTAGCTTTATATGTAGATGCGTTTTCTTGATCATTTTCTATTAAATGCTCTGCCATTTCTTTTAAAATCACTTTTGCGTTCATTGGATCTAACCAGATGTGCGGATCATGTTCACCGTGAGCATGCTCATGGTGATCATCGTGTTTATCTTCTTTATGACCATGTTCTTTATGTTCGTCTTCTTTATGCTCGTCATGACCATGTTCATCGTGTTTATCCTCTTTATGACCATGTTCTTTATGTTCATCTTCTTTTTTATGCTCGTCATGTCCATGATCATCATGTCCTTCAAATATGTTTCTTTCTCTAAATTCTAATTTATTTAATCCTTTAATTTCCATTAACTCTATTTTTTCAGCTTTTTTTGCTATTGAATTTAATGGTTTTTCTAAAAAACTTTCTAAGTCTTCACCAACCCAAAAGATTAAATCAGCATTTTGTAACATTTTTGCGTGAGACGGTTTCATTGCAAATCCGTGTGGTGAAGCATATCCATCTACTATTAAATCTGGTTTACCTACCCCATCCATCAAATAACTTGCTAATGAGTGTATAGGTTTTATTGATGCAACTACTTTGATGTCAGCTTTTGCTGGTGAGAAAATAATAAATAGAGATAATATTGATAATATAAATGGTAATTTTTTAATGTTTTTCATAATAATAGTATGTTAGAATTGTTATAATATAACAGTATGTAATAATATAACGTTTTAGAGTCAAGAGATAAAATGAGCTTAAATCAAAATATTTTAGTAAAATTAAAACAAGCCGGTTTTCGTATAAACGGCAAATGGCTCGTTAAAGGAGTGTCATTACAAATTGAAAAGGGTAAAATAGTTACTCTTATTGGTCCTAATGGTTCTGGAAAAAGCACCACAGCTAAAATTGCTTTAGGAATTTATAAAAAAATCGATGGAGAAGTTGAGAAATATACGAATAAAGTTGGATATGTTCCTCAAAAAATCTCAATTGATTGGACATTGCCACTTAGAGTGAATGATTTCATGGTACTAACTGAAAATCTCAAAGATGAAGCTATTAAAGAAGCTTTATCTTTAACAGGTGTTATTCATCTTAAAGATAAAAATTTGGGCGACTTATCAGGCGGTGAATTTCAAAGAGTATTGCTTGCAAGAGCTATCTCAAAAAAACCAGATCTTTTAGTACTTGATGAACCAGTACAAGGGGTGGAT
This sequence comes from uncultured Pelagibacteraceae bacterium, assembly GCA_902572605.1. Lineage (GTDB taxonomy): Bacteria > Pseudomonadota > Alphaproteobacteria > Pelagibacterales > Pelagibacteraceae > Pelagilacustribacter. Next base: position 208,063 of record CACGGD010000001.1, on the reverse strand, counting down.
TTTACTGGCGAAATTGCTCTATACGAACTTATAAAGAAAATTTCAGATGAATTGAATTGTGGAATCCTATTGATTTCTCACGACTTACATACCGTAATGAGTGCTACTGACCATGTTGTTTGTCTAAACGGTCATGTCTGTTGTTCAGGCTCTCCTTTAGATGTTGCAAAAAATAATGAATATAAAGCTTTATTTGGAGAACAAGCCTCTCAAATACTTACAAGATACAAACATAGTCATGATCATATTCATACAAATGAAGGTGAAATAAAAAAAAATTAAATGTTTGATGATTTTTTTATAAGAGCGTTAGTTGCTGGACTTGGTATTGCATTTGTAACTGGGCCTCTAGGATGTTTTGTTATATGGAGGCGATTATCATATTTTGGTGATACTCTTGCCCACTCTGCTTTACTTGGAGTTACACTAGCTTATACTTTGGAATTTAACATTGCTCTTTCAGTATTCATAATTTCATCTTTAATTGCATTAATTTTGATACAGCTTCAAAAAAGAACCAATCTACCAGGTGATGCTTTATTAGGACTCTTGGCTCATTCATCTTTAGCAGTTGGACTGGTTGTAATTGGTTTTTTAACATTCATAAGGTTCGATATCATGGGATTATTATTTGGGGATATATTAGCAGTTACAGCTGATGATTTATTAATTATATGGATAGGGGGGCCATTAATACTTTTAATTCTTAAATTGATTTGGAAACCTTTGTTTGCATCAACAGTAAACTACGAATTAGCAGAAGCCGAAGGTTTAAATCCTGATAGAGCTAAAGCTATATTTACTATTTTAATGGCTGGGATAATTGCTATTTCAATTAAAATGGTTGGACTATTATTAATTACAGGAATGTTAATCATACCAGCTGCAATGGCACGAAATATTTCTTCAAGCCCTCAGAGTATGGTGATTTATTCAGTACTTGGAGGTTTGTTGTCTGTAATTTTGGGTTTGTTTACTTCGTTACAGTTTAATACATCTTCAGGCCCATCAATCATTGCGGCTTCCTTGTTTTTATTCATACTTTCATTAGTAAAAATTAAACAATCGATTAAATTGAAAAATTAATGAAGAATCAGTACAATGACTAGAATGCATAAAGAAAACAATCTTTCCAAAAATCAGCAAATAATTTTTGATTTAATTGATAAATCTCCAGAGCCCTTAAAAGCATATACGATACTTTATAATGTTCAAAAGAAAGGCATTAATGCTCCACCACAAGTTTATCGAGCATTAGATAAATTAGTTGAGATAGGAAAAATTCATAAAATTGAAAGTAAAAATGCTTTTGTTGCATGTAAAAATTCTGATTGTGAAATTTCAAAAGCTACAGCGTTTTCAATTTGTGAAAGTTGTGAGATGGTTGATGAAATTAGTGATGTTAAACTCTCAAAATATTTATCAAGTTTTAATCATAAAAAAGGAATGAAGTTTAAAAGATTTAATTTAGAATTTTTCGGTCTTTGCAAAAAGTGCAAATAATCTAGCCTGCTGATTTTATTTTCTTTTCAATGAATTCTGGAATTTCATCACCCAGATCATCCTCTTTTTGATTTTTAGGCTGGAAGGCATATAAAATATGCAGTTTACAATATGGAAAATCGTTTTCAGGCTTTCTTCCACAAAAGTAAAATTTTTCTTCATTAGGATGACCTATGGGCCATTTACATGTTTCTTCTGTTAATTCCTCTAAAGATTTAGGATTTTCAGCTTCAAAATTCTTATCAAGCAGAATTGATTGAAATTTAGCCTTACGAGACATTGGCGCTGGACTTCGCTTTATAATTTGCTTGTTTTCCCTAGATCTAGGTAGGTTTGATTGCTTAGAAGGGGCTCGTGCTTCCAAGTTTAATCTATGAGCTTTACCAATAACTGCGTTACGCGTTGTGTCACCTAGCATTTCAGCTATTTGACTAGCCGTATGTCCTTTCGACCAAAGTTCTTTTAATTTTTCAACTTTCTCGTTAGTCCAACTCATTGTATAACTTTGCTATATTTAGTATTTTTATTACAACTAAAACATTATGTTGTAGTTTAAAACATTAAAGCGACAGAAGGCTGTTAATAGCTTTAGTTTTGCACAGTTTTTTTAATAAGGAGTTATAAGACTATCAATGGTTGAAATATCGAAAAAATATAAAATTGGGAAAAGAAGATTTGGTCTAATTAACTGGGTTGGAGCGTGGACTTTATATCAGAAAGAGGTTTTAAGATTTTTAATTGTTTGGGCGCAGACAATTTTTTCTCCATTAGTTTCATCATTGCTTTTTTTAATGGTGCTCTCTCTAGCCATCGGCAATGAGAGGGGAGAGGTTTTAGGGGTGCCTTTTATTAGTTTTTTAGCTCCTGGGCTAATTGCAATGCAAGTGATTCAACAGGCTTTTTCTCATTCTTCTTCATCATTTATGATTAGCAAAATACAAGGAAATATAGTTGATCTACTTTATGCGCCTCTATCTGCAACGGAAGTGACAATTTCAGTTTCTTTAGCTGCTGTTACTAGAAGTTTTATGATAGCGGCAGTCTCTATATTGACTTTTTATTTTATTGTTGATTTGCAAGTTAAAGATTTTTTTACTTTGATTTTGTTCATATTTTTATCTTCTTTTATTTTAGGAAATGTGGGTATTATTGCTGGTTTATGGGCAGAAAAATTTGATCATATGGCAACCGTGACGAATTTTTTAATTATTCCGCTGTCTTTTCTATCAGGCACATTCTATTCAATTGATAGACTACCCAGTTTCTTGCAAACTATTAGTGAGGCCAATCCATTCTTTTATATGATTGATGGAATTAGATATAGTTTTATTGGTAATGCAGATGGATCAATCAAAACAGGAATAATTTATTTAGTAATTTTGAGCTTTTTAAGCTGGTTAGTCACTTATATTTTATTTAAAAAAGGTTATAAGATAAAATCGTAGACATGAGTGCAATATTAAATACTTATAATAGAAAAAAAATTGCTTTTAAAAGAGGAAAAGGAAGCTTTTTGTATGCAACTAACGGAAAAAAATATTTAGATTTTGTTCAAGGAATAGCTGTAAATTGTTTAGGACACTCTAATGATTATTTGAATAGAGCTATACAGAAACAATCTAAAAAAGTATGGCATGTATCAAATGTATTTACAATTCCCGAACAAGAAAAACTAGCAACAAGACTCAAACAGAAAACTTTTGCTGACTATATTTCTTTTCAGAATTCAGGAGCTGAAGCAACCGAGGCAGCTATAAAAATTGCAAGAAGATATTTTTATTCAAAAGGTCAAACTAGGAAAAATAGAATTTTATGCATCAATAATAGTTTTCATGGAAGAACTTTAGCTACTATCTTTGCGAGTAACAGCAAAAAATTAATTGAAGGCTTTTATCCAAAAGTTGAAGGTTTTGATCATTTTAATTTCGGAGATCATAAAGGCTTAAAAAAAGCAATCACAAGGAGAACAGCAGCTATTATGGTTGAAACAATAGTAGGAGAAGGAGGTATAAAAGTAATACCAGATTATTGTTTAAAAGGACTTAGAAAACTATGCAATGAAAAAAAGATATTATTAATATTAGATGAAGTTCAATGTGGAATAGGGAGAACTGGAAAGTTTTTAGCTTTTGAACACGCTAAAATAAAACCTGATATTGTTCCTATCGCTAAAGGGATTGGAGGAGGTTTTCCAATTGGCGCAGTATTAGTCAACAAAAAAGTAGCTTCCTGCATGAAACCTGGAACTCACGGTTCAACCTTTGGCGGAAATCCTTTAGCAATGAGTGTTGGGAATGCTGTTATTGATGTTTTGTCTAAAAAAGGATTTTTAAGAAATGTAAGAAAAAATGGAAAATATTTTCAACAAGAATTAATAAAGATTAAAGATAAATATCCAAAAATTATTAAAGAGGTAAGAGGACAAGGATTGTTGATAGGACTGGCGCTTCATAAAGATCAAACAGACTTTATAACCAAATTATTACAACAAAAACTACTTACAGTTAGAGCATCCGAAAATGTTGTCAGACTTTTGCCTCCTTTAAACGTTAAAAGAAAGGAAATTAATTTAGCTTTAAAAATCCTTAACAATGTATGTGAGAATTATAAATGAAAAATTTTATTGATATTTCTGATTTATCATCGAAAGAATTAAGATCGATTATAGAAGAAGCAAAATCTAGAAAAATAAAAAGAAAAAATTTAAATAAATCTGCACCTGATGAAGATAAACCTTTTGAAGGAAAATCAATGGCTATGATTTTTGAAAAACCATCAACAAGAACCAGAATGTCTTTTGATATTGCGGCCAAACAACTTGGAGGATCTTCTATTATTTTAAATCCTGATGGCATTCATTATGGAAAAGGTGACGAGACATTAAAAGATACTGCAAAAGTATTAACTGAATATGTTGATATTGTTATGCTTAGAACATCTTCCCATAAAAATTTGGAGGAATTTGGAAAGTATTTAGAAATACCTATAATAAATGGACTTTCAGATAAAAGCCATCCATGTCAAATTATGTCAGATATAATGACTTTTGAAGAGACCAAAGGGTTGATAACTGGAAAAGTTGTTTCTTGGTTAGGTGACGGAAATAATAATATGTCTAATTCTTTGATAGAAGCTGCGGGTAAATTCGGCTTTCAATTAAAGATAGCTTGTCCTAAACAATACACGCCAAATAAAAAAATATTAAGTTGGGCGAAAAAAAATAAAGTAAATCTTTTAGTAACAAGAAAACCAGAAGAAGCAGTAAAAGACTCAGATTGTATTATGACTGATAAATGGGTTTCAATGAATGACAAAGTGAACAAAAAAGCAAAAAAGAAAAATTTAAAAAATTATCAAGTAAATAAAAAGTTAATGGAAAAAGCAAAGTCAGATGCCATCTTTATGCACTGTTTGCCAGTTGGAAGAGGAGAAGAAGTAACAGATGAAGTTATTGATGGTAAGAAATCTGTAGTCTGGAGACAGGCATTAAATAGAGTGCATGCTCAAAAAAGTATAATTAATTGGTGCCTAGATTAAGGTGTCGGTAAAGGTTTATCGCTTTTAGAGTTCATATATAAAATAACTGAAGCTCTATCTTTTTCTTTTTTTAAACCTGCAAATGCCATTTTTGTTCCTTTAATGTGGGCTGAAGGTTTAATTAAAAATCCATTCATTTCAGCAAATGTCCAGTCTTTTCCGTAATTGGCTAAAGCTTTTGAATATTTGTAACCAGATGCAACACCTGTTTTTTTTCCTAAAATACTCCATAGATTTGGACCAATCATATTTTTCCCTCCCGCAGCTATCATATGACAAGCACTACATCTTTTAAAAACTTTTTCACCATGTTCAATAGTTCCCATAGCTAATAATTCATTTATCCCAATCGCTGCCTTTCCATCCTCAGAAGCTGAAGCTAAAGCTGGTTCTATTTTTTCGACTTTATAAGCTGACTGTTGAGGTTTATCAGGAGTAAATATTATATCTGAAACTTTATTAATACCAAAAACCACCACTACTGTAGCCAAGATTGCAGCTATAATTTTATTTAATTCAAAACCGTCCATAAATTTGATAAATACTTAATTGACATATAGCACGACTACATAAAAAATACTTAAAATTACTTAATATTTTTTGCGTCTTTGAGACGCACAACTATGAATAAAATTGCAATAATAATACCATCTAGGCTTGACGCTCAAAGACTACCTAACAAACCTTTAAAACTTATAAACAATAAAGAGATGATTTTACATGTCTATGATCAAGCCATTAAGTCGAAAGTGGGAGAAGTTTATGTTGCTACACCAGATGAAAAAATAATCAATACAGTTAATAATGCTGGGGGCAAAGCGATAAAAACTTCTGACAATCATCAAACAGGAACAGATCGAATATTTGAAGTTTTTGAAAAAAGATTAAATAGTAAGCCCGACATCATTGTAAATTTGCAAGGTGACATGCCTAACATTCAACCTGAAGCTATTTTAGAATTAGTCTCTTACATGAAAAAAAATAAATGTGATATAGGCACCTTAGCAAGCGAATTTAATTCAAAAACTGAAATAAACGATACCAACGTAGTAAAAGTTGCAGTAAAAGAAAAACTTTTAAGCAACCAGTTTCTAAATGCTTTTGATTTTTTTAGAAAAGATGAAAATTCTCCTTATAATTTGTATCATCATATAGGTATTTATGCCTTTACTAATAAAGCATTGATAAGGTATGTAAGTTTAAAAAGATCTAAATTGGAATTAGAAAGAAAATTAGAACAACTTAGGGCTCTAGAGAATAATATGTCGATACATGTTGGTTACATAAAAGCTTCTCCACTGAGTGTTGACACTGAAGAAGATCTAATCAAAGTTAAAAATTTGATGAAAAAAAATGAAAAAAGTTAAAATTGCTATTCAAGGAGAGTTAGGTGCTTATTCTCATATTGCTGTTAATAATCTTTTTAAAGATGCAGAAATTAAAACTTGTGCAACTTTTGAGGAGACTTTTAAAAAAGCTTATGAAGATGAAAACTATAAAATTATCATTCCTATAGAAAACTCTTTAGCAGGAAGAGTAGCTGATATTCATTACTTGTTACCAAAATATAAGTTACAGATTCATGGAGAATACTTTTTAAATGTTCAGCATAATTTACTGTGTAAACCAGAAGCAAACATTAATGACATTAAATTTGTTAGAAGCCATGCTCAAGCTATTGGGCAGTGTCAAAAAATAATTAATAAAAATAAATTTCAACCAATCATTTCGGCTGATACAGCAGGATCTGCAAAAGAATTAGCAGAAGGAAATGATAAGTCTATTGCAGCGATAGCATCAGATCTTTCTGCTACAATTTATAAATTAAAGATTTTAGAAAAAAATATAGAAGACGAAAAAGGAAATGTTACTCGCTTTCTTATAATGGGAAAAAATATAGAACAGCCAGAATTTAATAAGGAAAAAAAATTTATTACTAGCTGTATTTTCAGAGTTAAAAGCGAACCCTCTGCTTTGTACAAATGTTTAGGAGGATTTGCCACTAACCAAGTAAACTTAACAAAATTAGAAAGTTTTTCGGTCAAAAATACTTTTGATCAAGCAAATTTTTATTTAGACTTAGAAGGTCATTTAGATCAATCTGGAGTAAAAAAGGCAATGGAAGAACTTGGTTTTCATACAGTAACCTTACAGATTTTGGGCGTTTATGAAGCCTCAACATTTAGGCAAAAATAGTCCACAAAATTCAAATCTAGTCTTGTAGTATTTAAATTGATCTTGATATACTCATATTGAGGTTGGCATCAGGTGGATGTTTCATAAACCCGGTCAGGTCTGAAAAGAAGCAGCCGTAGTGAAAATTATTCAGGTTGTTGCCTGCCTCTATATATAATGAAAGAAAATAAAATCTTAGCTCTTAAATATAGGCCTCAAGAATTTAAAGATTTAATAGGTCAAGAAGTAATGTCTCAAACTATTACCAATGCCATAGAGTTAGGAAAAACTCCCAACGCTTATCTTTTAACTGGAATTAGAGGAGTTGGAAAAACAACTACTGCAAGATTAATTGCTAAAGCTTTAAACTGTAGCAAGGATTTTTCTAAAGGAGAAAAATGTAAGACAGGCGAATACTGCCATTGCTCTGAAATTATTAATTCTAATCACATGGATATTTTAGAAATGGATGCAGCTTCAAAAACAGGAATAGATGATATAAGAGAATTGATTGAAAATTCAAAGTATAGTCCTACAAGTGCAAAGTATAAAATTTTTATAATTGATGAAGCTCACATGCTTTCCAAGCAAGCATTTAATGGGCTTCTTAAAACTTTAGAGGAGCCTCCTCCTAGTTTAAAGTTTATTTTAGCTACCACAGAGGTTAGAAAAATACCTGTAACTATCTTATCTCGTTGCCAAAGATTTGATCTGAAGAGGGTTAGTGTTGAAAAGCTTTGTAACCATTTAAAAGATATTGCTAAAAAAGAGAATGGTAAAATTTCAGACGATGCAATAAGATTAATAGCAAGAACTTCTGAAGGTTCTGTACGAGATGCTATATCTCTTTTGGATCGTGCTTTGATCTCTAATTTTATAAGTAAAAATAATTTAATAGAAGAAAATGATGTTCGAGAAATGCTAGGTCTTGCTGATCGAAGCAAAATTATATCTTTATTTAAAGAAGTTTTAAATGGAAATGAGAAAGAAGCGTTAAAATATTTAAGAGAGCTAATCGATGTTGGACTAGATGCTAAAAACTTTTTAAATGATATGCTAGAAGTTCTTTATCTCTTTAGTAGAAGAATAAATTTAGGTTCCATTGAAAAAGATATGACAATATCAGAGTCTGAAGTCAAAATGGTTGATGAATACTCGAAGAATATAGATATGCAAGATATAGGATTATTTTGGCAACTTACCATTAAAACAATTGATGATCTTAAAATTATTGGTAATGAAAACTTGACACTAGAAATGTATATTATGCAATTAGTTCATCTTAAAAATATTGAGACTAAAAAAGAAATTTCTCAAAATGATATTGAAGATAAAGGAGATCTAAAACAAAAAAGTTTAGCTGGAGAAAACATTAAAGAAGAAAACCTAGAAGTTAATTTATCTACTCAAATCAAGAACCAATTAAAGAATACAGATCAGGTAAAAAAAAATCCTATAAAAAATTTATCTCCTGAAATAAGTAAAACTAAAATTGAAATTACAAGTTTTCAAGATTTAATTGACCAAGCAAATAAAGAAAAAGAGGTTGAACTAAAATTTGATTTAGAAAGAAACGTTAAACTTGTTAGTTTTAATAGTGGAAAAATTGATATTAGTTTTAATGAAAAATTAAATCAAAGTTTTATAAAGAATCTTACTGAAAAATTATTACTCTGGACAGGAAAGAGATGGATTATATCCTTGAGTAAAAATAATGATGCCAAAAGTATTTATGAGAAAAATATGGAGATAAAATCATCTAAACTCGAAGAATTCAAAAAAACTGATCTAGCTCAACAAATTAAAGAAGCATTTCCAGACGCAAAAATTGTAGATATTCAGGAGGAGAAAAATGACTAATTTTTCAGATATGCTCTCTAAAGCAAAAGCCATGCAAGATAAAATGAAAGAAGCTCAAGAAAAGATTAAAAAGATTGAAACAGAAGGCGAGTCTGGCGGTAATTTAGTGAAAGTAATTTTAACTGGTGATTATGAATTAAAATCAATTATTATTAGTGATAAAGCTAAACAAGAAAACCAAGAAATTATAAATGATCTAATTATAGCGGCTTACAATAACGCTAAAGAAAACTTGAAAAAGAAATCTGCAGAAGAACTCTCTAAAGTAACAGGAGGATTAAATTTACCCCCTGATTTCAAACTACCTTTTTAATGGATAATAATATTCCAGAAATAAACGAACTTATAAAACAGTTTTCTAAACTTCCAGGCTTAGGACCTAAATCAGCGAAAAGAATTATTTTAAAATTAATTAATAATAAAGATAGCATGGTAAAACCTTTAGCCAAATCATTAGCCCAAGTGTATAAAAGTGTAGTTCGTTGTGTAGATTGTGGAAATCTAAAGATAATGGATAAAATTTGTATATGCTCAACGAACCAAAATTATGACAAAATTTGTGTAGTAGAAAATCTAGCCGATATGTGGGTTATAGACTCTGCAAATATCTATAAAGGTCATTATCATATTTTAGGCGGAACCTTAAACTCAAGTGAAAACTACGAAAAACAGAACTTGCTTATAGACTCTTTAGTTAAAAGGATTAAAAAAAATAGTCTCAAAGAAGTTATTATTGCAACAAGTGCGACCGTAGAAGGGCAAACTACTGCTCACTATATAGAGGATACGATTAAAAATGGTAAAATTAAAATTACGAAATTAGCTCAAGGACTTCCGGTAGGTGGTGAAATCGAACAGCTAGATGATGGAACATTATTCTCTGCATTCAGGAATAGAGTGCCAGTTACAGGTGATTAAATTGAAGATTTTTTTTCAAGCCTTTTTTCATGCAGAAGAGGCTCAGTATATCCAGAGGGTTGGACTCTTCCTTTAAAAATTAAATCACATGCCGCTGAAAAAGCTATTGAATTTTCAAAGTTATCAGACATTTTATCATATCCAGATCTACCACTTCGATAATAAGCTGGATCCTTTTCATTTTGTTTATCTACTATTGTTGCCATCTTTTTCATTACTTTCATTACTTGATCTTTTGTACAAACTCCATGATGCAACCAATTTGCTATGTGTTGAGAAGAAATTCTTAAAGTAGCTCTATCTTCCATCAAACCTACATTATTTATATCTGGAACCTTAGAACAACCTACTCCCTGATCGATCCATCTTACTACGTACCCTAAAATACCTTGAGCATTATTTTCTAATTCACGATTTATATCTTCAAGTGACCAGTTAGGTCTATCAGCTTTTGGAATTTCTAAAATATCTTCTAATTTTGCTTTATCCCTTGATTTAATTTTTACTTGTTCTTTAAAAACATCTATTTTGTGGTAGTGCATCGAATGCAGTGTTGCTGCAGTCGGTGAAGGAACCCATGCACAATTAGCCCCAGATTTTGGATGACCAATTTTTTGTTCCATCATATTGGCCATTTGATCTGGCATTGCCCACATTCCTTTTCCTATTTGAGCTTTGCCAGAAAATCCACATCTCAAACCAATATCAACATTCCAATTTTCATAAGTATTGAGCCAAGTTGATTTTTTCATTTCACCTTTAAAAATCATTGGTCCAGACTCAAATGAAGTATGCATTTCATCACCTGTGCGATCTAAAAAACCAGTATTAATAAAAACAATTCTATTTTTAACCTGTCTTATACATTCTTTTAAATTTACTGTCGTTCTTCTCTCTTCGTCCATTATTCCAACTTTGATGGAATATTTTTTAATTCCCAAAATTTCTTCAACTCTTCCAAAAAGGGTATTAGTAAATGCAACTTCTTCCGGACCGTGCATTTTTGGTTTCACGATATAGACTGAATCTGAGCGAGAATTATTTTTATTTTTAAAATCATGAAGCGCGCAAAGAGTAGATACAAAAGCATCCATTATACCTTCAGGTATTTCTGATCCATCTTTTAAAATTATTGCAGGATTAGTCATTAAGTGACCTACGTTTCGATTCAAAAGAAGAGCTCTACCATGCAAACTTATTTTACTTCCTTCTCTAGATATATAATCTCGATTAGGATTTAACTTTCTAACGAATTTTTTTCCATTTTTTTCCATGTTAGCAGTTAGATTTCCCTTCATAAGACCTAACCAATTACGGTAACACTTTACTTTATCTTCACCATCAACTGCTGCAACAGAGTCTTCATTATCAATAATTGTAGATATGGCGGACTCTAAAATAATATCAGAAATAGAAGCTTTATCTGATTTTCCAATCATATTATCTGGATCAATCAAAATATCTATATGAAGGTTATTGTTTTTAATTAAAATTGATTTTGGTTTATTTTTTTCTCCATTAAAACCTATAAATTGATTTTTATTTTTTAGATAACTTTCTTTTTTAGCAGAAAGAAAAACTATATCTTTATCTTTTACTTTTATACCTGTTATTTCATTCCAGCTCGCTTCATTTATAGGAGCAGCTCCATCTAAAAAACTTCTAACGTAAGCAACAACTTTTTTTGCTCTATCTGTGTTAAAATTTTTTCCTTTATCTCCAGGAATAACATCAGTGCCATATAAAGCGTCGTACAAACTTCCCCATCTGGCATTTGCAGCATTCAAAGCGTATCTTGCATTATCCACTGGCACAACTAATTGAGGGCCCGCGATAGCAGCAATTTCTTGATCTACATTTGAGGTTTCGATATTGAAATCCTCTTTTTCTTTTACGATATAAGAGATAGATTTTAAAAATTCAGTATATTCTTTTTTATCTAAATCCTTATCTTTTTTGTTTTTATGCCACTCATCAATTTTTTTTTGAATCTCTTCTCTTTTTTGAATTAAACTTTTATTTATAGGAGATAGTTCATGAACTGCTTTTTCAAATTTACTCCAAAAATCATCTGATTGAATATTTGTTCCTGGAAGAACCTCTTTATTAATAAATTCATATAAAATTGAATTTATCTGGAGATTGTGGTTTTTAATATAACTCATAATTGATTATTCTTATCCTTTTTTTTGAAAATTCAATAGGTCATAAATTCATTTTTTTAGACAATTTATTGACGCAATTGAATTCTAATTGTAGTAGAATCAAATTATCGATATTTATGAAAAATTATTTAGAATTTGAAAAAGAGATTAAAGCTTTAGAAGAGGAAGTTGATGGATTGAAAAGTCCTTTCGGTTCGGAGGGCATATCCGAGGTAGATACTAAAAGAATTAAAAATACAGAGGCGGAGATTAACGAAAAGTTAAAACAAACTTATGCTAATTTAAATAGCTGGCAAAAAACTTTGGTAGCCAGACATGAAGACAGACCTAAAGCAAATTTTTTTATAAAAAAAATATTCACTCAATTTACATTGTTATCTGGCGATAGATATTTTGGTGATGACAAGTCAGTGATTGCCGGTTTTGGTTTGGTAGATAACAAATCTGTCTTGATTATAGGCCAAGAAAAAGGGGAAGATCTTAATGGGAGAATTGAAAGAAATTTTGGAATGATGCGACCAGAAGGATATAGAAAATGTATTCGGCTTATGAAATTAGCAAATCGATTTCAAATTCCAGTAATAAGTTTTATAGACACACCTGGAGCATACCCTGGTATTGGAGCAGAACAAAGAGGCCAAGCTTCTGCCATTGCTAACTCTATAGAGTGCTGCATGTCTTTAACTGTTCCAAATATTTCTATAATTATTGGAGAGGGTGGTTCTGGAGGTGCGATTGCATTAGCATCATCGAACAAAGTAATTATGTTAGAAAATTCTATTTACTCAGTGATATCACCAGAGGGTTGTGCCTCTATACTTTGGAGAGATCCAAGAAAATCTCTACAAGCAGCCGAGGCTATGAAATTAACAGCAAAAGATTTATTAAAGCTTGGTGTTATTGATGAAATTATTCCTGAGCCTTTAGGTGGAGCCCACAGAGATCCAGAATTAATTTCCGCAGACATAAAACATTCTATTATTAAAAATTTAAGAAGTTTTGAAAATTTTTCTAAAGAAGAAATTTATGATCATCGAAAAGCAAAATTTTTACAAATTGGAAGAGACCGAGGTTTCATTAGATCATCAGATAAGGATAACACAGGATTAAGTTATAAACTCTCAGATATTCAGAAAATTAAAGTTCACATTGTGAAAAATAAACTAGTTTATATAGGCATTGGCCTCGTGTTTATTGCTGGTTTAGTATCTATTATTTATTAATAATAACTGTTGCAAAAAGACAATTTTTTGAATTATTTTAATCATCTATTGACATTCTATAAACAAATCTATTTAAGGTTCAGAAGTTAGTTTTTAACTAACTAAAGTTAATAACAAATAAGGAAAAGTAAATAATATGAGTACACTAAAAGGTAAAGTAAAGTGGTTCAATGGTACTAAAGGATATGGTTTCATTGAAAGAGAAGACAAAGAAAAAGACGTGTTCGTTCATTCTTCAGCAGTTAGAGAAGCTGGTTTAAAATACTTAAACGAAGGTGATGAGTTAACGTTTGAAGTGGAGAATGGAGAAAAAGGTCCTTCCGCAGTTAAATTGCAGAAAACATCTTAAATCTTATTTCCAAAATCACAGATTAACGGGACATTAAGCTTTAGCTAGTTTTTTGTCCCGATAATTTTTCTTGAAAAAGACACAATTATTTCTTAAATACACATCAATGATTAATAAAAATCAAATCTACGTTCTTAAATCACATTCTCACAGAATGCACGCTAGGCTATTGCTTAGCTAAATCATTACATATTTTAAAATATAAATTTATTAACAAATAATATAAAAAGGAGTTATGCAGCAGTAGCTCAGTTGGTTAGAGCACTAGTTTGTGGAACTAGGGGTCGGTGGTTCGAATCCACCCTGCTGTACCAAAAAATGGTAAAAAATAATAAGTCAAAACCTTCTAAGGAATTACCTTCAGGTTTTGTAGATAGACAGGAAAAAGAATTATTAATCCGTGACTTTGTAATTTCTAATATTAAAGAAGTTATGATTAAGTATGGTTTTCAGTATCTCGAAACACCAAGCTTCGAGTATACAGATAGTATTGGAAAATTTTTGCCTGACAAAGAGAGACCAGACCAAGGAGTGTTTTCTTTTAAAGATGAAAAGAATTGGTTATCACTTCGATATGATCTTACAGCTCCACTTGCAAGATATGTAGCTAAAAATTATCTTGAACTACCAAAACCTTTCAAGCGTTATCAATTAGGATCAGTTTGGAGAAATGAAAAACCTGGACCAGGAAGATTTAGAGAATTTTTACAATTTGATGCAGACTATGTAGGAACAAGAAGTCCACAAGCGGATGCAGAACTTTGTGTGCTTATCTCAGAGATTTTAGATAAGTGCGGACTAGATAAGAATGACTATACTGTCAAAATTTCTTCTAGAAAGTTTATAGATAAACTATTTGATCAATTAAAAATTACATCCAAAGATCAAAAATCGACCACTTTACGTGCACTTGATAAAATAGACAGACTGGGATGGGAAGAATCTAAGAAACTTCTATCTGAAGGAAGAAAAGATAAATCAGGAGATTATACAAAAGGTGCAAAACTTAAAAAAGATCAAATTAAAACAATTGAAAATGCTTTAAAAAGTAAATCGGCTAGTAGTGAAGATATTCTAGAGATTATAAAAATATTTGAAGCTTTTAATTTTACAAATTATAAATTTGATCCATCAGTTATTAGAGGTTTAGAATATTACACAGGGCCAGTTTTTGAAGTTAATTTAAATTTTGAGGTAAAAAATGCAAAAGGACAGACCATTCAGTTTGGATCAATAGGCGGAGGAGGAAGATACGACAATTTAGTAAGTAATTTTGGAAATTTTGATTGCCCTGCAACTGGAATATCTATTGGTCTTGACAGGCTTGTGTTTGCTTTAATGCAGAAAAAAGATTTTAAACTAAAGAGTACTCGACCAGTAGTTATATGCATTTTTGATAAAAATAAAACGAAAGAATATGTAGGCATATTAAATCGACTGAGATCTTCAAACGTCAGTTCTGAGATTTATCCAGGAGAAGGTAAATTAAAAAAACAAATGGAGTATGCAAACAAAATTGGTTCCCCAGCTGTTATTTTATATGGAGAAGATGAAATAAAGTTAGGTAAAGTAACTTTAAAAAATCTTGCTACAGGCAATGAGAGTTCTGTAAAAATTGAGGATTTAGTAGATGAAATCAAAAAAATTATCTGAGCAAATTATTAAAACTTTTAAGAGCAATGGCTTTGTCTTGTCAGAGCCAGATGTATTATTAGACTCTGAATACATTATTCAAAGGTCAGGTGAAAACTTTAGAAGATCAATGCTTACTTTTGAGAACGAAGATGGAAAAATAATGTGCCTTAGGCCAGACCTAACAGTAGCTTCGTGTATTAAGTATTTGGAGAAAAAATCTGAATCTAAGATTTATTATTCAGGACAAGCTTTTAGAAGAACTAATAAAAAAAGTTCTGGTTTAGTTAATGATCAGCTAGGTATTGAAATTTTAGGCTCAAAAAATAAACTTCAAGATGATTATAAAGTCATTAAGACCATTTTAAATTCTGCTAAGAAGATTAAAAGTAAAAAAATTAAGATTAAGGTTGGAGATATAGGTTTGTTTAAAAAACTAATAAACTCTTTAGAAATGCCTGAGAGATGGAAACTAAGATTAATAAGACACTTTTGGCGACCTAAATATTTTGAAGAACTTCTAGAAAGATTAGAAAAAAACTCAGATATAGATTCTGCTGCTTTTGATACAGATAAAAAAAGATTTTATGAGATGAAAAAAATGAATCAAGATAAAATTATTGCTGGTCGCTCAATAGCAGAAATTTTAAAAAGATTTGATAAAAAGATAAGAGACCCAAGATCATTTAGTGAAGGTAAAAAAATCTCTAGAATTATTAGATCATTTCTTAAGATTAATTGTAAATTACCGCAACTAAATGAAAGGCTATTAGATTTTGCCAATAAGTTTGAACTTAAGAAAAATATTTTTAAAGAATTTAAATCAATAGAAAACTTAAAAAAATTAAATCAAGAAGTGATTTTTATTACAAACTTTGGGAGAAATATTGAATATTATACCGGAATCGTATTTGAAGTTTATTCAGAAAAAAAAGAAATTGCTAGAGGAGGAAGATATGATGATTTGTTAAAAAGTTTAGGAGCCAAGAAAAATATTCCAGCTGTAGGAGCTGCAATTAATTTAAATAATATATGAAAAATTTAATTACTATAGGATTACCAAGCAAGGGAAGGCTGAAAGATAATGCAGCTGCTTTTTTTAATGACAAGGGTTTAGTAGTCTTACAAAGTGATAAGGAAAGAAATTATTTTGCCACTATTAAAAATAAACCTAATATTAAAATAATTTTTTTGCATGCAAAAGAAATAATTCAAAGATTAGGAGATGGAACTTTAGATATTGGCATATCTGGCTTGGATCTTTTGAATGAGTCAGAGAAGAACTTACAAGAAAAAATAATTATTAAACAAAAACTTGATTTTGGTGGAGCTAATTTAGTAATAGCAGTTCCTGATGATTGGATAGATACACAAACTATTGCAGACTTAGAAGAAGTAGCTTTCGATATAAGGTTTAAAAGAAACACTAGATTAAAAGTTGCCACTAAATATCCTAATTTAACTAATAATTTTTTAATCTCTAAAGGTGTTACTCAATACAAATTAATTCCTAGTCTAGGAGCTACTGAAACTTATCCATTCATTGGATCTTCCGAAGTTATTACTGACATCACTTCTACAGGAAAGACTTTACAAGATAATAATCTAAGAGTTTTAAAAGATGGGTTAATATTAAAATCTACAGCCTGTTTGTTAGTTTCAAAAAAAAAGGCTGCAAAATTGCAGCCTTTTTTGAATTCTTTGGTATAAGAAAAATTACATTCCCATTCCACCCATTCCACCCATTCCTCCACCCATAGGAGGCATAGCTGGTCCAGAGTCTTTTTCTTCTGGTTTATCAGCAATCATTGCTTCGGTAGTAATTAATAATCCAGCAATCGAGGCAGCGTCTTGTAAAGCAGATCTCACAACTTTCGTTGGATCTATAATTCCTTTGGCAAACATATCTACATACTCTTCGTTTTGAGCATCATAACCTTGAGATAATTTTTTTCCTTCGATAAGCTTTCCAACAACTACAGAACCATCTACACCTGCATTAGCTGTAATTTGTCTAATAGGAGATTGAAGAGCTTTTTTGACTATATCCACCCCAGCTTTTTGATCATCTCCTTTAACTTTTAAAGCATCTAGATCTTGAGAAGCATAAAGTAAAGCACAACCACCTCCAATAACAACTCCTTCTTCTACGGCAGCCCTTGTTGCATTAAGCGCATCTTCTACTCTATCTTTTCTCTCTTTAACTTCTACTTCTGTTGCACCACCAACTTTAATTACTGCAACGCCACCAGCAAGTTTAGCTAATCTTTCTTGAAGTTTTTCTTTATCATAATCAGATGTTGTTTCACTTATTTCTGATCTAATTTGATTACATCTAGCTTCGATATCAGACTTTTTACCTTCACCCGCAACTAGAGTGCTATTTTCTTTATCAATTTTAACTTTTTTACAAGAACCTAGATCATTAATTTTAACATTTTCTAATTTTAGACCAATGTCTTCAGAAATCACTTGTCCACCTGTTAAAATGGCAATATCTTCTAACATAGCTTTTCTTCTATCTCCAAAGCCAGGAGCTTTCACTGCTACAACTTTTAACCCACCTCTTAATTTATTTACTACTAAAGTTGCTAAAGCTTCACCTTCAACATCTTCCGAAATTATCATTAAAGGTCTGTTTGCTTGCACAACAGACTCTAAAAGTGGAACCATTGGTTGAAGATTAGTCAATTTTTTTTCTACTAACAGAACTAAAGGATTATCAAGTTCTGTGGTCATTTTTTCGGTATTTGTAACAAAATAAGGGGACAGATAACCTCTGTCGAATTGCATACCTTCAACTACATCAAGTTCAGTTTCAACTCCTTTAGCTTCCTCTACAGTAATAACTCCTTCATTACCTACTTTTTGCATTGCTTTAGAAATCATATCACCGATAGATTTTTCACCATTTGCAGATATTGTTCCTACTTGAGCTACCTCTTCGTTAGCTTTTACTTTTTTAGAAGATGTTTTCAATTTTTCGATTACATGTTCTACAGCTTTATCAATTCCTCTTTTAATATCCATAGGATTCATTCCGGCAGTTACATATTTTAAACCTTCAGACACAATTGATTGAGCAAGAATAGTAGCAGTAGTCGTTCCATCACCTGCATTATCATTAGTCTTGCTGGCAACTTCTTTGACCATTTGAGCACCCATATTTTCAAATTTATCTTCGAGTTCTATTTCTTTAGCTACAGAAACTCCATCTTTAGTAATTTTTGGGGCACCGTAAGATTTGTCCATTACAACATTTCGACCTTTAGGACCTAATGTTACTTTTACTGCATTAGCTAGAGTATTAACTCCTTTTAGCATTTGTGATCTTGCTTCAGTATCAAATTTAATTATTTTTGCCATTTTTATTCTCCTTTAAAAGTTTTATTTTTTACCCTTAGAAATTCCCATTATGTCAGACTCTTTCATTATACTATACTCTTTACCGTCAATTTTTACTTCTGTGCCTGACCATTTTCCAAAAAGAACAATATCACCTATTTTTACATCCATAGGTGTAAGTTTTCCGTCTTCACCTTTAGCACCGGGTCCAACAGCTACTACTTCTCCTTCTTGTGGTTTTTCTTTAGCAGTGTCAGGAATAATTATTCCTCCAGCTGTTTTTTCTTCGCTATCCAATACTTTAATAAGCACACGATCATGCAAGGGTCTAAATTTCATATATATTTCTCCTATAAATTTTTGTGTACGGCTGATATGGTGTGTTTTAAGAAAATTTCAAGGGTTTTTAATAGTAAAAAGCAGGCGGAATTGCTGTGTTTTAAGGCATAATTTCTGATAAATTGAAGGGGGACTATAAAAATTGAAAAAATTAGAACACTTATCTGAGATTTACAGCTCTTACGACACATTCGTGATAGATTTATGGGGAGTGATGCATAATGGAATTTCTCTTAACGATAAAGCAATAACAGCAACAGACAAATTGTTAGAAAAGTCTAAAAAAATTGTATTTTTAACTAACGCCCCGCGCCCTAGTGAAAAAGTTAGATTGTTTCTTAAAAAATTAAATATGGAAGAAAAATATTTAAAGAATGTAGTAACCTCTGGAGAGGCTGCTATGCAAGCGTTGAACGAGAATAGATTTGGAAAACTATTTTATCATTTAGGTCCATCACGAGATGATTCTATTTTTTATAAAGTTAAAAAAAACAAAGCTCAATTAGAAAATAGTGATTTCATATTGTGTACAGGACTTTTTGATGAGCATGAAGATGATTTAAATTTTTATAAAGACCTTTTAAAAAATTCTACAACAAAAACATTGATTTGTACTAATCCCGATTTAACTGTTCACAGGGGCCAAGAAGAGGAATATTGCGCAGGATCAGTAGCTCAAGTGTTTGAGTCTTTAGGTGGTAAAGTTGTATATTTTGGAAAACCTTATAAAGAAGTTTATAATCTTTGCTTCAGTAACGAAGAAAAAGTATTAGCAATAGGAGACAATCTAAGAACAGATATAAAAGGAGCAAATAATTTAAATATAGATTCCCTTTTTATTTCTAACGGTGTGCATCGAAATGAATTTGAAAACCAGAGTGAATTAGAAGATCTTCTTAAAAAATACAGAGTGGAAGCAAATTATTTTCAAACAGATCTAACTTGGTAGTATGAAAATTTATAACAATCTTAATATAAAAAATAATCATAAGAACTCAGTAATACTTATTGGAAATTTTGACGGGGTTCATTTAGGCCATCAAAAAGTTATAGCACAAGCTAGGCAAAAAGCTAAAAAAAATAAATTACCATTTGGATTGATCACATTTGAACCAATGCCTGTTATGTTTTTTAATTCAAATATAAAGAGTCACAGAATAAATTCATTAGAACAAAAAAAAATTCAGCTAAAAAAATGTAGATTAGATTTTTTAGTCATTATAAAATTCAATAGATCTTTTTCATTATTAAGCGCTGAGCAATTCATAAAAAAAATTATTTTTAATAAAATCAGATCTAAATATGTATTTGTAAGTAAAAATTTTAAATTTGGAAAAAAAAGACAAGGTAATATCCATACATTAAAAAAATTTCAAAATATTTATGACTTTAAAACTATTGTTACGTCTCCTTTAAAAAAAACAAAAAAAACTATTTCATCTTCTTTAATCAGGAAGAAAATATCTTTAGGAAAAATCAAAGAAACAAATAAACTTTTGAGTCGCCCATGGTGTGTTAACGGAAAAGTTCTAAAAGGTAACAAAAGAGGAAGAAAAATTGGTTTTCCAACCTGTAATTTGAAATTGAAGGATTATATAGTTCCAAAACTTGGAGTTTATTCTGTAAAAGTCGAAACAAACCATTTTAAAAAAAAAGGTATTGCTAACATAGGTTATAGACCAACATTTAATGGCCAAAATTTACTATTAGAAGTTAATATATTTGGAATTAACAAAAACTTATATAATAAAGAGATAAAAGTTTATTTTATAAAATTTATAAGACCAGAAAAAAAATTTAAGAATTTAGAACAGTTAAAAAAACAAATTAAAATTGATATAATTAAGGCTTAAAAAATGTCCAAAGACAACTTGCATCTTCCTAAAACAGCTTTTTCTATGAAAGCAAGCTTACCCACTAAAGAGCCATTAATTTTGGAAAAATGGGAAAAAAATAAAATTTTTAAAAAACTGAGAGAAAATTCAAAAGGTAAAGAAAAATTTATTCTTCATGATGGACCGCCATATGCAAATGGGCATATACATATGGGAACTGCCCTTAATAAAATTTTAAAAGATATAATAATTCGCTTTCACCAAATGAATGGAAAAGACTCGGTTTATGTTCCTGGCTGGGATTGTCACGGTCTTCCAATAGAATGGAAGATTGAAGAACAATATAAAAAAAAGAAAAAAAATAAAGACGAAGTCCCTATAAAAGATTTTAGACAAGAGTGCAGAGAATTTGCAAAAGACTGGATACAGGTTCACATTAAAGAATTTAAAAGGTTAGGTGTCGTTGGAGACTTTGAAAATTACTATTCAACGATGAGTTATGAAGCAGAAGCTCAAATTGTAAGAGAACTAGGAAAATTTCTTTTAGATGGTAGTTTATATCAAGGGTTCAAACCTGTTTTATGGTCTACAGTTGAAAAAACAGCTTTAGCAGATGCAGAGGTTGAGTACATGGAACATACTTCGAATACAATTTTTGTGGCTTTTAAAGTTAAAGATACCAAAAAAGATTTTCTTAAAGATGCTAGTATAATAATTTGGACCACGACTCCTTGGACTATCCCTGCAAATAAAGCTTTAGCATTTAATAAAAGCATAGAATACTCATTAGTAGAGATTAATGAGTTAAATCATTTTAAAGATAAGAAAATAATTATTGCTACCAAATTAGTTGACTCAGTTGTAAAAACTTGTGGAATAGAAAATCACAAAATTTTGAAAACTTTTAAGGGTTCAGAATTTCAAGGAACTATTTGTAGCCATCCATTCGTTAAGATGAAATTTGATTACGATGTCCCAATGCTTGAAGCAAATTTTGTTGATTTGGAACAAGGTACTGGAATAGTCCACTGCGCCCCAAGTCATGGACCAGATGATTTTAATCTATGTTTAAAGAACAATATTTCATCAAGTTATACGGTTGATAACGCGGGTTTGTATACAAAAGAAGTACCATATTTTACTAGTACACACGTATTTAAAGCAGATCCTTTAGTTATAGAAAAACTTAAAGAACAAAATCAATTATTAAAAGATGATAAATTAAATCATAGCTACCCTCATTCTTGGAGATCTAAAGCTCCTTTAATATATAGAGCCACACCCCAATGGTTTATTTCAATGGAAAAAAATTCTTTAAGAAATAAAGCTATTAAAGCAATCAATGAAACAGATTTTTATCCAAAGAAAGGAAAAGATAGACTTCTTTCAATGATTGAAGATAGACCAGACTGGTGCGTTTCTAGACAAAGAGTTTGGGGCGTGCCTTTACCTATTTTTATTAATAAAAAGACTAAAGAACCTTTAAGGGATAAAAAAGTAATAGATAGAATTGCTCAAATTTATGAAAAAGAGGGTTCAGATTGTTGGTTTACTGATGAAGCTAAAAAATTTTTAGGAGAAGATTTTAATCCTAACGACTATGAAAAGCTTAATGATATTGTAGAAGTATGGTTTGATAGCGGTTCTACACATAGCTTTGTTCTAGAAAAAAGAAAAGATTTAAAATGGCCAGCTGACATGTACCTCGAAGGTTCAGATCAGCATAGAGGCTGGTTCCATTCGTCATTACTTGAGTCTTGCGGCACAAGAGGTAAAGCTCCTTTTAAAAGCATTTTATCCCATGGCTTTGTTGTCGACGGCAAAGGTTTAAAGATGTCTAAGTCTTCAGGAAATGTTATTTCTCCAGAAGACATACTTAAGAGTTATGGCGCTGATATATTAAGAGCTTGGGTGGCTTCCTCGGATTATGCTGAGGATTTAAGAATTGATAAGACTATATTAACGCAACATGCTGAGTCCTATAGAAAAATAAGAAACACTTTTAGATTCATTTTAGGCAATATAAAAGATAACTTTGAACCTCAGTCACTTAAATCTTTAAATATTAAAAATTTTGAGGAGCTTGAACAATATATTTTACATAAACTTTTTATAATTAATAATTCAGTGCAAGAAAGTTTGAAACATTACAATTTTCATAAACTATATAAAGAACTTTTAAATTTTTGTGCTCTAGATCTCTCATCGTTTTATTTTGATATAAGAAAAGATGTTTTGTACTGCGATAACTTAAACTCAAAAAAAAGAAAAGATTGCATCACGGTTCTCAATATAATTTTAGATTGCTTATTAAAATGGTTCGCTCCTATTTTGGTTTTTACAACAGATGAAATCTACAGTTTAGTCAGTAAAGAAAGTAAAAATATTCATGAAAATGTATTTCCCGTAATACCTACAACATTTAATAATCCAGCTTTGAATGAAAAATGGAAACATCTCTTTAAGATTAAACAAGAAGCCAATATTGCGATAGAAGAAAAGAGGGCTAGTAAAGAAATTGGCTCAAGCTTGGAAGCAGAATTGAAAATTATTACTGATAATAAAAATTTTGAATTATTAGAAGGTTTGGATTTAGCAGAATATTTTATTACATCTAAAGCTGAAAAAGTTAAGACTAAAAACAAAGAAGAGTTAAAAATTGAAGTCAAAAAAACAAATGGAACAAAATGTCCAAGATGTTGGAAAATTTTAGATAAAAAGTGCGTTAGGTGCGAAGAGGCTATAAAATAAAATATTTAAAATGAGCGTTTTTAAACAATTTGATAAATCTGATTTTTCATTTTTGCTTCAAAAAAATAATTTATTCTGCATTTTATTAGCAATAGCAATATTTTTTTTTGATAGAATCTCTAAGATTAAAATAATAGATCATCAACTTTATAATGATAGAGTTTATATTAATGATTTCATCAATTTAGATTTAGTATGGAATACTGGAATTGGTTTTGGTCTTTTAAGCTCAAATTCTAGTCTTATTTATAATTCAATTTCAGCATTAATAGGAATTATATTAATTATAATAGTTTTTATGATTATAAAGTCTAATTTATTTGAAAAAATATTATACTCTGTAATTTTAGGAGGTGCACTTGGCAATTTTTACGATAGGATAGTATATTTTGCTGTTCCAGATTTTATAGACTTTCATTATGAAAGATTTCACTGGTTTACTTTTAATATCGCAGATATATTTATTACTATTGGAATATTTTTACTGATTATTAAAGAACTGTTTTTTAAAAATGAAAAAAATTAAGATAGTATTATTTAATTGTATATTAACAGCCTTTTTACATTCTTGTGGAGGCGCATCTGATGCTGCAAAAGTTTTGACAAATGAAAAAATTACAAATACTGACGAGTTTTTAGTAAAAAAAAGAGATCCCCTTGTATTGCCACCTGAATACGATACTTTGCCCGAGCCTAATTCAGTTAAAAAATCAAAAAAGACTGAAGGTGATAAAATTAATGAGATTTTAAATATTCCAGAAGAGCAATCGTCTACATCTAAAGGCTCTTCCTCAGTAGAAGATTCTATTATGGAAAAAATCAGAAAGTGAAGAATAATAAAAAAATAAATAAAAAATTTTCTAATATTTTAAATAATATTTTTGTAAATCTCGATAAACCCAAAAATGCACTCAATTCTTTAAGTAGTAAATTTAAATTAAACTATAAATTTAAAGATTTAAATAAATTTAAGAGATTCAATACTGTTGTTATTATTGGTATGGGAGGCTCCATACTTGGAGCAGAAGCAATTTATAATTTTTTAAAAGAAAAGATAAAAAAAAAATTTTTATTTTTAAACAATATTGATGAAGAAGAGCTTAAGAAAATTAAGAATAATAAAACTTCAAACAAAATACTTTTTATAATAATATCTAAATCGGGTAATACTATTGAAACATTATCTAATATTATAGCTTTAAAGATTGTTAAAAAAGGAAGTGAAAATATAATAATAATTTCAGAAAAAAAACAAAATCCTCTTTACTTATTGGCAAGAAAAATGAAATTTTTTCATATCGAACATAGAAGTTATATTGGAGGCAGATACTCAGTCTTGTCAGAGGTTGGCATGGTTCCCGCTTATCTAATGGGAGTGAATGTTTTAGAATTAAGAAAAAATTTGCTTAAATATTTAAGAGGAAAAAATAAGATTTATTT
Organism: uncultured Pelagibacteraceae bacterium; assembly: GCA_902572605.1. Taxonomy (GTDB): domain Bacteria; phylum Pseudomonadota; class Alphaproteobacteria; order Pelagibacterales; family Pelagibacteraceae; genus Pelagilacustribacter. Next base: position 182,991 of record CACGGD010000001.1, on the reverse strand, counting down.
AAAAAATAATTCAATTAAAATAGCTAAGTTTTTACAAAAAAGGAAAATTAAAACTCTAATTTTTTTCAATTATGTTCCCCAATTAAATAAATTTCTGTATTGGAACCAACAACTAATCGCTGAAAGTTTAGGAAAGAAAGGAAAAGGTTTCTTACCTATAATTTCTCCTGCACCAAAAGATCATCATAGTTTATTACAGCTTTATCTAGATGGACCAGAAGATAAATTTTTCTATGTCTTTAGCAACGATATTGACAACAAAAAAAAGCTAAATACGAATATTTTAGGCTCAAAAATAAATTTTTTAAATAACAAAAGCTTAAGTCAAATTAAGTCAGCTCAAAAAAATGCATTTTTACAATCATTGAAAAAAAAGAGAATCCCATTTAGAGAATTTAAGATTAAAGATTTTAGTGCAAAAGTTTTGGGAGAGTTATTTTCATATTTTATACTGGAAACAATAATTGTAGGAAAATTAACAAATATTGATCCATTTAATCAGCCCGCAGTCGAACAAGTGAAAATCGATACAAAAAGAATACTATCTTAAAACTTTCCAAATATTATTTTTGAACGTCCATATTGTTTTATTATTATGGGTTTTAAAACATTTTTAAAATCTTCAGTAGATTTTCTCTCTCTATGAATTATGACAATATGGTTTTTTTTATAACTTTTTTTTTGTTTTATCATTTTTAGTTCATTAAGATAGTTATTATTTGCAAAAGGCGGGTCCAGAAAAATTACTTCAAACTTTTCAGAAAGATTACTCTTTAAAAAATTTTCTATTTCATCAACTACAACATTGACATTTTTTTTTATATTTAAATTTAATAAATTTTTTTTTAAAATTTCAACTACATTTTTATCTTTTTCTACAAATGTAATTTTTTCTGCTCCTCTTGAAACACATTCTAATCCAAAAGAACCAATACCTGAGTAAAGATCTAAAATATTCGAATTTTTAAGGTTTATATTTATTAAATTAGAGTGTGTTATAATATTAAAGATACTCTCTTTAACAGAGTCTTTTAAAGGTCTAGTTGTTAAAGATTTTAAAAAAGATATAGTTTTTCCTTTAAGTTTACCACTAATTATTCGCATAAATTTTTTTAATTACTCTCCAACCAATATCTTTTCTAAAAAAACCGTGCTTCCAATTAACCCTCTTAATTATTTTAAATATATTGATTCGTATTTTTCTATAAATTTTTCCTGTAGAAGTAATATTTAATACTCTACCTCCATTTGAAACTAATTCATTATTAATTAACTTAGTTCCAGCATGAAAAATAAATGAATTCTCATTAAGTTTTAATTTATCAATATTTTTTATCAATTTATTTTTTTTAATTTCACCAGGATATCCTTTAGAGCACAAAACAATTGTCATGCATTTAAGTTTTTTCCATTCTATTTTGATTTTATTAAGCTTCTGAGAAATTGCTGCGTTAAAAATTTTTACTATATCTGTATTTAGTCTAGGTAAGATTACTTGGCATTCCGGATCTCCCATTCTAACATTATATTCTATTAGATAAGGTTCATTATTTATTATCATCAAACCAACATACAGAAATCCTGTATATGGTTTTTTTTTATTTTTTAGAGCTTGCAAAGTAGGCCTTACGATTTTACTAATAATCTTTCTTTCTAAATTTTTGTTAATAATTGGCGCAGGCGAATATGCACCCATCCCACCAGTGTTAGGCCCTTTTTCATTTTCGCCTACACGTTTGTGGTCTTGGGCTGAACCAAAAAATTTATAGCTTTTTTTATCTACAATCAAAAAATAACTAGCCTCCTCACCATCTAAAAATTCTTCCAGAACAAGTTTTTTCGATGTTTTGAACTTACCTTGAAATATTTCGTTTGAAACATTTAAAACTTCCTTTTTTGTTTTGCAGATTGTTACTCCTTTACCAGCGGCTAATCCATCTGCTTTGACAACTAATGGGAATTTAGTTTTTTTTAAAAAATTAATTACATCTTTTTTATTTTTACATGTTTTAAATTCAGCTGTTGGAATTTTATATTTTTTACATATCGATTTCATAAATGCTTTTGAACCTTCTAATCTTGCTGCATATTTATTTGGTCCAAATACTTTAATTTTATTTTTATTTAAAAAATCTACTATTCCTTTAACCAAAGGCTCCTCTGGGCCAACAATCACTAAATCTATTTTATGTAATTTAAGAGTTTTGAGCAATTTTCTAAAATCAAGAAAATTTAAGTCTATGTTTTTTGCAACTTTTGCTGTTCCTGCATTACCTGGAATACAAACTATGTTCTTGGATAACTTAGACTCGTATATTTTCTGGCATAATACATGCTCTCTGCCTCCACTACCTATTAATGCAATATTCATATGAAAAGATATATTATATATAATTTATAGATGAATAAAAAAAAAGCTAAACTTCAATATAAGCATAACTCTTTTGATGTTATTGAAGATGGAAACTTTGTAGTTTGTGCCATATCAGGAAAAGAAATCCCACTAGAAAATTTAAAATATTGGAATGTAGAGCTACAAGAAGCTTACTTTTCTCCTCTAGAAGTAAATGAAAGTTATAAAAAGTTTAAAAAGAAAGTTTAATTTAATTTCTTATTTCCACCTATCATGAGTCCAGATCCATTGATGAGGGTTTTTTATAATCATATTTTTTATTATTTGATTTAATTTTTCTGTTACTTCGAATTTATCTTTAAAATTTGATGCTTTAATAGGCTCATATATTTTCATTTTAAATGAGTCATCGTTTTCTCTTTCTAAGAATATTGGAACAAGATCTAATTTATATCTTAAAGCTAGTTGGCCGGGTAAAGTCGTTGTGAAAGCCTCTTCATCAAAAAATTTAATTTTTTCACCTTCACTCACTCTCTGATCAACCATTAGAGCAATACTGTATTGTTTCTTAATATATTCAATTGAATCTTTTACACCACCACGTCCTTTTTTAATCTGGTTCTTGCAAACATATTTTCTTCTCACATATTCCATAAAAGGATTAAGAAAAAAATTATTTAATGGTCGATAAATAGTTGCTAAATTAATTTGTCTTTTAGTAATTTCCATTGACATAAGTTCAAAGTTTGCAAAATGACCAGATATAAAGATTACTGGTTTTTTATTTATATATATATCGTCTAATATTTTTTCTCCTTCAATATTTATATGCAGTTTTCCTTTTTTAAATTTTTTTAAAAAAGCATATTCGATGAAAGTTTTACCGTAATTAGACCACATGTTTGATATTATTTCATTTTTTTTCTTATGAGAAAGTTCTTTAGAAAATTTTAGTAAGTTTTTATCAATAATCTTATTTGATCTAATTATTGGACCCATAATTTTAAATATGAATGAAAAAACTTTTCTACTTAATGAGAGTCCTATTAATTTTCCAATTAAAAAAAATGAATAAACAAAAAATGCCTCAAAAATATATTTTATAGGTTTTATCATGAGTAATTCAAAATTTGATTTAAAAACTTATCATTTTCTAAAATTTCTAATTTAATTTTTAAAAATTTAATATTTTTAAATCCATAATCTTTAATTCTAAAGTAATCTTTTTCTGTTGTAACAAGTTCTAGGTCCTTTTTAAGAGCTTCATCAACCATTTTTTGAATTTCTGATTTACTAAATTTATAATGATCAGGAAATGAAATCTTTGAGTGAATCTTAAAGTTATTATCGACTAATAATTTGAAAAAATTATTTGGATTTCCAATACCAGCAAAAGCAAAAAGATTTTTATTTTTAAACTCTTGAATATTTTCTAGGAAATATTTTGAATAAAAAATTTTTATTTTATTAGAAATACTTAAAATTTTCTCCTCAAATAATATATTTCTTTCACCATTAATTATAACTATCTGGGTTTTTTTTATAGCATTTATACTTTCTCTTAATGGACCCGAAGGCAATGTCATGCCATTACCAATTAATTGATTGCTATTAAAACATAATATATTTAGATTTTTTTTTATTGAATAATCTTGAAACCCATCATCTAAGATAGCAACATCATATTGTTTTTTTTCTGCTAAATTTATAGCTCTAGATCTTTTTTTATCTAAGATGAGACAATCCAGACTATTATTGATTAAATTATGTTCATCAATATGTTCAGGATAGTATTTCTTTATTATAGCAGGTTTCTTATTATGCTTTCTTAGTTCTTTTGCAATTAAGATTGATAAAGGTGTTTTACCAGTTCCTCCTAAATAGATATTTCCAACACAAATCACTGGAATTTTAAATGAATTTTCATGAGTAAGTTTTTTTTTGATTATAATTAATAATTGTAGAAATATTGATATAGGAAGAAGCAATAAAGATATTAAACTATTTTTCTTTTCCCAAAATTTAGGTTTTAAATTTTTCATTTATCAACTATTTTTTCCAATTCATTACATGTATCATTTAATATTTTTTTACCTAAATTGTTTATTATTTCTATCTTTTCATCAGTTATTTCGTTCGATTGGTTAAAATCCATAGTTATTTTGTTTGCTAATTCTTCTTCATTTTGAATTTTTTCTGAAATCTTATGTTGATTGAAAAGATCATATATTTCTTGAAAATTATACACATGTGGACCATGATAAATTTTACATTTGAGTTTTGCCGCTTCAATTGGGTTCTGTCCACCTACACTTTTAAGCTTTGCTACCATAGACTTTCCCATGAAGACACTTTTGCATTGTTCTAAATAATTCGATATTTTACCGTAAGAATTTATTATTATAATTTCTTTACCATTCTCTATTAGTTCATCTCCGGATAAAATTTGACAATTTAAATTAAACTGTTTGCAAGACGATTTAATACTTTGAGCTCTATCGATATGTCGTGGAATAATAATTGTCATTATATCTTTATAATTCGCTTTTATTTTTAAATGAGTTTTAAGACAAAAAATATCTTCATCTTCATGAGTACTTACTGCACACCAAAATTTACTAGTATTCAAAATTTCTTTATTTTTGTTATTTAGAATATTAATTTTACTTTCTGAAGCTAGTTTTAAATTACCAAAATATTTTATATTTTTAACTTTAAACCGTTCAAGATATTTTTTTGACTCATTACTAGCTGGTAAGCATAATTTAAATGATTGAAAAACTTTTTCAGCTACTTTTGGTATTAAATTCCATCTCAAGAATGATTTTCTTGTTATTCTAGCATTAAGAAGAATTAGTGGTATATTTTTTTTTTTAATCTCTAAAATAAAATTTGGCCATATCTCAGAGTCTATAAATATTATTAAGTTTGGAGACCAACTATCTAAAAATTTTTTTACAAGACTTTGTTTATCAATAGGAAAAAATCTATGGGTTATATCTTTTTCATTAGATAAGTCTTTAGAAATTAAATTAGATGAGCTTAGGGTTACAGTCGTAATCAAAAATTCAAATTGTTTTTTTTCATTCAATTTTTTAATTACAGGTATAATACTTTTTACCTCTCCAATACTAGCTGCATGAAACCAAATTAATTTTTTATTTTCGTTCCTATTAATATTAAATGATGAACTAAATAATTTTTCTTTAAATCTATTTTTATCTTCTTTATTAAACCAAGTTCTAAATAAAGTTATTATTATTATTAATGGAAAAAAAATGTTAATTAAATAACGGTAAATTAGTAACATTTACTTTAGTTGGTTTTTGTATAAAGATTTATATTTTTCACTATTGCTGATGAGATATTCATGATTACCAGAATTTATTATTTTTCCATTTTCTAACAAAAATATTTTATCTGAGTTATGAATAGTCGACATTCTGTGTGCAATGACTATCGTAGTCCTTCCTCTTATTAGATTATTTATTGCATTTTGAACTATACTCTCAGACTTTGTATCTAAAGAAGAAGTAGCTTCATCTAATAGTATTATCTGAGACTTTTTAAGAATCGCTCTTGCTATAGAAATTCTTTGCTTTTGCCCTCCAGAAAGCCTTACTCCGTTTTCTCCCACAAGGGTATCATATTTATTGGGTAGTTTTTCAATAAATTCATCAGCAGCAGCAAATTTACAAGCCTCTTCAACATCTTTTTGTGTTGCCGAAGAGTCCGCATAAGCAATATTATTTTTAATAGTATCGTCAAATAAAATAACATCCTGGCTCACTAAAGATATTTTACCTCTTAAAGATTTCAGGTTTATTTTTTTTATATTTTGATTATCTATTTTAATTTCACCTTCTTGTGGATCATAAAATCTTGGTAAAAGATTAATTATAGTACTTTTCCCAGCACCGCTTCTGCCAACCAGAGCAGTAACTTTGTTCCCCTCTATTTGTAAATCAATATTCTTTACAGCTTTTTCTTCTGTAGTTTCATATTTAAAACTCACATTTTCAAATGCTATATTACAATCTTTAATTTGAAGATCAGGGAGATGATCTTCATTTTTTATTCTTATTGGTTTATCAACTATAGTATATATTCTTTTTGTTGCTGCTGCTCCTTGATAAGCTACCATATTAATCGTAGCCAGAGATCTAATTGGTTGATAAGCTAACATCATTGCCGCCAAAAAAGAAAAAAAATTATTAAGCCCTAGTTCACCTGAATTAATTAATTTTCCCGAGAAAAAAATAAAACCCGCTATCATAATTCCTGTTAAAACTTCCATAATAGGAGTAGCTCTCAACATAATTGCGCCGATTTTAATATTTTTATTTACTAAATCTGTAATTACATTTTGAGCATTTTCATTTTCTTGATCTTCTTTTTGAAAAATTCTAATCATTCTAGATCCCCTTAAAATATCAGCTAAAAAAGAAACTAACTTTCCAGATGATTTACTAGCTTTTGTAGTAGCTTTTCCAACTTGTTTTCCTAAATTTTTTGCAAATCCTCCAGCGAGAGGAATCATAAAGACTGCAAAAGAGGCTAATTTCCAGTTTTGATAAAACATAAGTCCAACCAATAAAACAACAGAAAAAGAATCTTTCATTAAGTTTAACACTCCGGTGCTAACAAGGTATGACACCTGAGCAGAATCAAATTGTATATTTGAAATATATTTTCCTGAATGTCTCGCATCTAAAGTTTGAACATCAGAAAATAAAATTGATTTGGCAATTTTTTTTTGTAATTCCCCCGCAATTGTTTGACCAACAATATTAATATTTATTCTAGCGAAATAAAGAGATAGTCCTTTTGTTGCAAATGTTAAAATTATTGCAATAGGTATTAACCAAGCAAGTGTTTGATTCTTGTCAATAAATATTTTTTTGACCGCTGGATCAAGTAACCAAGCAATTGCAGAGGTCGTTCCAGCAATAAGTATGGATAAGATTAAACATAGAAATATTCTCTTTAAGTGAAATCGCACATGTTCTTTATAAAGCCTTGTTAGAATGAGTTTTAATTCTTCAAATTTCATAATTTAGGAGAAAAGAATTGTTGTGAAAATAAAAAGACCTGAGTAATTATTTATTTTAAAAGCTTTAAGACAATTAACGTCATTACTCTTACTAAAAATTTTTATTTGATAAATTAAGCTCAATGAAAACATTAGAATAAAAAAAGTTGATAAATTAATCCCTATATTTTTTTTGAATAAATAGATTAGTAATAAAAAAGTAATCAGGTAACATGTTCCAACAAATAATTTTATATTTCCTTTAAATTTTATAGCAGTAGATTTTATGCCTATAATTTCATCATCTGCTATATCCTGTACCCCATAAATGGTGTCATAACCCAATGTCCAAAATATGGCTGATAAATAAAGTATGACAATTTCAAATGAGATTTGATCTAATATCGCTGTATAACCCATTATCATACCCCAGTTAAATGTTAACCCTAGAAATAATTGCGGCCAGAATGTTATTCTTTTCATAAACGGATAAGAAAAAGCTAACAACATTGATCCAAGACCCAAATAGATTGTTTTAAGATTAAATTGAATTAAAATTAAAAAAGCTATTAAACAAAGGAACAAAATATAAAAAATAGATTGTTTAATAGAAATCTTTCCACAAGCTATCGGTCTAAGCTTTGTTCTTTGAACTTTTTTATCGAAATCTTTATCTACAATATCATTAAATATACATCCAGCACTTCTCATTAAGACAGAACCTAAAAAAAATAATAAAATGTAGTATAAAAAAATATTTAAATTTTCATCAATACCATACGCATAAGCTAATCCCCAAGAACAAGGCCAGAATAAAAGCATAAAGCCTATTGGCTTATTTAATCTTGTTAATTCTATAAAAATTCTTAAATGTTCCATGAAAATATGACTTGTAAATATCAAACACTATCTACATAATCAATTTGATTCGCTATGGATATAGATTACACAGTTGCAGCCTTAATGTTTCCAGCCATACCTCTAATGATGACTATGTATAGTAATAGGTTTCATACACTAAGCGCTCTTATTAGACAGATACACGATCAGTATACATTTGAAAAAAAAACTCCTCCCGAATGGGAAAATCAATTACATGTTTTAAACAAACGAGCAAATTTACTAAAATATGTTATGGGTTTTGGTGCTTTTGGATTTCTTTTTAATATGACAACTGTTTTAATGCTTTACATCAATACCTTGCAAGTGGCCCGATTAAATTTCGCTGCATGTTGTGTTTGTATGATAATTTCCATTTTTTTATTTTTACAAGAAATAAGACTTTCCAATCAGGCTCTAAAATTTCATTTAAGTGATATGCACTCAATGAATAAAGATTTATAATTTAATTTTTTTCCTGAAGTTTTTTTTTGACTAATGATATGCCATTTTTTAGCTTATATTTATAAGACTCTTTAAAAGTCTCTAATTGCCACCCTTTCATTCTTGAGGTTATTTCTTCTAAGTTTTTAATTTTCCATTCTTCTTTTGTATTTTCATTTTTCCATATTTTTTTTTCTTCGATGGTTCTTGCACATCCATAACAATAACCAGTTACAGGATCATTTTTGCAAATACTGATACAAGGAGATATTACTTTATTTTCCATTAGGGAATTAGTATGGCTGGTCCCGTCAATTGTCTGGATTCTAAATCTTGGTGAGCTTCTTTTGCTTCACTTAATTTGTATTCTTTAAATATTTTTATTTTTATCTTTCCAAATTTAATTTTTTCAAAAATCTCATCAGCACCTTTCTGAATCTCCTTTCTATTAGTGAAATAATGTCCAATGGTTGGTCTTGTTAAGAAAAGACTTTTCGACTGAATATCTTTAGGAACGTTTACAAGATCTAAAGGTCCGGAGGCATTTCCAAAACTTACCAGCATACCCCTTGGTTTTAAGCACGCAATCGACCCTTTAAAAGTATTTTTTCCGACGCCATCAAAAACAGCTGAAACGCCAATGTTATTCGTCAATTTCATTACCTCTTTTGCAAAATCATCTTTTGAATAATTAATAACATGTTCGTATCCATTAGCTTTTGCTATTTCAATCTTTTCATCTGAACCTACTGTGCCAATAACTTTTGCCCCTATACTTTTAGCCCATTGAGCAAATATTTGACCAACGCCACCAGCTGCAGCATGAAATAAAATAACTTCATTTGCTTTAAGTTGATAAGTTTTGGTTAGCAGATAATTAGTAGTTAAACCTTTTGTCATTAATGTTGCTGCTAATTTATGAGAAATCTCTTCTGGTATTTTAACTGCAATTTTAGCTGGAATTATTCTTTGTTGAGAGTATGCACCTATAGGCATAGAGGCATAAGCAATATTATCTCCTTTATTAAACTCAGTAACATTTGAACCAACTTCATCAACTTTTCCAGCTGCTTCTAATCCAATGCCGCTTGGCAAAGGTAAAGGATATAATCCTGATCTATGATAAGTATCAATATAATTTAAACCTATTGCAATATTGGTGACTTTTATTTCATCTGGGCCAGGTGATTTAATATCTACATCTTGAAGTTCCAAGACTTCAGGTCCACCATTTTTTTTAATAATTATTGATTTAGGCATTTTTAGAGAAACGTACTTTAACTTTTAATATTTAGCAAATGTTCCATTATTATAGTCTTGAATAGCCTCAAGTATTTCAGCTTTTGTATTCATGACAAATGGACCACCTCTAGCGATTGGCTCTCCAATTGGCTTACCAGCGATAAAAAGAAATTCAGTTTTTTTATTTGCTTTTACTGTAAGTCTATTGCCTTTTTCAAGTATAATAAGATTAGAGTCACTAGTTTTATTATGTTCTTTTTCTCCAATTTGTAATTCTCCTCTTAACAAATAAATAAAAGAATTATGACCTTCAGGTATTTTACATTTAAATTCTTTTTTTTCATTTAAAACAATATGAAAATAAATTGGTTCTACGTTATGATTTGTTTGAGGACCTTCAGCTTTTTCATATTTTCCTGCTATAATTTTCACTAACTTTTCATCATCTTTGTGAACTCCAAGTTCTTTACCTTTTATGTAGAGATATTCAGGTTTATTTTTTTTAAACTTTGCTGGCATGTTAATCCAGAGCTGAAAACCTAGGAGTTTACCTCCTGTCATAGCAGGCATTTCTGAATGGATTATACCTCTTCCAGTTTTCATCCATTGGACATCTCCCGGTTCCATCTTTCCTTTGGAGCCTGTGCTATCTTCATGTTCGAATTCACCGTGCAACATATAAGTTACAGTTTCTATTCCTCTATGAGGGTGAGGAGGAAATCCTGCTAAATAATCCTCTTTATTTTCAGATCCAAATTCATCGAGCATCAAAAATGGGTCGATGTAATCTGCCTCTGGAGTTCCAATACTTCTTTTTAACTTTACTCCAGCTCCATCCGATGTTTCAATAGCCTTGATAATTTTTTTGACCTCAATTTTTGACATAATAAATATTAACCTTTAAATTAAATCTAGTAACTGCGTTAAATTGTTTATCTCATTTTTGGGTTTAAAATCTAAATTATCAAACACCAAGTTATTTCTGTTTACCCAAATAGAGTTATAACCATAGTTTCCAGCTCCAGAAACGTCCCAAGTATTAGCACTTAAAAATGTAATTTCTTGAGGTTTAATTTTATATTTTTGCACAGGTAGGTCATAAACCTTAGAGTCGGGTTTATAAACTTTAACAGCCTCAATCGAAAAAAGATCTTCAAACAAATCTTTTAAATTATTGTTTTGCACCAATTCATTCAATAAAGACGGTGTTCCATTTGATAATATTGCGAGTTTAACGTTTTTCTTTTTTAAATCTTCTAAAACTTTTTTAACTTCAGGATAAGGAGACAAAACTTTATAAAGACTCAATAGATCATTTTTCATACCCATATCTATTTTATAAACTTTCATTGATTTATCTAAACTATCTTCAGTAACTTGCCAAAAATCTTTATGTCTTTTCATTAAACTTCTTAGCCAAGTATACTCTAGCTGAGTAGTTCTCCAGAAATTAGCAAAACTTTCCCACTTATCTCCAATTTTATCTTTGCATTTTTCAGCGGCAGAATTAACATCAAATAATGTTCCATAAGCATCAAAAATTATAGATTTAGTTTTCATTATTTATTGTGGGAACCATCGCATAAAGGAGGATCATTGGTTTGTTTACAAGTGCAGAAGAAAACCTTTTTCGATTGTTCAGCTTTATAAGTTATAGGTCCAAATTTTGATCCATCATGTGATCCATCACAAAATGGTTGTTTAGAACTTTTTCCACAACTACACCAATAATAAGATTTACCTTCAATAACATCTACTCCAATTGGAGTGTCTCCAGCTCTTTCTCCTTTTTGCATGACTATTCCTTTTTTATAATTAATTAAAAACTGTTTTTATTGTATATACAATATATGAGCAACATTAGATTATATTATCCTAATAGTATAAGCAAAAATACTACTACTCTTCTTTCAAAGGAACACACACACTATGTGGCTAACGTGATGAGATTGAAACGTGGTTCAAATATAAACTTTTTTAACCAAGAAGGAGAGTGGGCTAGCGAAGTAATTTTTTTAGAAAAAGATAGAGTTGAAGTAAAGTTTTTAAATAAAATAAAAGAACCTTTAAAATCTTTAAGTATTGAATTAGCTATTTGTATGGTTAAAAAAAATCCAATGGATATAATTTTACAAAAAGCTACTGAATTAGGTGTGAGTAAAATTACTCCAATTATATCTGAACGTACGGAGATAAAAGAATTAAATCATGATAGGGCTAAAAAAATTGTTATTGAAGCTACTGAACAATCAAATCAGTTTATTCCACCTGAAATATCCAAAACAATCAGGCTAAAAGATTTTCTAAATCAACTTAACAGCTTTAATAAACTTTTTTTTGCAGATATAAATAATAAAGACAGATTAAAAAAAGAAGACATAAAAGATGATAATTTAAAAACCCTACTTGTTGGACCTGAAGGCGACTTTACACCTAATGAAAGAAAAATGATTTTACAAAATAAAAATACAATTTCTTTTTCTCTTTCAAATAATATTTTAAGAACAGAAACAGCTACAATATCTGCACTTTCTTTAATAAACTACTTTTTCGACTTATAAAATTTTTTTTATTATCTTTAAAGACTCTTCAACATCATCATGATGGGTAATACGACTAGTATATTTTCCATTCTTCAACAAAATAATTGGTGAACTATGATCTACAGTATAACTTCCATCTTCTGAAAATATCTTTTCACTTTTTATACCCCAAGATTTTGAGAGAAGAAAAATTTTTTCAGACTCTCCTGTTATACCAACAATTTTATTTTCAAATGAGCTTAAATAATTTTTCATTACATCCGGAGTATCTCTTTTTGGATCAATGCTAATAAAAAATATTTTTAAACTTTTCTTTTCTTTTTCAAGTTCATTAGAAATATAATCTAATTTGTTTAAAGTTATTGGACATACATCAGGACAATTCGTAAAACCAAAAAAAAGTGCTGTAGCTTGTCCTTCAAAAGATTTTTCAGTAATAGTATTGTTATTTACATCCTTAAGCGAAAATGAAGAGCCTTTAATTGATGCGACATATTCATCTTTTTTATCTTCAACAGATAATATTATTGGTAACATGATAAATAAAAAGATGACTAAGCAACCAATAAGAATTGATATAGATGTTTTTATTTTCATTAATGGTATAGTTAATCATTATGTCTAAAATTATAAAGAAATTATTTGGCGCACTAATTGAGAAACCTTGGGATGAAAATCAAGTAAATATCGACAATCAACATGTGGGCAGTACATTTAAAGGAGTTTCCTCATATGTATCAGCCGTAATTGTAATTTTTGGAGTGAGCACTGTACTCTTCAGTCTTATAGTTACTGCCTATCTTTATTCCATTCCTGGAGGCCAAGATACAATGTTTCTTTTTAAACCAAATTTGTTTTGGTTTAATAGTTTTGTTTTAATTTTAGTAGCTTATATTTTTAGAAAAATTACAAAAGATTTAGAAAACAAAAGAACATCAAAAATAAAAAGAAACCTAATTCAAGTTGGTGCATTGAGTTATTTATTTTTATTAGGACAAATATTATTGTGGTTTCAATTAATGGAAGATGGAAAATTTGTTTCTACTAATTCATATTTTACTTCTTTTTATTTTTTTACTGCTCTTCATGGACTTCATCTTCTAGGAGGTTTATTCTTTTGGGGAAAAGTTTGTTCTCAAATTCTTAAATTAGATGAAAAAAAAATTTTAGATGAAAAGAATAAAGTAGAAGCTTTATCTCTTTATTGGATGTTTTTACTAATTATTTGGTTAGTATTTTTTTTAGTTGTTTATGTCTTTAATGATGCAGTTATTGCTTGGTGTAAGGAATTAATTTCTTAAAACTGAATTTAAAGAAATAGTACGAGTATTGATCCTAAGAGAGCAATTATTACTAATAAAAAATAAATAGACCTAAGGTATTTTTTAATTTCAGGTTTTTTTTCTTTTTTTGAGAAAGCCCCAGCTCCTAATGATATAACAATAAAAAATAGGAAGACTAAAGAAAGTATAGTTATTAAAATTCCCAGTTTTCCGATCATTTTTTGAAATTATATAACCTTTTTAAGACATTTTGTCCCTAGGTTAAAGCGACCTTTTCTTTTATAAGTTTGACTGTATGTTTACTGGTCTCATATTCTTAGCAGTGATAATTGGGTCAATCGTTTTTCACGTTTGGACTCCATGGTGGTGGACTGATATTGCCTCAAATTGGAGTGCAATGGATGATACTATAATTTTAAGTTTTTGGATTGGGGGCGGAGTATTCATTTTAGTTTGCCTTTTCATGGTCTATTGCATTTTTAGATACCAATATAAAGAAGGACGTAGATCAGAATATAAGCCTGAAGATAAAAAATTAGAAAAAGGGTTAACTTGGTTGACAACGATAGGTGTTGTAGCTCTTCTAGCTCCTGGACTTGTTGTATGGAATAACTATATACGAGTGCCTGATAATGCTATTCAAGTAGAAGTGATGGCATGGCAATGGGGTTGGAAATATAGATTACCAGGAAAAGATGGAAAACTTGGAGCTTCTAACAATAGAATAATTAGCGATGATAATCCTTACGGATTAAATATTGATGATCCGAATGGAAAGGATGACGTTTTTGTTGAAAGCAATGAATTGCATCTATTGAAAGATAGACCTGTTAAAATTTTATTAAGATCGATTGATGTACTACATAATTTCTATGTTCCACAGTTTAGATCAAAAATGGACGCTGTTCCTGGAACAATAACTTATTACTGGTTTGAGCCAAATAAAAATGGAGAGTATGAGGTTTTATGTGCTGAATACTGTGGCGTTGCTCATTATGCTATGAGAGGAAAAGTTGTGGTAGAAGATGAAGGAAGTTATAACAAATGGTTGTCTGAGCAAGAAACTTTTTCCAGCTTTACAGCTAAAAATATAGATAATAAATTAAATAAGAAAAAATTAGTTAAGATTAATAATTTATCAAGCAATAAAAATAGTATATTAAAGGAACAAGATGTCAGATGAACTAAATATAAATAAAAAGAGAAAAAACCAAATAAAAACTAAATCTTCCGCTGCTTCCGGCAGAGGAGAAACAGACATTGATTACGTAAGGCCTGCAGAATTACCTGAACAAGACCTTTATCATGGACATAGTTTTATAACTAAATGGATTTTTTGTCAGGATGCTAAAGTTATAGGGGTTCAGTATACTCTTACAGCAGTATTTACTGGAGTAGTTGGCTTAATTTTATCTTGGATGATGCGTATGCAACTTGGTTATCCAGATCTATTCCCTTTTTTAACTGCAGAAACATATTATCAAATGGTTACAATGCATGGAATGATAATGGTAGTGTATTTATTAACTGCTTTGTTTCTCGGCGGATTTGGAAATTACTTAATACCTTTGATGGTTGGAGCAAGGGATATGGTGTTTCCTTATGTAAATATGATAAGTTTCTGGATGTTTTTTGTAGCCGTTGTGGTTTTAATGGCTAGCTTTTTTGTACCAGGGGGACCAACAGGATCAGGTTGGACTTTATATCCTCCTCAAGCAATTTTAGAGGGTACCCCAGGCTCAGGTTATGGAATTCTATTAATGCTAATATCTTTATCTTTATTTGTAATTGGTTTTACCATGGGTGGCTTGAACTATGTAATTACTATTTTACAGGCAAGAACAAGAGGAATGAGTTTGATGAGAATGCCTTTAACTATTTGGGGAATTTTTACTGCAACAGTTTTAGCTTTACTAGCTTTCCCAGCTTTGCTTGTTAGTTCAATTATGATGACATTAGATAAAGTTTTAGAAACAAGCTTTTTTATGCCAACTATTATTAAAGCAGGGGAGGCACTTTCTTATGACGGTGGTAGCCCTATACTTTTCCAGCATTTATTTTGGTTTTTTGGTCATCCAGAAGTTTACATCGTTGCACTACCTGCTTTTGGAATAGTTTCTGATCTAATTTCAGTACACTCTAGAAAAAATATTTTTGGATACAGGATGATGGTTTGGGCGATTGTTGGAATTGGTGCACTAAGCTTTTTTGTTTGGGCGCACCACATGTATGTTAGTGGTATGAGCCCTTGGTTTGGTTTCTTTTTTGCAACTACTACACTTATTATTGCGGTACCCACAGCATTGAAGGTCTATAATTGGATACTTACACTTTGGAGAGGAAATATAAGAATAAATACTGTGATGCTTTTCTGTCTAGGTTTTATTGTCACTTTTGTAAATGGTGGTATAACAGGTATTTTCTTAGGAAATGTTGCTGTAGACGTTCCATTATCTGATACCTATTTTGTAATCGCTCACTTTCATATGGTAATGGGAATAGCTCCGCTTATGGTAATTTTTGGAGCCATTTATCATTGGTTCCCTTTAGTTACTGGAAGATTCTTAGATGAAAAGTTGGGCAAACTGCATTTTTGGATAACTTTTTTAGGTGCTTACTCTATTTATTTTCCAATGCACTATTTAGGCTTCATTGGTGTACCAAGAAGATACTTTGAAATGTATGACAGTCCATACATGACTTCTGCCGTAGGAATGAATGAATTTATAAGTCTCGCAGCTTTTATAGTAGGAGCTGCTCAATTTATCTTCTTTTATAATCTTGTAAAAAGCTTAAGACTAGGTAAACCAGCCGGCAAGAACCCATGGAAAGCTAATTCTTTAGAATGGCTTACACCTGACGTTCCTCCTACACATGGTAACTGGGGTGAAAAACTTCCGGTAGTGCACAGATGGGCATATGATTATGGTGTACCCGGAGCAAAAGAAGACTATATTCCTCAAACAACTGCACCAAGTGAAGTTAAAGATGCAGAAGTAGAAAAAACTTAAAATAAGGAACATGTCAGATCTAAATCTAGATAAATTGCCAGGCGGTTTCAAAGGCATGTCTGAAGATATAGGCTCAGATCAAACTACCTTTAAAGGAGTAAATTGGGGCAAGGCAATGATGTGGATTTTTTTGCTGAGCGATACTTTTGTATTTAGCTGTTTTTTGGTAGCTTATATGAAAGTAAGAGCTTCAGTAGTTGAACCATGGCCTTATCCTAGCGAGGTATTTGCTTTAGAAATGTTTGGTGTTCCTGTCCCACTTTTATTAATAGCAATAATGACCTTTGTACTAATTACTAGTAGTGGAACTATGGCGCTAGCAGTTAAATATGGTTATGAAAAAAATAGAAAGATGTGCGGATGGTTTGTGTTGTTGACTGCGATAGGAGGACTTACTTTTGTTGGAATGCAAGCATTCGAATGGTCTAAATTAATATTTCATGATGGAGTAAGACCTTGGGGAAATCCTTTTGGTGCTGAGCAGTTTGGTGCTTTCTTTTTTATGATTACAGGTTTTCATGGTACTCACGTTTCAATTGGAGTGATTTTTTTATTTATCTTTGCGAGAAAAGTTTTCAGAGGAGATTTTGATACAGGGAGAAGAGGGTATTTTACTACAATGAAATCTGACTATGTTGCAATAGAAATATTAGGTCTTTACTGGCATTTTGTAGATTTAGTCTGGGTATTTATATTTGCATTCTTTTATTTATGGTAAACTAATTTATGGCTGAAACGAAAAAAGATCAAACAAGTACACATAAAATAGGCATATACCTTTGGATATGGGGTCTATTATTTGTTCTAAGTTTTTTTTCTTATATGGTCGATTGGTATAATTTTCAAGGTTTGTTGAGGTGGTCATTAATTTTATTTTTTATGTTTCTTAAAGCTGGTTTAATAATGGCTTTCTTTATGCACTTGTTTTGGGAAAGATATGCTTTAGTAAATGTGCTTTTATGGCCTATGACTGCAATCGCCTGTTTTGTTGGATTAATGGTTGCAGAGGGAAAGTACACAGTTTTTTCAAGACTATTTTATTTTTTTGTGGGGGGAGCTTAATTAGATGGGCGGTTATAATATAGTTGCAGGATTTTTAATATTCTTTTTTCTTTTTGTTTATTTTGTTTGGTTTGGTACTTCTTTAAAAATTGAAAATGAAAAAGAGAAGAAAGATGAAATTAAAATTAATCCTTACGACCAAATACCTATACACAGAAAATTAATCGATAAAAAAAATAAAAAAGTAGGAATGTTTGATTTAGGTAATCATATTCTAATTATAGGAATGATACTGATAGCTATATTCATTTCATTAAATGTGGGATAAACTTGCCACAAAATATAGCAAAAAATAAAAATTCTACAATAGAGCTCAGTCTTTACATAAAGTCTTTTTTGCTTCTAATGAAGCCTAGAGTGATGTCTCTAGTCTTGTTCACCGCGATGGTTGGTTTACTTATTGCTCCTGTTTCAGTTTCTTTTATAACTGCTTCATTTTCATTATTGGCAGTTGCAATAGGTTCAGGGGCAGCTGGAGCATTAAACATGTGGTACGAGTCCGACGTAGATGCTCTTATGAGCAGAACATGTTTAAGACCTATACCAACAGGAAAAGTAAAAAGAGAACAAGCTTTATTGTTTGGAGTTATTCTTTCTTTTATTTCAATTATAATGCTTTATCTATCTTCAAATTTGATTTCTGCTGTTCTGTTAGCAGCAACGATAAGTTTTTATTTTTTTATTTATACTATTTGGTTGAAAAGAAAAACCGCTCAAAATATCGTTATCGGAGGCGCAGCTGGGGCACTTCCTCCTGTAATAGGTTGGGCAGTCGCAATGAATGAAATTTCAATTGAGCCAGTAATAATGTTTTTAATAATATTTATTTGGACTCCATCACATTTTTGGGCATTAAGTTTGTATAAATTTAAAGATTACGAAAAAGCAAAGATTCCAATGTTACCTATTACTGCTGGAATTGAAACTACAAAGCTTAATATTCTTTTGTATGCTATTTTTATGTTTCCAGTAGTTGTTGCTCCTTTTTTCACAGGATTTGGAAGTATAATTTATTTAATTCTATCTTTAGGTATGACTATTTATTATATAAGTCTATGCTATTTACTGTATAAAACCAAAGCTGTTTCAAAATCAAATTTAATAGCTAGGAAAGTATTTGTATATTCAATATTTTATTTATTTTTTCTATTTTTGTTAATTCTTTTTGACAATTTGTTTAAATTAAATGAAATAATGACCCTTTTCTAAAACAAATTAATTAATATCAATTTTTGTTTATTTTCTATATTTTAGAAGAATTAAATGAACTATTTTAGCACTAGAGATAAATCCTTAAAATTTAGTTTTAAAGACATTTTTTTAAGAGGTCTGGCTCCTGGAGGTGGCTTATTTTTACCTAGTGAAATAAAAAAATTTAATAAAGAAGAACTAAATAATTTGAGCAAACTAAATTACAAAGGTTTAGCTACAGAAATAATATTCAATTTTTGTAAAGAGGAAGTTAGTAAAAATGAACTTAAATCTCTAATAGAAAAATCCTATAGTGGATTCAAAAATAAAGAGGTAGTTAATTTAAAAAATATAGGGGATATTAATCTTCTTGAGCTTTATAATGGACCAACTTTAGCTTTTAAAGATATAGCCATGCAAGTTATAGGAAATTTGTATGATCATTTAAAAATAGCAAAAGAAAAAACTGTAAATATAGTTGTCGCAACTTCTGGAGACACAGGCTCAGCTGCTATAGCGGCATTAAACAATAGAGAAAATATAAATTTATTTGTTTTACACCCACATAATAAAATTTCGAGTGTTCAACGTAAAATAATGACAACAATCGGTAGTTCAAATATTTATAATATTGCAGTTAGAGGTACTTTTGATGATTGTCAAAAAATTGTAAAGGAACTTTTTAATGATAATAAATTTCGATCAAAAATTAACATGTCAGGAGTAAATTCTATTAACTGGGCAAGAATAGTTTGTCAGATTGTTTATTATTTTTATTCTTACTTTAGATTAAAAAAAGATGATATTAGTTTCTCAGTACCAACGGGAAACTTTGGTGATATTTACGCTGGTTACATCGCAAAAAAAATGGGATTACCAATCAATAAATTAATTGTGGCAACCAATGAAAATGACATTTTACAAAGAGTGATCAACACGGGAGAATACAAACCCAAAAAAGTCAAATCATCGATTTCTCCAAGCATGGATATTCAAGTTGCAAGTAACTTTGAGAGATTGCTCTTCTATATTGTAGGTGAAGATGATCAAAGAGTTAGTTTATTAATGGACCTTTTATCTAAAGAAGGTTTTTTTAAATTAGATCAAAGTGAAATTGAAAAAATTAAAAAAGATTTTGAGGCTGTAAAGATTAATGATGAAGTTACTCAAACGATTATTAAGAATATTAATGATGAATTTAAGTTTATTCTTGATCCGCATACAGCAACAGGATTTGGAGCGGCAAAAAAAATTAAAGGTTTAGAAAATATAGTAGTTTTAGGCACTGCTCATCCTTTTAAATTTAGTGATACAATTAAAAAGGCAACAGGAAAAAATTTAGAAGCACCATCTCATTTGAAGATGGATGTAGATAAAAAAGAAAAATTTGATATTATTGAAAATTCTAGTTCACAAGTAAAAAATTATATATTGAATAAAATAAAATGAAAATTAAAACAGGTGATAAATTACCAAGTTCAGAATTGTTTTATCTCGACGAAAATAATGACGTGAAAAAATTTGATATTCTCAATTTATGTAAAAATAACAAGACTATTATATTAGGTATGCCAGGAGCCTTTACCAAAACTTGCTCAGCACTCCATCTTCCTGGCTACATAAAAAACTATGAATTAGCTTCGCAACAAGGTATCTCAAAAATAGTTTGTATTGCCGTAAATGATCCGAATGTTATGAAAGCTTGGGGAGAAAATCAAAATGCAGGTAATAAAATTATAATGGCAGGGGATCCTTTTCTTAAATTTACTAAGGCAATTGGTGCCGAGATAGACAAATCCTCTAAAGGTCTAGGAATAAGATCTAATAGATATACTATGCTTGTAGAAAACGAAGTCGTGAAAAAAGTAGAAGTAGAAAAAGATACAGCTACTTGTGAAGTATCCGCAGCTGAAAATTTCTTGAAATCTATCTAGTTTCTGAAACTGCTAGCTCATCTACTAGATTATTAAGTTTGTTTCCAGCATGAGCTTTAACCCATTTCCATTTGACTTTATGTTTTTGGCATGAGTTATCTAATTTAATCCAAAGATCTTTATTTTTTACTGGCTTTTTATTTGAGTTTTTCCAATTATTTAATTTCCATTTTTTTATCCATTCTGTAATTCCATCTTTGACGTACTTAGAGTCAGTAAATATTGTTATCTCAGACTCTCTTCTAATTTTTTTTAAAGCCATTATAGGCGCCATTAATTCCATTCTATTATTGGTCGTATTTTTTTCACTACCAGAAATCTGAGATTGAATTATACCACTATCTAAAATGATTGCAGCCCATCCACCTTTACCTGGGTTTCCTGAACATGCGCCATCAGTATAAATCTTTAATTTCATTAAAAGAAATAGTCCTCAAAGTTTTTGGAATTCTTATGAAACTCTAATCTTTTTAAATATTCCATGGGATCTTTTACTTTTACAATCGCACCTTTTACAGTATTTAATGCATCAAAAACTCTAGTTAATAAAAATCTCAAAGCCGCTCCTTGAGACAATACTTTTATGTTTGATTTTTCATTATCAGTCAGTTTTCTAATTGAACTATATCCTTCAATAAATTTTTTAGCTTTAGTTACATTAAAACTAAGATTTTTTGGCTCTCCATCAAAACATAATGCATTAAAGCAGATTGCAATTTCAAACGCATAAAAATCTTCACATGAAAAATAAAAATCAATGAGTCCACTAAATTTATCATTATTAAAGAAAATATTATCATTAAATAAATCTGCATGTATAATTCCTTTAGGTAAATTATTAGGCCAATTTTTTTCTACATCAGCAAGATTAGTTTCAATTAATTTTGGAAGATCTTTATGGATTTTAGAACAATCTGATTTTACAGAATTAAATAATTTTCGCCATGAATTAATAGATAAATCATTAGATCTTTTAATCTTAAAGTTTTTTGTAATTTCATGCATTTTGGCAACTTCAATACCAACGGCTTTACAATTTTGAGGAGTAAGGTTTTTTTTTGCTTTTCCTTCAAGGTAAGTAACAATCATTAGTTTTTTTCCTTTATACTCAGTAATAGACTCTTTTTTTTTATTTATAATCGGAACTGGACATTTAACACTAGCTTTGTTTAAATTTGTCATAAGTTCAGAAAAAAAAGGAAGATCTTCAGATTTAATTCTTTTTTCATAAACTGTTAAAATATATTTTTTATTGTCGGCTAGTAAGAAATAATTTGTATTTTCTATACCTTCTTTAATGCCATTAAAAGAATTTAATTTACCAATTTCATAGTTTGATAGAATCTCTTCGATATTATTTTTTTCGAATTTTGTATATACAGCCATTTAATTTAATTCTTTAGGTAATTTGAAAACTACTTTTTCTTCAGCAACAGTTACCTCTTCAATAGATACCAGGTAATCTTTTTCTATTTCCTTAATTAAATTTTGAACTAATTGTTCTGGAGCAGAGGCGCCCGAAGATATACCAATTACTTTTGAATTAGCAATATCTTCAAATGGAATTTTTTTTTCAGAATGCATTAGCAATGAATTTTGACACCCGGCTTTCTTAGCAACCTCAACTAATCTAGAAGAATTTGATGAATTTCTACTACCGATGATAAAAAACATGTCACATTTAGGAGCTATCTTTTTTACTGCTATCTGTCTATTGGTTGTTGCGTAACATATATCTTCTTTAATTGGACCTTTAATATCTGGAAATTTTTTTTTAAGAAAATCTATAATTTCAGCTGTATCATCTACAGATAAAGTAGTTTGAGTTATATATGCTGTTGGTTTACTAAAATTTTTCTCGCTTAAAGATTTCGCGTCTTTTATCGTTTCAACTAATGTTATTGCACCCCTCGGTAATTGCCCCATTGTTCCTATAACTTCAGGATGGTTATTGTGACCTATTAGGATAATATCATAACCTTTTTTATAGAGTTGTTCAGACTCTCTATGAACTTTTGACACCAAAGGACAAGTTGCATCTACATAAGAGAGTTTTTTAATTTTAGCTTCTTCTGGGACAGTTTTAGGAACACCATGAGCAGAAAAAACCACAGGTCTAGTGTTATCTTTAATGTCTGACAATTCATTAACAAATATAGCGCCTTTTTGTTTGAGCTCCTCAACTACTTGTTTGTTATGAACTATTTCATGTCTCACGTAAACTGGAGAGCCATATTTGTTTATTGATTTATCAACTATTTCTATTGCTCTTTTAACACCAGCACAAAAACCTCTCGGTGATGCTAAATAGATTTTAAGTTCTTTTTTCATTTTTTTCTAATAAGTATTCAAGTAATATATGCGGAAAAGTAAGTGACGCCAAACCAATAAATATCACTTTATAAACGGCCTCATCAAGAGTGTAGATATAGTTTAAAAAATATATCGCAAATAAAAATATTACTCCAGACACAAAAGTAAGTGGAATTGCCTTTCTTATAAATTTTTTTAACCCAGATTTGAAAGATTTATCTAGTTCAAAAATTAACGTAATAGAATGTCTTGTTGAATGAAGAAAACAAAAATAGAGTGTGAAAGCTATAATAGGTGTTAAGAAAAGATTTAATATAATCAATGATAAAAAATCCATAATCATAATTCCCTTTAAGTTAGCATTTTTTTTGTAAGAAATATAAAGAGATGATAAAAAACTTAAACATAATATTGTAATTAATAATTGATCACTGAAAACTTGAGACTCGAAAACACTAAAATTTAGTATTCTGAATATTTCATTTGTCTCTTGTCTTTGTAATAATAATGGAGCTATAATTACTGCTGAACCTTTCAAAAAAAATAGAAATTCAGATATGAAAAAATTTTTTTTAAAAGAAAATACCGTATCCTCTTTACCGAAGTGATAAGCTGCAACAATCAAAAATAAAAATAAAACAGTATTAGGAAATAATAACCAGAAAACTATTATCAAAAGAGAAATTAATATATAGGCAAGATAAAACAAAATAGTTGATTTATATCCAAATAATTTTAAGAGTTTTTTTCCTTTAAAATCATCTAATGCTCCATGAGAAATTCCCAAAATTAAAATTAAGAATAAACAGAATATTATTGGTTCAAAATTTAGAATGATATAAAATGGACTTATCAAAATACAAAAATTGAAGAATATAATAGAGTGTTTAAAGTTTATTTTTTCCATTAATTAAATAATGCCTTTAAAAAAATTAATTTTGGCATTTTACTAATAATATTTATATCTTCAAAAATATTACTTTTGTTTGATAAAAATTTAATAACAGTATTTGAAGAGGTTTTGAACATATCTAAGAATATCTTTGGCATTTTTTCTGGGTGTTCTTCTAAAACTCTTAAGAATACTTTATCTAGGAATTGATATTTTTTTCCTAGATCGAATATTTTTACCTTTTTAACTTTATCAATATTTTCTACTATATATTTACTATGTTCTTGAATATTTAAAAAAGTATATCCTGTACTTAACCGAGTCATTCCACCGGCAGAGCCAATATTTATAGTTTTATTATCATTTTTAAAAGAAGGATAAAATAGTGGTATAGCTCCTTTTTCAGTAAAATTTATTTTATAATTTTTTATTCCAAGATTATTTTTTATATAATTTTCTAATTGAAGATCATAATCCATAAGACTCTGATCTTCTAAATTTGATAACCAAGTAGTTTCGATTAAAGCTCTATTTTTACTAAATGGCAATGTATAGAAAAAGTGTAGGTCATTTCTCTGGTCACAATTAAAATCCATGAGATTTATTATTTCTTCATCAAAAATATTCTTCGGTGTCTCTATCTCAATACCTTGAAAGTGTTGCCACATCTCAGATTTATCGAGCTCTCCTTCAAAGACACTGTTAAAAATTAATGAATTTTCTGAATTAATATCACCGAGATTTTTGAAAAAACTAATGTTAGAATTACCAGAAAGCTTAGAATTTATTTTTTTATAAAATTTTCCACTGTCAATACTTTGATAAGGAAAGTTTTTATTTCTTAATTCATGAGAACTCTCTGAGGTATTAATTGTAAAATTATTCCAACTTTTTATTACACAATCATCAAAGTTATGATCAAAAACTTTCCAAAAAGACCATGTTTTATCTCTTTTATATTCTTCACGAGTTTCAATTATAGCAAGGGTTTTGTCTTTTAATTTATCATTAATTTCAAGTTCATATGCTAACGATAATCCTGCACAACCTCCGCCGATTATAACATAATTAAATTCTCTCATTTATATTTACTTCCTCTTTCAAAATATTGTGATTTATATGATTATCGTAGTTTAAGTTTTTAACAAATAATAACTTTACAAAGTCAAAAAAAGATAAGAAAGTTTGAATTATTTTCTCAAATATTGGAACATATATTTTTCCAGCTTTATTATAATTATCTATATTTTTTTGTTTAAGAATATAGTCACCAATTTTTTTGTAAACACGCCTTGCTACAATAACTGAAAATCTAGATCTTATTGGTATGCAGCTAATGGAGTGAAAAGATTTCTCATAAAACTCTTGAGAGTCTTTGATAATTTCTTTAATTGATGAAAAATCATGTTTAATATATTCTCTATTACGGGCTTTATCCTCACAAACATCACGGGCAATATTAGTAAGTTGCATAGCAATACCAAGGTCTATTGCACCCTTTAAAGCTTCCTTGTTATTTACTTTGAGAATTTTTGACATCATGATGCCAACTGTCCCTGCAACTCTATAAGAATAAACCAATAATTCTTTTTTAGAATTAATTTGAACTTTTTCCCTCAAATCTGTTTGAACTCCATCAAATAAATCAATTGCGACTTGTTTGGAAATTTTTTCACTATCTATTATTGACCACATTTCTTTTATTATGGGATTGTTGAGATTTTTAGTTTTGAAATCTTGTTTAAAATTTAAAAAATTCTCTTTTTTAGTTTCTAATGTATTATCTTCATCAACTATATCATCTAAAGTTCTACAGAAATTATATAGAGATGAACATTTAACAAATATTTCCTTAGATAAAAAAAAACTTGCCCAGTAAAATGATTTTGCGTGTTTTTTCAACAAGTTAGTCATTAAAACAACCTATCTAATACTTTAGCAGAAGAAAGCACACCTGGCATTCCTGCGCCTGGGTGTGTTCCAGCTCCGACAAAATATAAATTGTTAAATATTTCTGACTGGTTATGAAATCTAAAATATGCTGATTGTGAGAATTTCGGCTGGATTGAAAATCCTGATCCATGTAAGGTTGCTAAATCTTTTTCAAAATAATCAGGAGTTAAATAAAAATCACTTACTACATTTTCTTTTATTCCAGGTAATACAGATTTATCCATTTTATCCAAGACTAGATTTTTAAATTTTTTACCTTCATTAGACCAATTTATACTAGATAGATTATTTGGAACTGGGACTAAAACATAAAATGCATCTTGACCATTTGGAGCCATGTTAGGATCTGTAGCTGAAGGTCTATGAAGATAATAACTTATATCTTCAGATAATATTTTCTTCTCAAAAATTTTATCTAAATGTTTCTCATATGAGTCCCCAAAGTAAATTGTATGGTGGGCTACATCTTTGTATTGTTTTTTAGATCCAAAATAATAAACAAACAGACCCATAGAATAATCCATTCTTTTGATTTTTTGTTTAAATAAAAAATTATATTTATTTTTTGACTTAATTAAATTTTGATACACATTTGGAGGATCTGAATTACAAATAATATAGTCACACAGAATAATTTTTGAATTATTTATCTTCACCCCTTTAACTTTATAATTGTCAGAAATAATTTCAGTTACTTCAGAGTTTTTAATAATCTCAATATTTTCTTCTTTCATTAATTTTTCTAAAGCTTTAACCACACTGCCTGTACCTCCCATTGAGTAGTGGATGCCCCATTTCTTTTCTAAAAATAAGATTAATGCGTAAATTGAAGTTGTTGTAAAAGGATTACCACCTACTAGAAGAGGGTGCATACTAAAAACTTTTCTTAATTTTTCGTCAGATATATAATTTGAAATTAATTGATAAACAGATTTGTAACTTTTTAAACTCAATAAAGATGGAATTTGTTTGAGCATAAAAGTAAGATTATTAAAGGGTTTATCCGATAAATCTGTAAAACCTTTATTAAAAATTTTCTCAGTAAAATTAACTAAATTGTTATATCCTTTAAAATCTTTATCTGAAAATTTTTTGACTTCTTTTTCCATTGATTTTGAATCGCCAGAGTAATCAAATGTTTGTCCATTACTAAACACAAACCGGTACCATAAATCTAAAGGAACTATGTCTACGTAATCCGAAATTTTTTTGTTAAATAAATTAAATAATTCTCCAAAAAGATATGGTGCTGTGATTACAGTAGGTCCACCATCATAAGTAAAATTTCCCTTTTTAAAAACCCTTGCTCTGCCGCCTAAATCAGGATGTTTTTCAACTAAAGTTACATCATAACCTTTAGCTTTAAGTCTTAATGATGCAGCTAGACCACCAAAGCCTGAGCCTATTACTATTATTTTTTTTGCCATAATTATTATGGCCTATTCTAACTGGATTTTTTCTTAAGTGCTAATTTTGTTTCTTCAATACTCGATAAATAGATCTTATCTAATTTGCTTTTATCCAAGGAATTCTTAAGAAGTTTTTCAACAGATTCTATAGCTATTTTTATAGAAGCGTTCTTAATATCTTTAACAGCTTGATTTTTCATTTGTTTAATTCTTTCTTCAGCATTTTTTTTTCTATTATCCATTAATATATGAAATTCTTCATTTGTTTTAATAATATTCTTTTCAGAGTCTTCGTTGGCTTTATCAATCATTGATTTAACCTCAGCTTTTGAATTACTGATTTTTTTTTCTTGTTCACTTAAAATATTTTTTGCTTCTTCTTTAAGTTTTTCAGCTTCACTTATTTGATTTCTAATATTTAAGATATTTTCATTTAAAACGTTTTTTACTTTTTGAGGGACTCTAAAATAAATTAGTATGCCAAGAAAAATAAAAAAAGAAATTGCAACCCAAAATGAAGCATCTATCATCATAAATATTTACCTATATTTTTTTTCGAAATATCTTCTATTACAGCTTTAATACTACTTTCATTAAGTTTATCACCTGAGATTTTTTCAATTATATTAGAAGCAATTTCTTGGGATATATTATTTATAGAGTTGATAGAATTTTTTTTAACTTCTGAGATTTCTTTTTGTGCTTTTAACATCTCGCTCTCAATTTCTTTTTCCATAGAAGTTTTTTTATTTTGAATATCTTTATTCAAAGTAACTTTAGATTCTAACAAAATTTTTATAACCTCCTTTTTTGAATTTTCTAAAATGATTTCATATTCTTTGAGCTTTTTTTCTGACAAATTTTTTAATTTATTAGCCTCATCTAAATCTTCCTTTATTTTGCTTTCCCGATCATCGAGGTTTTTTTTTATTTTTGGTAAATAAAATTTTGAAATAGATAAATATAAAATCGAGAATACTAAAATTAACCAAAAGGCTTGTGATGCCCAATACTTTGGATCTAGCTGAGGCATACCAGCCTCAGCTCCAATTAAATTAGTACAAACAGTCGATAAGACTAATATTAAAGCCAGATAACGTTTCATAATTTATTTAATTAAAATGCAAATAAAATAATCAACGCTACTACAAGCCCAAATAATCCAGTTGCTTCAGCTAAAGCAAATCCTAATAGCAAATTAGGGAATTGTTTTTGTGCTGCAGATGGATTTCTCATAGCTCCAGATAGGTAGTTACCAAAAATAATTCCGATACCTACGCCAGCTCCAGCTAATGCGATTGCTGCAAGACCTGCCCCAATCATTTTTGCCGCTTCTAACTCCATTTTTCCTCCTTTATTAGTTAATGATGTAAATTTAATGCATCATTTAAATAGATGCAGGTTAGTATTGCAAAAACATAGGCTTGAAGAAATGCTACTAATATTTCTAAGCCAGTTAATGCTACTGAAAAACTGAGCGGTAACCAACCGCCCAGCATTCCTAAACTAATTACAAATCCTCCAAAAACTTTTAACATAGTATGACCCGCCATCATGTTAGCGAATAATCGAACCGATAAACTTACTGGTCTACTTAAATAAGAAATAATCTCTATGATAGTAATAAGAGGCAAGAGAACTACAGGTACTCCACTAGGAACAAATATACTTAAATATTTAAAACCGTGTTTATAGAATCCAATGACAGTTACAGCAATAAAGATAAATAAGGCCATTATTAGTGTAACTATGATGTGGCTAGTTACTGTAAAAGAATAAGGCAGCATACCAACCATATTACATAAAAGAACGAACATGAATAAACTGAATATAAAAGGGAAATATGGCTTAGCCTTAGAACCAGCAGTATCACTTATCATCTTAGCAACGAAGTTATAGAGCATTTCCGCAATTAATTGAATTTTATCAGGAATTATTTTCTTTTCTCTTGTTCCTAAGAATAGAAAAAGTAAAATTAAACCCACACTAATAAACATAAATAAGCTAGCATTAGTAAAAGACAAATCTATTCCAGCTATTTTAATTTCAGGTCCTATCTTATGAACACTGAATTGTTGCATTGGGTTACTAGCCATAAAAATCCTTTGTTTTAATCTTCTTTTTGCATCCGATTAGCTGCTTTTATGACATTTAACATTCCAGCTGCAGCTCCTAAAAAAAAGAAAATTATTATTAACCAGGGTGTAGTACCAAACCAACTATCTAAAATAAACCCAATTATTGTCCCAACTACAACTGCTGCGACTAATTCAGTGCCTAATTTGAATGCGTTCCCCATAAAAGAGCCTCTTTTTTCACTGCTTGAAAGATTTTGATTTTTTATTTTAGATTTTGCAATTTTTAGGCGAGTTTTAAAATCTTCAGGCTTTGTCATTATTATTTAGGCTACAAGATCTTCGGCTTTTTGCAAGTCGACCGAAACCAATTGACTAATTCCTTGTTCAGCCATCGTAACACCGTAAAGCCTATGCATTCTGGACATAGTTAGGGCATGGTGTGTTATGATTATAAATTTAGTTTTTGTTATTTTTGTAAGTTCATCAAGCAAACCACAAAATCTCGTAACATTAGCATCATCTAAAGGAGCATCAACTTCATCCAAGACACAGATAGGGGAAGGATTTACTAAAAAAACAGCAAAAACTAAAGATAAAGCTGTTAAAGCTTGCTCTCCTCCGGATAGGAGAGTGATTGATTGAAGTCTTTTTCCAGGAGGTGAAACAAACATTTCTAAACCTGCTTCTAAAGGATCATCCGAGTCTACCAATTCAATTTTTGCAGTTCCTCCACTAAATAACTTTGTATATACTTCATTAAATTTTCTATTTACCTTTGTAAAAGCTTCAAGAAGTCTTTCTCTTCCTTTTTGGTTAAGTTCATCTATACTAGCTTTTAATTTTACTATAGCAGAATAAAGATCTGCTCTGTCATCTTCCATTTTTTTAATTTCTATTTCGTATTTTTTTGTTTCTTCATCAGCTCGAAGGTTAACGGAGCCTAAGGACTCTCTTAGTTTTTTTATTTTTTCTACTTTTTGAATTTGATCATCTATATTAGGAAAATCCTGAATA
This sequence comes from uncultured Pelagibacteraceae bacterium, assembly GCA_902572605.1. GTDB lineage: Bacteria > Pseudomonadota > Alphaproteobacteria > Pelagibacterales > Pelagibacteraceae > Pelagilacustribacter. Next base: position 152,358 of record CACGGD010000001.1, on the reverse strand, counting down.
GATAAACTGTTAAAATCTGAATTAGCTAATAGTGATGCCTCATTTTGAATATTAAGTTCATTCTTAACTGAATATAGCAAATCTTTTTTTCTGTTATCAATTCCCTCAGTTGTAGCTTCGTATCTAGCTTTATTTTCTTTCAAATTTGATAATTTCGACTGTATTTCTTTTAAATTCTGGTTAATTAAATTAAATTTTTTTTCTGATTCAATTAATTCATTTTCAATTTCTTCATTTCTTTTTTTAGTATTTTCCAGATTTTGTAAGTTTTGCCCTTTTGAGGTAGCTATCCTTTCAGGATTTTTAAGGTTTTCATCTTGTTCTGCACGAATTTTATCTTTTCTTTGATTAAGTTCTAAAATCATTTTTTCTGAATTTGATTTTAAATTTCTCCAATTTTCAAGTTCAATATCTATATTTTTAATTCTTTCTTTTCTTTTTATAGAATCACTTTGTATTGATTTGTTCTTACCGTATTTTTCTGCATATTCCTCTTGAGATAAAGTTATTTCTTTTACTAATTTTTTTAACTCTTGAAAAATATCTTTTGTAAGTTTTTTTTCTTGATCTATATAACTTTCTATTTCACTTAGAAGATCATCAAGTTTATTCTGTAAATTATTTAAATTTATTTTTGATTTATTAAGCTCTTTAGAAGACTCAGACTCTACTTCAATAAGCTCATTTTCAGTTTTTAACAAAGCGTCTTTTTCTTGTGAAATTCTTTTTTCATTTAAGTCAGAGTCTAAAGAAATACTTCGTTCTCGCTCTAGGTCTGACACAATTGTTTTGATAGATTTTTCAAGCTTAATTTGCAAAGATTTTACTCTAGACTCTTCCTCTTCAAGACTGGTCATATCTAAGTTAAGCTTTTGAATTTTTGCTGCACTTTCCATTTTTTTATCTCTTAATGGTGAAAGCTTTTTATTTTCTTCTTCCAATAAAGTATTATTGTGATTAAAGTCTATATTTATTGCACTTATTTCATCTTCTAGTTCGCTGAGTTTTTCTATTATTTGTTTTTTTTCTTTTTCTATTTCTTGAATTTTTAAATAATATAATCCTGCTTCAACACTTTTTATTTCTTTAGATATTTCTTTATATCTCGTTGCCTCTTCTGCTTGTTTCTTTAAATTATCTAATTGTTTTTGTTGTTGTCTTTTAAGTTCGTCAGCTCTTTTAAGATTATTTTCTGCTGCATTAAGTCTAGTTTCAGCTTCTTGCCTTCTTGCATGAATCCCTGAAATACCTGCAGCCTCTTCAAGTATGGATCTTCTCTCTATAGGCTTTGATGTTACGAGCTGACCTATTGTTCCTTGACTAATTAGAGATGGAGAGTGAGCTCCAGTTGATAGATCAGCAAAGAAAGTTTGAACATCTCTTGCTCTGACTTCTTTATCATTAATGTAATATTTTGATCCTTTATCTTTTTCTATTTTTCTTTTAACTGTTATTTCGTCAAATTCATTATAATGAGAAGTGCCTTCTTTGGATTTATTGTCTAGTGATAAAACTACCTCAGAAATATTTTTAGAAGGTCTATTTGATGTTCCAGAAAAAATAACATCTTCCATCCCAGACCCCCTCATGCTTTTTGGTGAATTTTCTCCCATACACCATCTTAAAGCTTCGACAATATTAGATTTTCCACATCCATTAGGACCAACAATTCCAGTCAAACCTTCTTCAATTAAAAAAGTTGTCTTATCAGAAAAAGATTTAAAACCATTTATTTCTAAATTTTTAAATTTCATCTATAAAAGTTTTTCTATTAACTTTTTAAATTGCTTATAATCGTGTTTACCTCTATAAAGTTTTTTATTGACATAAATAGTTGGGGTTGACTCAATATTATAAATTTTTTGGGCTTCAATCCTTTCATTTAAAATTTCTTCTTGGACATTTTCATCATTAAGACACTTTTCCATTCTTTTGTTGTCTAAACCAGAATCTAAACCAATTTTTTTGATAGATTCGTTAATAATATTTATATCAGATCCAACAGCCCATTGACTTTGTTTTTTATATATCTCACCTAATAATTGAAAACTTTTATTGTTATCCGAGTGACATCTAACAATAATTTCTGCATTTAACGCTGCTAAATCTAGCGGAAAACTATGGTGTTCAAATTTTACTATTCCCTCGTCTATATATTCTTTCTTTAATTTTTCAAAAATATTCATATGAAAACTTGCACAATGCGGACACGTTAAAGATGAAAATACTTTGATAGTAATTTTAGAATCGGCATTTCCTATTTTTAAGGCTTTTGCTTCTGTTTTAACTTCAGGATTTTTAACTATTTTATTATTATCACAACTTATTGGAATTATTAAAATAAGAAGAAATACTATTTTAAAAAAAGATTTCTTAATTCTTTTCATTGTATGCTTTTAAAAGTTCACTTAAAGAGTTCTTCAAATGATTATTGCTTACTTTTTCTAATTTCTGATTAATTATTGAAATATCTTTAATCTTGGAAAATCTATTTTTGTTAATCTTAATTTTTTCTTGAATAACTTTAAGTATTATTTTGTTTATACAGCTATATCCAAAAAAACTATTTATTTTATCTATGATATTATTTTTTTCATATTCAATCTCTAGTTCTTTACCATGAAGCACATTTAAAACTAAAGTTCCATCCTTCATCCCTTTTCCCATTTTTATTTTTATAGGGTAGCAGGCGTCAGATATTTTTTTGTTTACCATTTTTGTCCAATTATCAACAATGTTAGAATAGTTATATCCACCTTTTTTCAAATGTTTTTTCAGTGTTTTTGGTATTGAACTTGAGAAAGGTCTAAGCCCTTGTATGAAATTCTTTGATTTATTATTATCTTTACTATGCATTTAAATTTTAATTTATCAAAAAAAATTCTAGGTTGGTACGATAATAATAAACGCACCCTTCCTTGGCGTGTTGGCAAAAATTCGTCTAAAAAGGTCTATTATAGACTTCTTAGTGAATTTATGTTGCAACAAACTCAAGTTAAAACGGTAATTCCATATTTTAAAAAATTTACTAAAAAATATAAAACTTTAAAGTCATTTTCAAAATCAAATGAAAAAAAAACCTTAAAGTTATGGGAAGGACTTGGTTACTATAGAAGGGCAAGAAATCTTTTAGCAACTTCAAAAATATTAGTCCTTGAACATAATTCAAAATTGCCAAGCACATTTAAAGAAATTAAAGCACTTCCAGGGGTGGGAGACTATACAGCTAATGCATTGCTGAGTCTGGTTCATAACAAACCTGGCATTGCTTTAGATGGAAATGTAAAAAGAGTTTTCTCAAGAATAATTAACAAAAAAGAAAGCAAAATCAATTTTGATCAATTTATAGAGGAAAATAAAAAAAAATTTTTTAATACAAAAAGAAACTCAGATTTTGTAGAGGCTTTAATGGAGTTTGGTGCACTAATTTGTAAACCAAAAGACCCAAAATGCGGCATTTGTAATTTGAATAAAAATTGTAAATATTTTAACTCTTCAAAAAAAATAAAAACTATTAAGAAAAAGATGATAAAAAGTAAAAATTATGATGTGTTTTGTTATATAAATAAAAAAAAACAAATAGCACTTACCAAAGAAAATAAACTAGGTTTCCTTAATCAATTTAGTTTACCTGAGATTAGAGAAGCAAAAAAAAATATAAAAACCAAAGACTGGAAACTTTTAAAAAAATACAAAAAATCTATTTCAAATAAGAAATTAAATATTAATTTATACTATAAATTTTCAAATAAGATACCTTCATCTTTCATTTGGCATTCAATCGATAAGAACGAAGAATTCATTCCAACTTTTACAAAAAAAATATTTAGACAAGTATCGGTTTTATTTTAATGAAAAAGAAAATAGCAATTATTGGGTCTGGAGTTGCAGGATTGACTTTTGCAAATTTAATAAAAAAAAATTCTGACTTTCAATTCATGATTTATGAAAAGAAAGAAAGTTTATCTTTAGATGATGGTTTTGGTATTCAACTAGCTCCAAACAGTGTTTCAATTTTAAATACAATTGACTTTCGCAAAGTTAATTCAAAAGATATTTTTCACCCTAAGTCTATGGATTTTTTCTCAATTAAGAATGAAAAAATATGTGATTTAGAAATTAGTAAGTTTAATTCTGAATATTCAAAATATACTACTTTAAAAAGATCTACATTGATTGAATTTTTAAAAGACGAAATTTATAATCAACATTTAAGGTTTGGAAAATCTATTAAAGAAGTGACAGAGTTAAAAGGTAAAGTCCTAATAAAATTTACTGACAACACTAATGATCTTGTTGATTATGTTGTAGGAGCTGATGGTATTTTTTCAAACACAAGATCTTTTTTTGAAAAGAAAAAGAGTCAACCTTTATTTAAAAAAGCAATCGCCGTGAGGTTAATTTTCAAAAAACATAATTTAGATATAAACGAAAAAAATATTAGTTTATTTATGGGATCAAATTTACATTTAGTCATTTATCCAATTAATCAAAAAAATGAATTAAATTTAGTTTGTATTATCCGAGATAAAAAATACGACCCTGATAACATTAAATCTTTAATTGAGAGAAAGTTAATAACTCAAAATTCAAATTTAAAAGATTTATTTGAAACTGATTTACAATCCTGGCCTTTATATTCAACTTCTAAAATTCTTCCCTCATCTAACAATAAAGTATTTTATATCGGTGATGCATTTAATGGTTTTCTTCCTACAATGGCTCAAGGCGCAGGGCAATCAATAGAGAGTGCTTATGAATTATTTAATTTAATTAAAGATGAAAATTTAGATGCATCAAATATCTACTTTAAAAAGAGATTTGAAAGAACTACAGCTGTAAGAAGACGATCAAATTTTAATTTTTTTGCTTTTCATTTTACAAGTTCTTTTATGCAAAAAATAAGAAATTTCTTCTTAAAATTTTTGGTTAAGAAAAAATATTTTATTAATAGTTATTTAGGATCTGTTTATAAAAATTAGACTTGTTTTGAAGATATAAATTTTTGTCTTAAACTATCAATAAGCACAGTAGATCCATTTATATCACAATGCCAATAAGTCCATCCATTATAGCTCTCAGTGCCCATGATCTTTGCCGCTATTTTATGTATAGATCCTTCAGCTTCCTTATATTTAATGCTTCCATCAATCATTATTTTGGCATTAATTTTTTTTTTAGGGTCGAAGAGAGTTGTGCCCGGTTTTAAAATTCCCAATTCAACTAATGATCCAAAAGGTATTCTTGGTTTAGATCTATTGTTTTGAATTGTGTCTAGATAATTATCCTCAATTTTCTTAGCTTTATTTATTCTATCCTGAGCAGCTTTAATATATTTTTTATCTTTTTCTATACCATAGTAATTTCTGCCTAGCTTCTTTGCAACAACAGCAGTGGTTCCAGTGCCTAGAAATGGATCAAATATAGTGTCACCTTTATTAGTAGTAGCTAAAATTATTCTGTGAAGCAAAGCTTCAGGTTTTTGTGTTGAGTGAATTTTTTTTCCATTTTTCTTTAATCTCTCTTTTCCATTACAGATTGGAAGTGTCCAGTCAGACCTCATTTGCAAATCGTCATTTAAACATTTTAAAGATTGGTAATTAAAAGTGTATTTTGATTTTTTACTTTTTGATGCCCAAATTAATGTTTCGTGAGCGTTAGTAAATCTAGAGCCTCTAAAATTTGGCATTGGATTATTTTTTCTCCAAATTACATCGTTAAGCAGCCAGTAGTCTAAATTTTGTAAAAGATAACCCAAACGAAAAATATTGTGATAAGAGCCAATCACCCAAATGCTTCCATTATCTTTTAATATTCTTTTACATTCAGTTAACCAAATATTACAAAATTCATCGTAATGCTTGAAACCATTAAACCGATCCCACTTATCATTGACACCATTAACTTTACTTGCATCAGGCCGAGTTAATTTTTCTCCTATTTGCATATTGTAAGGAGGGTCGGCAAAAACTAGATCAAAAGATTTATCAGGAATCTTTTTTAATTCCTTTAAGCAATCACCGTTAACAATTTTGTTAGAGAATTTAAACATTTAAAAGATTCAACCTTAAATTGAATCTAAGGTCAAACCATTTTAGCTAAAAAAAGAGTCCACTTGTGTTTGAGATTCTTAACTCGACAATATCTTGTGTATAGGTTTGAAACCTCTTCGATGATGAGAAGTTATACCAAATTTTTTTAAACCGTCCAAATGAGCTTTAGTGCCGTAACCAAAATTTCTTTCCCAGGCATAATTAGAAAATTTTTCTGATAATTTTATCATTAATAAATCTCTATGTGTTTTCGCAATAATTGAGGCTGCACTGATGCATTTTATTTTTTCATCACCATTAATTATAGTTTTAAAATTATTTATTCCTTTGGGAGCAAAATTTCCATCAATCAAAATTAATTCTGGTTTAATGGATAGTTTGTTAATTGCTCTTTTCATAGAAAGCAGTGCTGCTTGAAGGATATTCAAATCTAGAATTTCTTTAACGGATGCTTGACCTATTGCATATTGTGAATTTAATTTTATATGTTCAGCTATTTTTATTCGATTTTTAAAGTTAATTCTTTTTGAGTCTTTTAATAGTTTTAAATCAATATTTTCGTTCAATATTACTGCTGCTGAAACAACTGGACCTGCTAAACATCCTCTTCCTACTTCATCAACCCCTGCTGTAATTAAATTTTGTTTCAATTAAATTCTTAATTTAGATTTTTTTTCTCTTATCATTTTAAGATCTATCCAAGCCATTTTTTTTTGAGCCGGTTGTCTCATTAAAAAAGCAGGGTGAAATGTGACAATGACAGATGCTTTACATTCTCCAAACTGTTTTTCAGTCCATTGACCTCTGGCCTTAGAGATCACAATCTTGTTTCCAATAATAGCATTTAAAGCAGTACTTCCCAATAAAACTAATATTCTTGGATTGATTATTTCGATGTGCTGTTTGAGGTAAGGTAAATATTTTGTTATCTCTTCCTCAGTTGGTCTTCTGTTTTCAGGTGGCCGATAATTTACAACATTTGTAATGTAAGTGTTTTTTCTGTCTAAATTTATTGATGCCAACATTTTATCCAATAATGCCCCAGCTCGACCTACAAAAGGAAGTCCTTCTCGATCTTCATTAGCGCCTGGACCTTCTCCTATAAGCATAATTTTCGCTTTTGGGTTACCATCTGAGAATACTACATTAGTAGCACTTTTTTTTAATTCACAATTTTTGATATTTAAAATAGATTTTTTTAGTTTCTCTAGTTTTTCTGCTTTATCTCCTGATATATGAAAAGTATCTTTTTTATACCTATTGATTGCCTTGTTATTGTAAATTAAATTATAGTTAATAAAGTTGTAAAACTTAATTAACTTAATTGTTTTAGTATTAATTTTCTTTATCATGTGATCTTATGAATATATTTAAATGTAACATTAAGCTTATCGTACAAATATTGTTTGTCATCATTTTTTTTTCCACACTACAAGCTAAAACCCCAGATAAATTTAATGAAGGAAATAATATTTCTGAATACTTTTTGGGACTATTGCTTTTAAATGATAATCAGTACAACGAATCATATCGTTTTTTAAAGAAACTAGAAGGTCTTGAAAAAAGTCATTTAAATTATTCTTCAAAATATATTCATTCATTAGTTAATTCGGGAAGATTCAACGAAGCTTTTAATTACTCAAAAAAGCTAGAAAAAAGAAATTTAGCTAATTTTGAGACCGATTTAATTATAGGAGTATATTATCTTAAAAATAAAAAACATGATTTAGCAAAACAATATTTTTCAAAACTTAAAAGTAGAGAGTCTAATTTTATTTTAGATGATTTCATATCAAAAGTTCTTTTAAACTGGTCAAGTCTTAAAGATTTAGATTTAAATAGTGCTCGAAATAAAATTAATGATAAGGATACTAGATTTAATAATTTAAAGAATATTCAAAATGTTTTCTTGCATTGTTTTTATAAAAGTCAAAAGACAGAATTTTTTTTTGAAGAACTTACTTTAAATCAAAAAATAGATTTTTCTAGATATAATTATTTGTACGCGACATATTTAACAAACAAAGGAAAAATTGAGCAAGCAAAAAAAATTATAAATTCTTCACTTGAAATATATCCAAGAAATTTATTATTAAACCAATACAAATTAGATTTAAATAATGGAAAATATACGAATAACTTTAATTGTGAAAGTTTATCAAATATAATTGCAGAGATTTTTTATATAACTGCCAATGCTTTATCTTCTCAACAGATTTACACATTTTCTAATTTTTATTTAAATTTATCAAAATATTTAAATGCAAAATTTTTTTCATTTAATACATTGCTAGCTGAAAATTTTTACAATACAGATAATCTTACTCAAGCTAAAAAAATTTATAAAGAATTAAGTAAAAAAGGAGAAGCCTTTTTTTGGTATAGCGCGAAACAAAATGCCAAAATTTATATTCAGGAAGGTAAAAAAGAAAAAGCTTTAAAACTTATAACTAACTCTTATGAAAAATTGTTAGAGAAAGATATTTATGTAATGTTTGATCATGCGAGATTTTTAAAAAACAATGATAAATTTGAGGACTCTATAAATCTTTATTCTGCAATTATTCAAAAGATAAAAAAAGATCATCCTTTGTATCCAAAGGTTAAAGATGGAAGAGGAGTTGCTTATGAAAGAATAGGGGAGTGGAAAAAAGCAGAGGAAGATTTATTGTCCTCATTAGAATTAAGTCCTGATCAGGCATATGTAATTAATTATCTTGCTTATTCATGGATCGAACAAGGTAAAAATATAGAACAGTCTTTAAAGATGCTTAAAAAGGCAAATGATTTAAAACCTAATGACCCTTATATTATTGATTCTTTAGGGTGGGCTTTATTTAAATTAAAAAGATACGAAGACTCCAAGCTTCTTCTTCAATCAGCGGTAAAATTAATGCCTGCGGATCCAATAGTTAACGATCATTATGGAGATGTTCTCTGGAAAAATGGTAATGAAATTCAAGCAAGATATTACTGGAATTATGTACTTAATCTTGAAGATACAGAAGAGGATTTGAAAAAAAATATAAAAAATAAATTAATTTTAGGCCTATAGTACATAATGGAATTAAAATCTCTCTCAAAAATTAATTTATCTCTTAATGTTAATGGAAAATTAAAAAAAAATAGGCTACATGATATTGAGTCTTATTTTTGTTTAATTGACTTATTTGATCAAATAAAAATAAAAAAAATTCAAGGCCAAAAAGATATTGTAAAATTTAAAGGAAAATTTTCTAAAAACATTAAGAAAACTAATAATTCAATTATTAATACTTTAAAGATATTAAGAAAAGGAAATCTAATTTCAGATTACTATTCTATTTTGGTAAATAAGAAAATACCTTTATTTTCAGGAATGGGTGGTGGAACTAGCAATGCTGCATGCTTGATTAAATATTTTGTTAGAAAAAAAGTTAACAAAAATTTATTGAGCACTTTAAATAAAGAAATAGGCTCAGATTTAAAATTGTTTTTTTATAAACAAGGTTTTTTAAAAAATATTAAAACAGTCAATGTTTTTCCCAAAAAATATAGACTATATTTTTTATTAGTTTATCCAAATATTAGATGCTCTACTAGGGATGTTTATTCTAAAGTAAAGAAGCATTTTCCAAAGTCTAAACACAACTTTACAAAGATTAATGACAAAAATAAATATGTAAGCTTTCTTATTAAGAAAAATAATGATCTTCAATCAATTGTAGAAAACAAGCATCCAATTATTAAGAAGCTTATTATAGAAATCGGCCAAATCAAGGGATGCCACTTTTCTAGAATGACTGGATCTGGGTCAGTTTGTTACGGTTTGTTTAAAACTGAAAAAGCCGCTAAAGCTGCTTTAAAAAGAATGAAAACGAAGTATCCTAAATATTGGTTATCGATTGCAAAAACTATTTAAATTAATAGATTTATGATATATCAAAAACTTAATATTGGGGCATAGCCAAGCGGTAAGGCAGCGGTTTTTGATACCGCCATCCTAGGTTCGAATCCTAGTGCCCCAGCCAAAAACATGCTTGACTCTAATTTTATAAGAAAAATTAAAAAAATTTTTTTTCCTTTCTATAGAAATAGTGATTTAAAATTTGTTTTTAAAAAATTAAAAGAAGATTTTCCAAAACAACCAAAAACAGCAATGTTTGTTGGTGGATGCGTTAGAAAATATTTATTGAATCAAGAAATAGACGATATTGATATAGCTACTATTTTGACCACGGATCAAATTAAAAAAAAATTTGAAGGCTCAAAATTTGATATTATTGAGAGTGGTATTAAACATGGGACTGTGACTCTTGTTTCAAAAAAATTTAAACTCGAGTTAACTACGCTAAGAAAAGATATCAAAACTGATGGGAGGCACGCCGAAATAGAATATACGGATAATTGGGAGAAAGATTCAGAAAGAAGAGATTTTACCATCAATGCAATTTATTTAGATATAAACGGAAAAATTTTTGACCCTCAATTAGGTATCACGGATTTAAAAAACCATAATATAAAATTCATTGGTGATCCTCAAAAAAGAATTGAAGAAGATTACTTAAGAATTATACGTTTTGTAAGATTTTCTCTTGAGTATGAAAGCAAAATAGAACAAACAACAATTGAAGCTATAAAATTAAATCTAGATGGAATTAAAAAAATTTCTAAAGAAAGAATATTAAGTGAATTATTTAAAATCTTAAACACAAAAAATTTTGTTAGACTCAATAATAATAAACGTCTAAAAGAAATTTTTTCATTAATCTTTCCTGAATTTAAATATTTAGAAAGACTCAACAAACTAGATAATCAAAATAATATCTCAAATTTTGATAAAAAAACTTTGTTAGCCGTAATGCTAATAGATGAACAAAATAATCATGAATATTTTTCACATAAATACAATGTTTCAAATGAATTAAAAGAAACTCTAAGCTTAACCGCAAAAAGCTTTGCAAGCATTCAAAAAAATAAAGAATTTTTTTTTAAAGATTTAAAAAAGAATATTTATTTTTTTGGTAAAATGCACTTAATGACACTCAATACTCTTCAATTTACAAGTAATAAAAAAATGAAATTAAAAAATTATATAGATGTACTAAATAGTATAAAAAAAATTGATATACCTAAATTTTCTTTTGATGGAAATTATTTAAAAGAAAAAGGAATGAAAGAGGGGGCACTAATTGGTAAAACTCTGAAACTGATAGAAAACGAATGGCTTGATAATAATTTTAACATCTCGGATAAAAGAGTATTAAAGATTATTAAAGACCAAAACCACTAAATATATTGAACATTTTTTATTTCAAAATTTCTCTCACCAGATGGGGTGCTTACAATTACTATTTCACTTTTATTTTTCCAATTAAAGCTTTTCCTATTGGACTTTTATAAAATATTAAATTCTTTGAAATATCAGCTTCATCTTGTCCAACTAATTTGTAAGTGATTTCTTTATTAGTTTCTAAATCTTGAACTTTTACTGTAGAGCCAAAAATAACTTTTCCATCATTGTCAATTTTAGTAACGTCTATAACATTTGCTCTAGCTATCAGATCATTAATTGCAATTACTCTACTTTCAATCAAAGCTTGTTGTTCTTTAGCTGCATGGTACTCAGCATTTTCCTTCAAATCACCATGAGATCTTGCTTCAGCAATTGCTTCAACTATTTTAGGTCTTTGAACATTTTTTAAATCTTCTAGTTCAGATTTCAAATTTTTAAGACCAATAACTGTAATAGGTTCTTTATCCATTATCTATTTCCATTTTGCTTCTGGCGGCAGCGACATTAAAATAGACTCTACATTACCACCAGAGTTTAATCCAAATTTTGTACCTCTATCATATAAAAGATTAAATTCAACATATCTTCCTCTTTTGATTAATTGTTTTTCTTTGTCTTTCTGTTTCCACTTTAAATTATTTTTTCTTTTAATAATTTTTTTAGATATATCTATAAAAGACAATCCAAGTTCTCTTACAAATTTAAAGTTATTATTCCAATTACCAGTTTCGTAATCAAAAAATATTCCACCAATTCCTCTAATTTCTTTCCTATGAGGCAAATAAAAATATTTATCACACCAATTTTTATATTTTTTATAATTTTTTTTGTTTTTAATACATACTTTTTTTAACATATTGTGTACTAAACTCTTTTCTTTAACATCTTGATAACTAGGAGTTACATCCATTCCGCCTCCAAACCATTCTTTAGTTGTTACTATAAATCTTGTATTAAAGTGTATGGCAGGTATTTTTGGATTTTTCATATGAGCAACAACTGAGATCCCGGATGCCCAATATTTTCCATCTTTCTTTGCTCCTAATATTTTTCCTCTAAATTCTTTTGAAAATGTTCCAGAAACGGTGGATTTATTAACCCCGACTTTTTCAAATAAATTTCCTTTTGATAGTAAAAAAGATGTTCCGCCTCCCTCATTCTTGTTTTTTTTATACCAGTCTCTTCTAATAAATTTTTTTTTTCCTTTTTCAAAAATTTCAAATTCTTTACAAATTTGACTTTGTAAATAAGAAAACCAACTATCAGCCATTTTTTTTCTAAAATCAGAATTTATCATTATTTTAAAAAATTATTTTGTCTTAAAGCTTCCGAAGCTACCATTGCGACTGCCATAGCTACGTTAAGAGAGCGGGCTTTTTTGCTAATAGGAACTTTTAATTTATTTTTTATAGTTTGGTGCAAAAGTTTTGGAACTCCCAAACTTTCTCTACCAAATAAAAGTATATCGCTACTTTTAAATTTAAATTTGAGATACGATTTCTTTGCTTTTGTGGTCATTAGAATAATTCTAAATTTCGAGTTTTTTTTTAAAAATATATCATAGTCTGCATATCGAAAAATTTTGCTTAAACCAATATAATCCATCACAACTCTTTTAAACCTCTCATCTTCCAAGCTAAAACCGCAAGGTTCTATAATATGTACCTTTAGGCCTAAACATGAGCTTAATCTTATTATTGCGCCAGTGTTTTGGGGTATGTCAGGCTTATATAGAGCTATGTGCATTACTTTTGCTTATTTTTCCTTAATTTATGTGTCATTCTGACCCTAGTAAATATTAAAATTTAGATTTATTTAATACTTACATTATAAACACATACATAATAAATGAGCAAAGAAGAAAAAAAAGTTAATCGAAGAGATTTTTTATTTACAGCTAGCTATACTGTTGGAGCTGTTGGTCTTGGAGCGGTTGTTTGGCCTTTGGTACATCAAATGAATCCTGATAAAGCCCAACAAGCACTAGCAACAACAGAGGTTGATATCAGTCAAATTGAACCTGGTAAGTCAATTACAGTATTATGGAGAGGCAAACCTGTTTTTTTAAAAAGAAGAACACAGGAAGAAATAGCTGAAGCGAGATCAGTTAGCTTAAAGGATTTACCAGACCCTGAAAAAGATGAGGATAGAGTTAAAAAAGGTAAAGATGAGTGGTTAGTAATGTTAGGTGTTTGCACTCATCTTGGTTGTGTGCCTTTAAAAGATAAAGGGGATTTTAAAGGTTGGTTTTGTCCATGCCATGGCTCTCATTATGATTTATCTGGAAGAATTAGAAAAGGACCAGCGCCAACAAATATGGAGATACCTAAATTTGAATTTGTAGATAATAATACAATTAAAATTGGATAATAAAATTTATGAGCGATCAAGAATATACACCAAAATCAAAAGCCGGAAAGTGGTTTAACGATCGTTTACCATTATTAACTCTAGGGTCTCATTTGACAGATTATCCTACCCCCAAAAATTTAAACTATTGGTGGACTTTTGGAGGAATATTAACTTTTTGTTTATTGACTCAAATAATTACGGGAATTGTTTTAGCAATGCATTATGTTGCTCATGCTGATCTAGCATTTGCAAGTGTGGAACACATAATGAGAAATGTAAATTATGGTTGGTTAATAAGGTATATACACAGCAATGGAGCTTCAATGTTCTTTCTGGCAGTTTACATTCATATTTTTAGATCTTTGTTCTACGGTTCCTATAAATCACCAAGAGAAGTGATTTGGATAATTGGCTTATTAATTTATTTATTAATGATGGCAACAGCTTTCATGGGTTATGTTTTACCCTGGGGTCAAATGAGTTTTTGGGGTGCAACGGTGATAACAAGTTTATTTAGTGCGATACCTTTAATTGGAGAAAGTATAACTACATGGTTATGGGGTGCTTACTCGGTTGATAATCCAACTTTAAATAGATTTTTTAGTTTACATTACTTATTCCCTTTTTTAATTGCTGGATTAGTAATTTTGCACATTTGGGCGCTACATGTTCCAGGTAACAATAATCCTATTGGAATAGATTTAAAAAAACCTTCTAAGGATACAGTGCCTTTTCATCCATATATAACCATTAAAGATGCCTTTGCGTTATTGTTATTTATGATTATCTTTTCAGGGTTTGTATTTTTTTCTCCAAATGTATTGGGCCACTCGGATAATTATATTCCAGCTAATCCACTAGTTACTCCAGCTCATATTGTTCCTGAGTGGTACCTTCTACCTTTTTATGCAATACTAAGATCTGTTCCAGATAAATTAGGTGGAGTTATTTTAATGTTTGGATCAATTTTTATTCTTTTTGTACTTCCTTGGTTAGATACATCAAAAGTAAGGTCAGCAGTATTTAGGCCAATGTACAGATATTTTTATTGGATATTTGTAGTTGATGTTCTGTTGCTTGGATATATGGGAGCTATGCCTGCTGAGGGTATTTATTTGGTTTTAGCAAGAATAGGAACAATTTATTATTTTTTACACTTTATAGTCGTGTTACCAGTTGTAGGCTTATTAGAAAAAACTGATCCGGTACCTATGAGTATATCTACGCCAGTTTTATCTAGTGGCGCAGACCCAGCTTTAGCCAAGAAGGATTATGATAAGATTTAACTTTAAAAGATTAATTATTGTAATTTTATCAACACTAATCTTTACCAAGCCTTTACTCAGCGCGGAAACTATTGACCCAATAAAAGTTAATTGGAGTTTTAAAGAATTAACTGGGAAATTTGACAGAGCTTCATTGCAAAGAGGATTTCAAGTTTATAAAGAAGTGTGTGCATCTTGCCATTCCATGCAATATTTGAGCTATAGAAATTTAGGTGAGCCCGGAGGACCAGAATTTACTCAAGAAGAAGTAAAAGCAATTGCAGCTAGTGTAGAAATCGAAGATGGTCCAGACAGCCAGGGTGACATGTTTACTAGACCTGGTAAACCATCAGATAAATTTAAGAGTCCATATCCAAATGTTGAGGCCTCAACAGCTGCTAATGGTGGAGCTTACCCGCCTGATATGTCAGTACTTGTTAAAGCACGACCAGGTGGAGCAGATTATATGTATTCAGTTTTAATGGGATACGAAGAGCCGCCTGCAGGCATGAAGCTAGATGATGGTGTTTATTATAATAAATATATGATCGGTCAAAAAATAAAAATGGCATCACCGCTTGCTGACGGCATTGTAGAATATTCTGATGGCACAGAGGCAACAATGGATCAAATGGCTAAAGACGTGACTACTTTCTTAGCATGGGCAGCAGAACCTGAATTAGAAGAGAGACACAGAATTGGATTTAAAGTTATTATATATTTAATACTTTTAACTATTTTAGTTTATTTAAGTATGAAGAAAATTTGGTCAAGGATTGACTCTGAAATATAATACGTCTCCATCTTTCACAATATAATCTTTTCCTTCTATCCTTAGCTTCCCATTTTCTTTACATTTTTCTGTGCTACCAAATTTTATAAAATCATCACAGGACACTGCTTCTGCTCGTATAAAATTTTTTTCAAAATCAGTATGAATAATGCTTGCTGCTTTAGGTGCTAATGTATTTTTTTTAATTGTCCATGCTCTGCTTTCTTCTGGGCCTGATGTAAAAAAGGTATCTAATTTAAGAAGATCATATCCTTCTTTTATCAATTGATTTAGACCAGTTCTATTAAGTCCAATTTCTTTCATAAATGTTTCTTTTTCATTTTTATCTAAACCCATGATTTGATCTTCAATGTCTGCACAAATGTTTATAATTTTTTCTTCTGGATACATAGATTTGATACTTTCTGTAAAACTGTTTCCTTTATTTAAACTTCCTTCATCTACATTACAGACAATTATTCTAGGTTTTATGCTTAATAAGCCTATGTTAGATAAAAGCTTTTTTTCTTCTTCATTATCAATTGTTATGTTTCTATTTTGATTTAATAGTTCTAATTTGTTTTTTAGTATCTTTATTTCTTTTTCATTAAGAAGTTTTTTTTTACCTTTCTCTAATCTTTTTTGAACAACATCAATATCTGAAAGTATAATTTCAGTTTTGATTGTCTCTAGGTCGTTTACTGGATCTATTTTTGAATTTACATGAGTGATCTTTTCAGACTCAAAACATCTTACTAAGTGAATAATTGCATCAACTTCTCTAATATGAGAGAGAAATTTATTACCTAAACCCTCTCCTTTAGAAGCTCCTTTTACTAATCCCGCAATATCTACAAATGTAATATTTGTGTAAATTTTTTTTTTAGATTTAGATAATTTTGATAAGTGGTCTAATCTTTCATCAATAACATCTACTATTCCAATATTTGGGTCAATTGTACAAAAAGGAAAATTGCCTGCTTCTGCATTTTTTGAAGCGGTCAGCGCATTGAATAATGTAGATTTCCCAACATTAGGAAGTCCAACAATTCCACATTTAAATCCCATTAAGATTTTGATTAACTTTGCTTGAGAATAGTTCCATTTTTTTCTCAATAAGCGTAGGTATTAATTTTACAATAATTTCAGCAATTTCTTTTATTTTCTCTTCTTCATCTTCTTTGAAATCTTCTAACACATGATTATTAACTTTATTCTTTTGTTTAGGGTGACCTATTCCTATTCGAATTCTTGAGTAGTCTTTTCCTATAAATTTATCTATCGAATTGATTCCATTGTGACCAGCACTACTGCCGCCAAATTTTGCCTTTACTTTTCCAAAATCAATATCCATGTCATCATGAAAGACAAAAACATCCTTTGCATCAATTTTAAAGTAGTCAATTAATTCTTTAATTGCTGTTCCTGAATTATTCATAAAAGTTAAAGGCTTGATAGCATAAATCTTTTTTGAGTCTATATTTCCTGTTGTTAACAATCCTTTAAATTTTGGTTTTTGTTTTGATAGTTTGAAATGCGCATTGACTGCATCAATAATTTTAAAACCAATGTTATGTCTGTTATTAACATTATTAGAACCAGGATTTCCTAATCCGACGAGTAAAAGCATATTAATTATTTTTTTTCAGGAGGTTTTTTTTCAGAGGGTTTTTTTTCAGCAGGCTTTTTATCAGTAGCACCCTTTTTATCAGTCGTAGTTTTTTTATCACCCGCAGAGGCTTCTTTTGCTTTTTCATCTTTTTTAGCTGGATCTCCATCTTTAGCTGCTGCCTCTTCTCCTTCAGCAGGAGCTTCTCCTTCTACACCTTCCGCTGTTTCACCTTCTGCAGGTTTTTCAGGTTCTTTAATTATCGTTGGAGCTGCTACCGTTGCAATCACGAAATCTCTGTCAGTTATTGTAGGTACTATGTTTTCTCCTAATTTTACTGAAGAAATTTTCAAGCTTGTTCCAATATCTGTGCCTGTTAAATCAATTGTGATATCGTTTGGTATATTTTCTGCTGGACATTTTAATTCCACAGTTCTTCTAACTATGTTTAAGACTCCTCCTCTTTTTAATCCTGGAGAGTCTGGATGATTAATAAATTTAACTGGTATTTCCAAAATAATTTTTTTACCAGAGACCACTCTCATAAAATCAATATGAATAGGTTCTTCTGAAACTACATGATAAGCAACTTCTCGAGGTAAAACTTTTTCTTTTTTTCCCTCTACATCAAGTTCCAAAACTTTAGATAAAAAATTATCTGACTTAATTATGTCTCTTACAGCCTTTTTTTCTATAGAAATTTTTTGATTAGGATCTTTTCCTCCATACAAAATTGCTGGAATAAATCCTGTAGCTCTTAACTTATTAGTTGAGCTGGATGAAGTGTTCTCTCTTTTTGTTGCTTTTAAGTTACTCATTTAAATTTTATTGGAAAAGCTATATAACTCAACTTATTTAATAAAACAAGTACTAATTAAATAAATCTGATACCGAGTTTGAATTAGCTATTCTTTTAATTGCTTCAGACATTAATGAAGAGATAGATAAGACCTCTATTTTATTGTTATTTTTAATTTTTTGAGAATTATCAATAGTATCTGTAATTATAAGTTTCTTAATTTTAGAGTTTTTAATTTTTTTTACAGCATCACCGCTTAAAACAGCATGAGTAATAAAAACATAAACTTCATTAGCCCCGCTTTTTTTGAGAGCATCAACTGCATTTACAATAGTTCCACCGCTGTCGATTATGTCATCAACAATGATGCATGTTTTGTTTTTTACATCTCCAATAATATTCATAACCTGAGATTTTCCTGGGGCTGGTCTTCTTTTATCAATAATTGCAAGATCTGCTTTTATTCTCGTTGCTAAACCTCTAGTCCTTTGAACTCCCCCAACATCAGGAGAAACACAAATTAATTTTTTGTTATTTAATTTTCTTTTAATATATTTTGCAAAAAGAGGAGTAGTAAATAAGTTGTCTACAGGCATATCAAAAAATCCTTGAATTTGTCCAGCATGCAAATCAACCGTAACTACTCTACTTGCTCCAGCATTAGTGATAAGATTGGCGACAACTTTAGCAGAGATTGATGTTCTTGGAGCAACTTTTCTATCTTGCCTAGCATATCCAAAGTATGGGATCACAGCCGTAATATTTTTTGCAGAAGATCTTTTTAATGCATCAACAACAAGAAGAAGTTCCATTAAATTATCGTTTGCAGGATTAGAGGTAGATTGAATTACAAAAACACTATTCCCTCTTATGTTTTCATTTATCTCTATATAGATTTCTCCGTCAGCAAATCTTCTTATATTAGTATTAACTAACTTTAATTTTAATTTTTTAGAAATGTCCTTGCTTAATTTAAGGTTACTAGTTCCAGATAAAATTTTCATGAAGTATAATTACTTATATAGCTATTTTTAAATGTTTTCAAACCAAATCCCAATTAGGTGTTGTTGAAGGTTTATACGTTAAAGAGCTTTAACAATTATTAATATAATAATTAATTTTGTCTAAACTTTGTCAATTCTATTGAATTGTTTACTGGTTAAGACTTATTACAGAAATACACCTCCCATAATCTTTTTCTTGTAATTTTTGAGACCTTCTATAACTAAAAAATCTACTCTTTTGCCTAAAAGTATCATAATTTACATGATCAACTTTAACATTAAGTTTGGTAAGTTTGTCATTCACATATTTTCTGAGATTAAATAATTTTTTATTATCATTCTTTTTTAAAAAGTATTTTTTATTTTTTTTTGATTTAAATATAAATTTTTTATAAAAATCTATATCTACTTCATAGCTTTTCTTTCCAATACAGGGACCTATACTTGCAAAAATTTTATTTTTTGAATTAAGTGTTTTAAATTTTTTGAATGTATTTTCTATTATTCCAGATGAAGCTCCTTTCCAACCTGCATGAATACATGCAATTATTTGATTTTTAACATCATATAGAATAATTGGAACACAATCTGCTGTTACAACTCCTAATGCTACACCTTTAAGTTTTGTTATTAGTGCATCTGAGTTAAATTTTTTTAAATCTTTATTTCTCTTATTGATTATAAGTACTTTATTACTATGTGTTTGGTGCATCAGGTATAGTCTATTCAGACTTGTTTTCATTTTGTTTGATACTAAAGATAAGTTCTTATAAACATTCTTTTTCTTGTCCTTAGACCCTTTACCGCAATTAAGACCCTTGTAAATTCCTTTTGAAACCCCTCCTTTTCTGGAAAAGAAACAATGTTTAATATTTTTGAATTTTTTAAATCTTTTTGAGTAAAACATTATTTAAATCCTAAAAAATTATCTTTTTTAGACTTATAAGTAAAAATAACTTTAAATAAATTACCCATCAATTTCTTGTCCAATAGTCTTTTTAGTCTCAAGTATAAATTAGATTGTTCTTTAAAACTCATTTTTTGACTTAAATTATTAGCCCTATCTATAATTCCCATTTTTTCTAAAAAAAACTTTTGAGTGACAATTTTTTTAACTTTTAAATTATTTTTAATAAAATACTCATTTAAAAGGTTGAAATTGACTAATGAGGTTATGTCAGCTTTGCCTAAATTATCCAGTAATTTATTTTTTTTGTGTTTTACAAGAGATTGTAATGTATTTTTGTTCTTAGGAGTTAAATAACCATAATCTATTAGCAGAAGACCACCTTCAAGTTTTGATATTTTTTTAACTATTTTGTTTAATTCACCAAACCCTAACTTTGGATACTCTACAAAATTTAGATTTTTTAAAATTTTAAAATTTTTTATACGTGAGATATCTTTATCAGATGCTTTTTTATAAATTTCATCAATTTTATTCTTCTTATTTAGCATATAATATTTTTCCATAAAAAAATTTCTTTTACGAGAAAACTGTTTAACTGGTATTGCATCAAAAAACTCATTACCAAAAAAAATAACAGGTCCTTTTTTTATATTCGTAAAGTTTTTTATCCATTTTACTTTTGAATTATTTATATTTTTCTTTTGCAAGTTCTTTAATAAATTACTTTTTTCGTATAAAAAAATATTAGTTGCTTTATTAAATTTAGGAAATTTTTGAAATGTTTTGAGTAAAATTTTTGTTAAACTTCCATCTCCGGGTCCAAGTTCAACTATATTAAATTTTTGAGGTCTACCAAGGGTGTTCCAACTTGTTATGAGCCATATTCCAATTATTTCAGAGAATAGATTAGATATTCCTGGAGAAGTTATAAAATCACCAGACTTGCCAAAAGGATTCTTTGATGAGTAATAACCATCTTTTTTATTGTAAAGAACATTCTCAATAAATTTATCGACAGGAAGTAATTTAGAATTATTGAAAAAATTTTTATTTGATATCATCTTTCTTTAAAAAAATAATTACACCAGCTAAAATCATAAAAGTACTTAGCATCGTACCCATACTTATTAGATCAAATAAATATCCAACCTGCAAATCTGGATCTCTATAGAACTCAGAAAAAATTCTAAAAATACCATAAAATATTAAAAAAATATAAGAACAAGTTCCAGTCTTATAATTTTTTCTAAATAAAATTAAATTCATAATAACAAACAAGACTGCACCTTCTAAAAAAGCTTCGTATAATTGTGATGGGTGCCTCATATTATTGTCAACATTAGGAAAAATAACTCCCCAAAAAACATCTGTCGTTTTACCAACTAGTTCTCCATTAATAAAATTAGCTATACGTCCAAAAAATATTCCTATAGGAGCAACGAAGGCAATTATATCTAGCAAGAAAAAAGTTGGTATATTTTTTTTTATTGAAAACCAATAAGTACCAAAAATTATCCCTACCAGCGCCCCATGGAAAGACATACCACCTTCCCAAACTTTTATAATATCAAATGGATTTGATATGTAGTACCCGAAATTATAAAATATAACATAACCGATTCTACCTCCAAGTAGCATAGAAATAATTATATAGGTTATTAAATTGTCAAATTCTTTAATATCAAAATTAAAATTAAGATTTTGAAATCTTTTTAAAATGATTCTTTTACCCAGCCACCAACCGATCAAAATTCCAAAAATGTAAGCAAGAGAATACCATCTGACAACTAAAAACCCGAAATCAAATAAAACGGGGTCTAAATTATGGGTATACATAATTTCTTATATCATATTTGAAATTAATTTTTCTATCAAATAAGATGAATTATGAGTAATTCTGAAAAATTATTAAAGACTTTATCGAGTTTAATTGAGAATGGAATTTTAACCTCAAAAGATATTCGAAAAGAAATATCCACCGATCTGAAATTTACTAGAGAGAAGTTAATTAATAAATTTCAACTTGTTTCCAGAGAAGAATTTGAAATTTTAAAAAAATTGGTTCATAAACAAGAGCTAACTTTAAAGAAATTATCAAATAAAAAGAAATTTAAAAAGGTAAAGAAATCTTAACTTGTAGACCGTTGTACTGACTTTTTCCCAATTGAATACTGCCTCCATGGGAATTAATTATATCCTCAACAATAGCCAGACCAAGTCCAACTCCCGACTGATTTAGACTTCTACTTTTGTCAAGTCTAAAAAAAGGTTTAAAAACATTTCTATATTGATCTTCAGGTATTCCTGGACCATCATCTTCTATATTTATTATTACTCTATTTGAACTTTTATGGATGTTTACATATACTTTTTTTCCGTAGGTTAACCCGTTGTTAATTACATTCTCAAAACATCTTTTTAAGGAAGATGCTCTTCCTGTTAAAATAGTTTCTTCAGAAATTGTTAGGGTAAGATTTTCATTATTTAAATCTTTTTTAATTTCATTAAACAAATTAAGCAAATTAATTGTTGAGGTATTTTCTTTAGCTTGAGTTTTTGCAAATTGTAAATAATCATTAAGCATACTTTCCATTTCATCAATGTCTTTGGACATTTTTTTAGAGATATCTTCCTGTTTTATCATTGCTAATTGTAATTTTAGTCTGGTAAGAGGAGTTCTTAAGTCGTGACTTATTCCAGATAACATTTCCGATCTTTGATTCAGATGACGATTAATCCTTTTTGCCATTCTATCAAATTCGTAGGCAGCTTTTCTAATTTCAGCTGCCCCAGAAGGCCTGAAGTCATTAACGTAATCTCCTTTGCCAAATCTTTCTGCTGCTTTTGCAAGTCTGGCTAACGGCCTAGTTTGATTTTTTAGAAAAACTAATGCTATCAATACTAGAACTATTGAAGGTAATGTTGTCCACAAAATAAACAATCTTACTGATGAAGTTGCCACCATCTCCTTAGGAACCAAAAACTCCATAACTTCATTTTCTGATTTTATTTTGATTTCCACAGCATTTTTAAATTTTGATGTATTAAACCAATAATTATTATTTCCAAAAGCTGATTTTAATTCTCGTCTTAAAGATCTATCCATTGGACTAAATTTTCTTTCACCACTTGATGATGGAAATGGATTATTGTTAATACTTATTTCAAAATTTAAATTATTTTTATAGCTATCAGTGAAAAAATCTAAATTTTCTTTATTATTTAAATACACATTTTGGATTGTTTTTAATTGAGAAACTAGAGATCGAGTTATACTTTTATTAGTTTTAATCCATATGCTATCATAGAAAACAACAGTAATAATTAGTTGTAATATAATTGTTGGAGCAGCTACTATTATAAGAGCTCTATAAAATAGTCTTTTTGGCAAAATAATTTTTAAAAATTTATTCAATCCAGAGAACATAACCTGACCCTCTTATAGTTTGTAGATATTTTGGATTTTTAGGATTAACTTCTATTTTTTGTCTTAGCCTAGTGATCATAACATCTATTGATCTTTCTTGGCTAATACCAGATATTTTACCTATTTCGTCTCGGGAATAAGTCTTTCCAGGATTTCCAAGCATTTCTACTAAAACTTTTTTTTCAGATACATTTATTTTTTTATTTTTCTCTTTTAAAATTATATTCATTTTATTTAAATCTATTTGAGCTTTGCCTATAAAATGTTTGATATTCAAATCAATCTTTTTAATTTTGTTGATTAAATTTTTTATTCTTAACAACAACTCTTTTGGTTCAAAAGGTTTTCCTATATAATCGTCAGCACCTAACTCCAAACCTTTGATTCTGTTTTCTACTTCTCCTTTTGCAGTTAGTAAAATTATTGGTATTTCCATATTTTTTTTTATTTCTTTGGTAAGGTCATAGCCATCTTGTCCTGGCATCATTACATCCAAGACAATTAGATCAAACTTAAATTGAGTGATCTTTATTTTAGCATTTTCAGCATTATCTGATGTTGTAACTATATAATTTTTTTCAGTTAAATATTCTTTTAATAAATCTCTAATTCGATTATCATCATCAACAACTAAAATATGTATTTTCTTATTTTCCATCTATAATCTTTTTTAAAACTTCTTTAAATTTTATTACCGAGTCTGAGCTTGAACTTCTTAAAGCATTAAATATTCTTTTTCTTTGAGCATTGTATACAGCTTCAAAGAAAATTTTTCCTTCTTTATCAAGAAATAAATTCTTCTTTCTTGTGTCGGTTTCATCTTTAACCTGTTTTACCATTTTCGATTTGATCAAATCTCTTAATACTCTATTCAAACTTTGTTTTGTTACTTTTAATTTAAATATTAGCTCTCCAAGGCTTATTCCTGGATGTCTTTCTATTAGATTTAAAGATCTTAAATGAGCAGGCCCAAAAAATTTTTTTGACAAAACCTCTTTTGGATCAGAAAAAGATTCCCGGTAAGCATAAAACAAAAGTTGAATACAATCTTTAATTTGCTCGTCTTTAAGATAAAGTAAATCTTTCATAATGGTAAGTTATATTGACTTATCCTACTAAGAAATATACTTTTTTGTAACAAAAAAATCTATATATTTAGTTCTTAATGGAAAGCATACCATACGATAAAAGATCTGGAAAAATTTGGTTTAACGGCAAAGCTGTTAATTGGGCTGATGCAAATATACATGTTTTAAATCATGGACTTCATTATGCCAGTTGCGTTTTTGAAGGTGAACGTGTTTATGATGGAGAGATTTTCAAACTAGAGGAGCATACAGAAAGATTATTTTATTCTGCCAAGAGAATGGGAATAAAAGTTCCTTACACACAAAAAGAAATTAATGAAGCTTGTAAAAATATTGTTAACATTCAAAAAGTTAAGAATGGTTATGTCAGACCTGTAATATGGAGAGGCAGTGAAATGATGGCTATTTCAGCCCAGAAAAATAAAATTCATGTTGCTATAGCTACTTGGGAGTGGGGTTCTTATTTTGACCCTAAGTTAAAGTTAAAAGGTATAAAATTAAATATTTCAGCGTGGAGGAGACCAAATCCAAATTCTATTCCTTGGGATACAAAAGCTGCTGGTTTATATATGATTTGCACTCTCTCTAAACATGAAGCTGAAAGTAAAGGGTTTACAGACTCATTAATGCTCGATCACGACGGATATGTTGCTGAAGCAACTGGAGCGAATGTTTTTTTTAAAAATCAACAAGGAGAACTACATACTCCTATTCCAGACTCTTTTCTAGACGGAATTACTCGAAGAGAAGTTATAAAAATTGCAAAAGCGAAAGGTATAAAAGTAGTAGAAAGAAAAATTAAGCCAGAGGAAATGAAAGATTTTGTAGGCTGTTTTCTTACTGGAACAGCAGCAGAGGTAACTCCAGTTTCTGAAATCGATGAATATAAATTTAAGATATGTGAACTAATCTCCGAACTTAATGAAAGCTATCAATCTTTAGTTAGAAAAAAAACAGCTGCCTAATTTTTTTTAGCAGAAATTAATACAGACCAAGCTAATAATTGAAATAATCTAAATTTAAATAGAAATTGATCTAAAGAAGTCAATATTTTAAAGAATCTCGACTCTTTTGGTGATTTGTAAAATGGAAAAAATATTAAAGTTAAAAATCCATAATATTTTATTTTAACCTCTATAAATTTTTTGTTCAGATATTCAAAATCCTTTTTTATTAAAGGATGTTCATCTTTTGATCGAGAATTAGGAGTTAGTTTTCTATAAAAATTTATTATTGGATTTGTTCCCAAAGGCTCAATAAACAATAGATTTCCTTTTGATTTTAAAACCCTATGTATTTCATTTAAACATTTATCTATTTCTAAATGATGTAAGATGCCTGTCCCATAAACAATATCAAAGCTATTCGACTCTAAATTCATTTTTTCACAATTATCTACTTTATAATTTACATCTATATTGAGCTCTTTAGCTTTTTTCTTAGCTTTATCTATTGAGATTTCTGAAATATCAATTCCAGTAATTCTTTCAGGTTTATAATTTATAACTTTTTCAGCAAATGAACCAACACCGCAGCCATAATCTAATATTTCAGAGTCTTTGGCCTTGTCTTTTAAAAAAATTAAAAAATCTTCTCCACAATTGCTAATAGCCTTATAGAATATATTCTCAAACCTTCCTTTAGGTTTGGATTGAAGTTTGTTATGAAAATTTTTTTCTCTAATATTTATTTCGCTTAAACTCATTATTCATCCTTTTTATCTTCACTAATGGCATGGTCTATTCCTTTTCTTACGTAGTCGTAACCAGTATACAGTGTTAAAAATGCAGAAAGCCAAAGAAGAATAATACCAATAGTTTGGGCATTATAATCTTGAAAATTGATTAATTTATTTCCACTTTCACCTGTCAAAAGTATTGCAATTGCTAGCATCTGAAATAATGTTTTTAATTTAGCCAAACTAGTTACTTGAATTGAAACGCTTGTCTTAGCTAGAAATTCTCTTAAACCAGAAATAAGAATTTCTCTTGTAAGTATTATTATAGCTGCAATTACTTCATAGTTTTTGATAGTTCCATTCATTACCAATAATATTAAAGCTGCTGCAACAATAATTTTATCTGCTATGGGATCTAATAATTCTCCTAATTTAGACTCTTCTTTAAATATTCTTGCTAATAAACCGTCTAAATAATCAGTAAAACTTGCTAGAACAAATATAAAAAAAGGAATTAGGTCTCCAAAAAAACCTGGAATAAAGAAAGTTAAAACAAAAATTGGAACAATTATAATTCTGCCTATAGTTAAAATATTAGGTATTTTCATTTTTATTCGTGGAAATGATTATATATTTTCTTAGCTATGCTGTCTTCTATTCCTTCTACGGACTTTAAATCGTCAAAACTGGCTGATTCCACAGCTCTTGCAGAACCAAAATGATTTAACAAAGCTCTTTTTCTTTGACGGCCAATTCCTTGAATTTGATCTAGCAAAGATTTACTTATGTTTTTCTTCCTTTTTGCTCTATGAGTACTTATAGCAAATCTATGTGCTTCATCTCTTAATCTTTGAAAGAAAAATAACAAGGGATCATTTCTGTTTAAAAAAAATTCTTTATTTTCATAATAAATTTTTTCTTCACCGGCGTTTCTTCTCTTACCTTTTGCTATGGCTAAAATAGGCAAATCATGTAAACCAAGTTCGTTTAAAACTTCTCTAGAAACGGAGTATTGTCCTTTTCCACCGTCGATCATAACTAAATCTGGTAAAGAAAGTGATCCAGATTTTTCTTTAATTGCTTTTGAAAATCGTCTAAACAAAACTTCTTTCATCATTCCATAATCATCACCTTTAATTTTATCATTTTTAATATTAAATTTTCTATATCTTTTTTTAATAAAACCTTCGTCTCCAAAACAAATTAAAGCTCCTATAGAGTCTGATCCTTGAATATGACTATTGTCATAAACTTCTATTAAATTGATATTGTTATTAAGCTTGAATTTTTTTGATAAATTTTCAATTAAATCGTTATTTGTGTTTGATTGTATTAGTTTTTGAGTTAAGGCTTGTTTTGCGTTTTTTTCTGCAAGTTTGGAAATACTAATTTCATTTTTAGATTTGGCTTGTTTTATTACAACTTGTTTACTTTCTTTGTTTGAAAAAGTTTTTTCTAAAAGCTTTTTTTCACCAACTTCATAATTTGTAATTATAAGAACTGGTATAGTTTTGTTTTCATAAAATTGAGATATAAAAGAAGAAAGAATGTCTTTAATAGTATCATCTGGATCATGTTTAGGATAGAAGGCTTGATTACCCCAGTTTTGCTTTGATCTAAAAAAGAAGACTTGAATACAAGTTTTGCCTGTCTCTTTATATATGCTTATAACATCTGCTTCATTTAAATTAGTTTGATTTATTTTTTGGGATGTTTGTATTTGGGTTAAAGCTTTTATTCTATCTCTCGCAACTGCTGCTTTTTCATAATCGAGATCCTTACTAGCTTTTTCCATTTCTTTGGATAAATTTTTTTGAATTCTTCTAGATTTGCCAGATATAAAATCAATAGCATCATTAACAGTTGATTTGTATTCTTTTTCTGAAATATGTTGCACACAAGGAGCCGAACATCTTTTTATTTGATAAAGTATACATGGCCTTTCTCTGTTTTTAAAAACTGTATCATCACATACTCTTAGCTGAAAAATTTTTTGTAATATTTTAATAGTCCAGTTTGCTGAGCCAATTGACGCAAAAGGTCCAAAATAATATCCGGATTTGGATTTTTTCCCTCTCAACTTTGTTAATTGTGGCCATTTATCTTTATTACCAATGTAAATATAGGGAAAAGACTTATCATCCCTCAAAAGAATATTATATCTTGGTTTATGTTTTTTTATTAAGTTTGCCTCTAAAAGTAGAGCTTCACTTTCATTATTAGTTGTTGTCGTCTCAAGATTATGAGTTAGAGATAACATTCTTTCAGTTCTTATGGGTAAATTAGAGTCTGTTACGTAACTTTTAAGTCTATTGGGAATGTTTTTTTGCTTTTCCAATATAAAGTATTTCTCCTGATGAGCTCAACATTTTATAAACTCCAGGATTTTTAGATATTAAAGGTATCTTATCTTTTATTATTTTTTTCCCTTGTTCTAAACTATCCATTATATTTTAGTTTTTACAATTTCAATACCAACCGATGTTGTCTCTTTAATAATATCTAATTTTTCAATTTTTAATTTAATTTTTTTAATTTTTTTATTTTTAAAAATTTCATCAAATATTGCCTCCGACAAACTTTCAAGTAACTCAAAATGTTTTTTTTCAGTTAATCTTTTGATATCATTTATAATACTTTCATAATTAACAACTGTTTTCACGTCTGGTTTCAAGTTTGGATCAGTAGTAATTTCTATATTAAATTTTACATTTTGCTTTTTTAACTTTTCAAATTTGTGAATTCCAACTGATAATAATAAAATTAAATCTTTAATAATAACTTTTTTATTATATCTAAATTTCTGTTTATTTTTAAATTTTAAAATTTTCATTCTTTTGCATTAATTATATCTGGTGTTTTCCAAGCTAAACGCTGACCACTGTCTACGTTAATTATTTGGCCAGTTATATTATTATTTTTAATTAAAAACTTTACAGCTGAACTAACATTTTTTGTATCTACTTTCTTTTTAAGTATTGTTGATTTCCACTGTTTTTTAAAATGTTTTTCTGATTGGCGTTTATTTTTTAATGTTGGTCCTGGAGAAACTGCATTAACTCTTATATTTGGTGCCAATTTCATAGCTGAAGTTTTAGTTAAAGTGGCTAGACTTGACTTACTTAATGTATAAGAAAAAAAGAAAGGAGTTAATTTTTCAACTCTTTGGTCAATAATATTAACAATATTTCCATTAATGCCTTTATATGTTTTAGCAAAATTTTGAATTAAAATTGCAGGAGCTTTCAGATTAACATTCATGTGCTTTAAAAAACTTTTTTCTGAAAAATTAATCAAATTATCATTTTCAAAAATAGATGCATTATTAATCAAACAATCTAGACCTTTCATCTTCTTATGGGCATAAGAAATTACTTTTTGAGTTTGCCCAAGATTGTTTAAGTCAGCTTTTAGAAGGTAAACAATTGAGCCTAAATTTTCTAATTCTATTTTAAGTTTTTTTGCTGCAACAAAAGATTTTGAATAATGAATAACAATTTGTGTATCATAACTTGCCAGTTCTAAAGCTATAGATCTACCAATTCGATTTGCCCCTCCGGTAACTATTATTTTTTTGGCTTCCATTTTTTTTGTTGTTTCTTTGTTTTTGTTCCAGGCATACCAAGTGTCGATCTACCTTTAGGATATACTTTGTTCTTGAGGTTATACTGACTTATTTTAGGGTTCAATGTTATTTCTAATTCACTAGCCTCTAATTTTCTTATTTCATCCCTGATTTTTGCTGCTTCCTCAAATTCTAAGTTAGCAGCAGACTCTTTCATTTTTTTATTTAATCCTTT
Organism: uncultured Pelagibacteraceae bacterium; assembly: GCA_902572605.1. Classification (GTDB taxonomy): domain Bacteria; phylum Pseudomonadota; class Alphaproteobacteria; order Pelagibacterales; family Pelagibacteraceae; genus Pelagilacustribacter. The sequence continues at coordinate 122,326 of CACGGD010000001.1, read as the reverse complement.
CAGATGTTTTTTTAGATTACCGCCTATATTTGACTCTTTAATATTTACGTAATCCTTCTCGTATACTGACTCTAATATATCTCCTATTTCTTTCTTAATTGACTCCGCGGTAATATTATTTTTTTTGTTGTACTCTAACTGTTTATTTCTTCTACGATCCGTTTCTTGGATAGCTTTATCAATACTTTTAGTAACTTTATCTGCATATAGAATTACTTTACCATCAATGTTTCTAGCTGCTCTACCGATAGTTTGAATTAGCGATGTTTCAGATCTTAAAAATCCCTCTTTATCTGCATCAAGAATTCCTACTAAACCACACTCTGGAATATCTAGCCCTTCTCTCAAAAGATTTATTCCAACTAAAATATCAAATACACCAAGTCTTAAATCTCTTATAATTTCAATTCTTTCTAAAGTATCAATGTCAGAATGCATATATCTAACTTTCAGCCCATTTTCATGAAGGTACTCAGTTAGATCTTCAGCCATTTTTTTTGTTAGGGTGGTTGCCAAAACACGATAACCTTTTTCTATAACTTTTGCAGCTTCATGCATCAAATCATCCACTTGAGTTTTTGCTGGTCTAATTTCCACAGGTGGATCAATCAAACCAGTTGGTCTTATTATTTGATCAATATATTTGTTATCAGTTTGTTTTAATTCCCAAGGTCCTGGAGTAGCTGAGACGAATATCGTTTGAGTTCTCATCATATCCCATTCTTCAAATTTAAGTGGTCTGTTATCCATACAAGAAGGCAGTCTAAAGCCATACTCAGCTAATGTACTTTTTCTAGTTCTGTCTCCTTTATACATCCCATTTAATTGAGGAACTGTCACATGACTTTCGTCTACAAATATAATTGTGTTGTCAGGAAAATATTCAAACAACGTTGGAGGTGGCTCTCCTGCTTTTCTTCCAGATAAAAATCTTGAATAGTTTTCAATACCAGCACATGTTCCTGTTGCTTCTATCATTTCTAAATCAAACTTAGTTCTTTCCCTCAATCTTTGTTCTTCCAATAATTTATTATTTGCACGATGTTTTTTTAATGTTTCTGCTAATTCAGATTTTATTTGTCTAATAGCTTGCTCCATCGTTGGTTTTGGAGTTATGTAATGACTATTCGCATAAATTTTTATAATTGAATAATCATTTGTTTTATCTCCAGTTAAAGGATCGAATTCTTCAATCTTTTCTAATTTATTAAAATTAAAACTTATTCGCCAAGCTCTATCTTCTAAATGAGATGGAAAAATTTCTAAATTCTCACCGCGCACTCTAAAAGTTCCTCTAAAAAAATTTTGATCATTTCTTTTATATTGAAGAGTTATAAATGTTCTTATTAATTGATCTCTTTCATATTCATTATTTTTTTTAAGAGTTATGGTCATTTTGCTATAAGCTTCCACAGACCCAAGTCCATAAATACATGATACACTGGCTACAATTATTACGTCATCTCTCTCTAGCAACGATCTAGTTGCTGAGTGCCTCATTCTATCTATTTGTTCATTGATAGATGCTTCTTTCTCAATATAAGTATCTGATCTTGGAACATAAGCTTCAGGGGTATAATAATCATAATAAGAAACAAAATATTCAACTGCATTATCTGGAAAAAAACTTTTAAATTCCCCATATAATTGAGCTGCTAGAGTCTTATTAGGAGCCAAGACTAAAGCTGGTCTATTGGTTGCCTCAATTACTTTAGCCATTGTAAATGTCTTTCCTGATCCCGTAACGCCAAGAAGCACTTGTTCATTTTTTTTATCTTTTATATTTTTAGTTAATAATTTAATGGCTTGAGGTTGATCACCAGCTGGTTGAAAGTCACTTTTAATTTTAAACTTAATACCTCCTTCTAACTTCTTTTTAATTGAGTTGTTAGTAGTTTCAATATCTAGTATTTTTTCTTGATAAGTATTTTGCATTATGTGTTATTAATAATTTAAAAAAACATTATAAAATTCAATGAGCATAGTTTCCAACAATTTAAAACGTATAAAACCGTCGCCCACAATAGCAGTTACTCAAAAAGCTAAGGAATTAAAGGCCCTAGGGAAAGATATAATTGGCCTTGGAGCTGGAGAGCCAGATTTTGACACTCCAGACAATATAAAGCAGGCAGCGATTAAAGCTATTAAAGATGGTGATACAAAATACACTGCAGTAGATGGCACTCCGTCACTTAAAAAAGCCATAATAAAAAAATTTAAAAGAGAAAACAATTTAGATTATCAAATTGATCAAATAACCGTCGGCACTGGGGGAAAACAAGTAATTTATAATGCTATGATGGCTACTTTAAATGATGGAGATGAAGTTATTATTCCAGCTCCTTACTGGGTTTCTTATCCCGATATAGTTTTATTAGCTGGAGGGACACCTATTATTTTAGAGTGTAATGAGAAACAAGGGTTTAAGGTAGATCCTGCTGCTCTTGAAAAATCTATAACAAAAAAAACAAAATGGATAATATTAAATTCACCATCTAATCCAACTGGTGCTTGTTATTCTGAAAAAGATATAAAAGGGATAGGTAAAATATTAGAAAAACATCCTCATGTTTTCATCTTAAGCGATGATATTTACGAGCATGTTATTTATGGAAACTTTAAATTTTTTACTATAGCCCAAATCGACAATTTAAAAGATAGAGTTTTAACAATGAACGGTGTCAGCAAAGCTTATTCTATGACTGGTTGGAGGATAGGGTATGCTGCGGGTCCAAAAGATATAATTAAGGCTATTGCTAAAATACAATCTCAATCAACTACCAATCCTTCATCTATTAGTCAAGCCGCTGCGGTTGAAGCTTTAAATGGTGTTCAAAACTTTATTAAAGATAGAGCAAAATCTTTTCAAACAAGAAGAGACTTTGTTGTTAAGGCTTTAAATGCAATAGAAGGAATTGAATGTTTAAATCCAGATGGGGCTTTTTATGTTTTTCCAAGTTGCAAAGGATTAATTGGAAAAAAAGATAGCAAAGGAAAAGAAATTAAGAAAGATACTGACTTTGTTCAGTCCTTACTAGAAAATAATGGAATTGCAGTTGTCCAAGGTTCTGCTTTTGGTTTAGAGGGTTTTTTTAGAATTTCATATGCTACATCAATGGAAAATTTAAAAAAAGCATTGGAAAAAATTTCTTCTTTTTGCAAAAGTCTAAGATGAAAAAATAAATAAATGTTTTTACTTTTGATTTAAAATTTTTTTAGCTACTAATGTTTTTTTTATCCAGACTTTAGGAATTGAATTTAATCCTTTTAAAGCTGCGAAATAAGCGCCAATAAAATTTGCTCGAGAACAGTTACAGCCACCAGCTTTAATTGTTTTTAAAATAGCGTCTTTATAACTTTTTGAATTTATAATCGAGTGAACAGAGCTATTGAAAGTTCCGGGGTAACTGCATGCCATGCCAAGTTTTTTTACTATTAAAGCATGAGGTTTTTTTCTTAATCTTATAACTTTTTTAATATCCTTTACAACACTTTTGAAATAAGAATCTTTTTTATATTTGAAAGTAAATTCTTTTATAGGATCTTTAGAACCTTTAAGAGCAAGATCTATTAAATGAAATTTTGCTAGAGCATACTTTACGCTTATTTTTGAAACTGTAACTATAGAAATAATTTTCTTTAAATTATCGGAATTATAACCAAACAAAAAATAGGGTAGAGCAGCGCAATAGCCATCTGACTCATTAACTTTTTTTCCACCAGTCAATTTTTTATTTTTCTTAATATTTTGAACAGTTTCAATAATATTTTGATGTATCCATGGACCCTTAATTATTCCTCGCCAGTCTTTTACTTTCCTGTATTTAGATCTTAATCTATAGTTTTTCCAATATAAGCTTCCTCGACCAAAGTTTTTAATTATATTCTTTTTAAATCTTTCTTCTATATTGTGATTTCCCTCAACTAAAGTTTTAAACATTGTTTGACCAATATCATTGTACCCTGAAACTTTACCAGTTCTAATATTATAGAAAGGGCTTTTATTTACTTTTAAAAAGGCAAAATCTTTTTTACCTTTAATATAATTAAGCAATTGTTTTTGATTATAAACCCAATGTAAAGGTCTTGATGCAGCATCAGCAACTGTTGACCCTAAAAAGACATGTAGATTATTTTTCACTATTATTTATCAGATAAATGCTTTTCTGCTTCAAGGGCAGCCATACAACCCATACCTGCAGCAGTTACGGCCTGTCTATAGATTTTATCTTTAACGTCCCCTGCTGCAAATACTCCAGGTATGTTTGTAATAGTAGAATCTGCTTTTGTAATTAAGTAACCTTCCTTATCCATATCTAATTGATTTTTGAATAATGATGTTGCCGGATCATGTCCTATAGCGATGAAAAGCCCATCCACTTTCAATTCTTTGGTTTTATTGTCTTTAACATTTTTAATCTTAATTGCATTAACACTTTTAGGTTCAGTTTTTCCTAAAACATCTTCGACAATGCTATCCCAAATTATTTCTATTTTTTTATTAGCTTTTAATTTTTCTTGAAGCATTTTTTCTGCTCTCAACTTGTCCCTTCTATGAATCAATTTAACTTTCGAAGCAAATTTGGTTAAAAACATAGCTTCTTCTACTGCTGCATTACCCCCACCTACAACTGCTACCTCTTTATCTTTAAAGAAAAAACCATCACAAGTAGCACAAGCAGAAACACCAAAACCTCTAAAATTCTGCTCAGATTTTAGGTTTAACCATCTAGCTTGAGCCCCTGTCGAAATAATAATAGCATCTGCAGTATAAATTTGACCACTATCACCCACAACTTTAAAAGGCTTTGAAGATAAATCTACTTTGTTGATGTGGTCTTGAATCATTTCAGTTCCTACTGCTTCTGCTTGACCTTTCATTTCTTCCATCAACCAAGGCCCTTGAATCACTTTTGAATATCCTGGGTAATTTTCGACATCAGTAGTTGTAGTTAATTGACCTCCAGGTTGGGAGCCATGAACTAAAATTGGCTTTAACATTGCTCTAGCCGCATAGATTGCGGCTGTATAACCCGCAGGTCCTGATCCAAGAATTAACACTTTTGTATGTTTAGATGATTTATTATTCATTATGATATGTTTATATAGTAACTAATGTTAAAATTAAAAGCTCTTCTTTTAACCCAAGGTATGCACGGAATGGTTAGCCAAGTTGAAGGGTTAGCCAAAGGATTAAAACTAGCATTTAAACACGAAACTATAAAACTTAAACCTTTTTGGAATTATATTCCCCCAAAATTTACTCCTATTTCTGAAAACTTATTAACAAAGAAATTTGTCTGCGACTCTAAAATCATCATTTCTTGCGGGAGGAAAAGCGTGATTCCTTCAATCGCCTTAAAAAAAAGATTTGGAAAAGAAATTTTTAATATTCATATTCAAGATCCTAAAGTATCATTAAAAAATTTTGATTTAATAGTTTGTCCTGAGCATGACAATTTAAATGGTGACAATGTCTTAAAAACTACAGGATCCATTCACTATTTAACAAAAAAAGAAATTTCAGAGAATTCAAAATATTTAAGGTTTAACAAAGAAAAGAAAAAGATCGTAGCTTTTATTATTGGGGGGCCCAATAAACATTATAATTATTCTGAAGAAGAAGTTCATTTTGTTTTTAATAAAGTAAAAGCTTTGTTTACCCCTGACAAATATAAACTTGTTGTTATACCATCTTACAGAACGCCTGAACTGGTAATCAAAAAAGCTTTTAATACATTTAGTTTTAATCATCATGTGATTAAAGATATAAACAAAAAAGCATATTTAAGTTCTTTAGCCATAGCAGATTATGTAATTGTAACTTGCGACTCAACATCAATGATTTCTGAGGCTGCACTAACAGGAAAGCCAATTTATGTAGCTATGTTTAAACCTAAAAGAACAAGTAGTAGGTTTACAAAATTTTATTCTCAGTTTAGCAAACTAGGAATAACAAAAGAATTGACTGAAAGAGTTGACAATTGGAGTTATGATAAGTTAGATGAGATTAATAGAATTGTTCCGATTATAAAAGAAAAAATGAAATTAAATGGAATTATTTAAATCACTAGAAAGTAGAACAAAATCTTTTAATGATCCTTTTAAACATTTTGAGATTAACCAACCTTTAACTGACGAGGCAATTAAAGAAATCAGCAATGCTGATATTGCAGATCCAAAAAAAGAAAACTTAAATTATGATGGTACTAGAGCATTAGACGGTGGAGACGGTGCTTTCCGTTCAGGCATAAAGGATGGAGGCAAAGCAAAAAAATTAAGATGTTATGTTACTAAAGAAAATTCAAATAAATTTCCTCATCTTACAAACTTTATCGATGAATTAAGGTCTCCTGAGGTTTATAAAAAGATAGGTGGTCTTATAGGAAAAGATCTAAGTAATTCCTATGTAAGACTAGAAGTGATTTGTGATAGAGAAGGGTTTTGGCTTAAACCTCATTGTGATATTAAAGAAAAGCTTATGTCATCAATAGTTTTTATTAATCTTCATAAAGAATCTGAAAATTTAGGCACAGACTTTTATGATAAAAAACTTACAAAAATTAAAACAGTTCCTTATAAGCATAATTATGGATACTTCTTCACAAGTGGACCAGATTCTTGGCATGGCATGGAAAAAAAAGAGATTAAAAAAGAACGAAGATGTATTCAAATTAACTACGTAACTTTTCCTACAGACTGGAAAGTAAAATAATCTAACTAATTAAGGATAACAGTAAGAAGTTTTAATCATTTTTACTAAATATCTTGTAGAGAACTTACCGTCATTTTCTTTGATTTAAGAGACTTTATACCCTCCAAACAGACATAAGCAGTTGACATATTAGTACAATAGGGAACTTTATTCACTAACGTCGCTCTTCGCAGAGCCAGAGCATCACTAAATTGTTTTTCACTATTTCCGCCTCCAGTATTTATTACTAAGGCAATTTTTTTTGCATTAAGTATATCTACTATATGAGGAGATCCCTGATTTACTTTATTTATTTTTTTACATTTAACTCCATTTTGATTAAAATATTCAGCGGTTCCTCCAGTTCCACAAAGAATAAAATTTAATTTTATTAACTTTTTGGCCAATTCTACACCTTCTTTTTTATGACTATTTTTTAGAGATATAAATGCCAATCCTTTTGTTGGAAGAGAGTTAGAAGCTGCTATTTGACTTTTAGCAAATGCCATACCAAAGTTTTTATCAAAACCCATAACTTCACCAGTAGATTTCATTTCAGGTCCGAGCAAAAGATCGCTGTTTGGAAATTTATTGAATGGGAACACTGCTTCTTTAACAGCATACATTTTTTTAGTTTTACTTCTTAAATTGATATTAGATAATTTTTCTCCAACCATAATTCTTGATGCAATTTTAGCTAAAGGCAGATCTTTAGCTTTTGAGACAAATGGAACAGTTCTGCTTGCTCTTGGGTTAACCTCAATAACATAAATTTCATCTTGTTTAATTGCAAATTGAACATTCATAAAACCTTTAACTTTCAAAGCTAAAGCAAGTTTTTTAGTTTGTTTTTCAATTTCTTTTATTAAAAAAGGTTTGATAGATACAGGAGGCAAGCTACAGGCAGAGTCTCCCGAGTGAATTCCTGCTTCTTCTATATGTTGCATTATACCTGCTACAAAAACTTGTTTACCATCACATATTGCATCTACATCTACTTCCATTGCATTGTCTATAAATTTATCTATTAAAATTGGATTTTTTTCTGCTACTTTAAATGCTTCTTGAACGAAATTTTTTAATTGTTTTTTTTCATAAACAATTTCCATAGCTCTACCTCCTAAAACATACGAAGGTCTAACCATTAGCGGTAATCCAATTTTTTCTGCTATTTTTAAAGCTTGAGGAAAAGTTTTTGCAATTCCACTATCCGCTTGTTTTAATTTTAATCTATTTAACAGCTTCCTAAATCTGTCTCTATCCTCAGCAAGATCGATTGATGAATATTGAGTTCCCAAAATAGGAAGTTTATTTTCGTGCAAAAATTTAGCAAGTTTGATAGGTGTTTGACCTCCAAATTGAGCAATTATTCCTAATAAATTACCTTTAGATTTTTCTTTTCTAATTATGTTAAATACAAATTCTTCTGTTAATGGTTCAAAATAAAGACGGTCGCTCGTATCGTAATCAGTTGAAACTGTTTCGGGGTTACAATTTACCATAATAGTCTCATATTTTAATGCTCTAAGGGCAAAACTTGCTTGACAACAACAATAATCAAATTCAATTCCTTGACCAATTCTATTTGGACCTCCACCCAGGATTATGATCTTTTTTTTGTTAGATGGATTTGCCTCACATTCTGAATTTACAGAAAAGGTTCTTTGATAAGATGAATACATATAAGGAGTAAAAGATTTAAATTCTGAGGCGCAAGTATCTACTTTTTTGTAAACTGGGAAAACTTTTAAGGCAGATCTTCTTCTTCTTATATTATTTTCAGATATATTTGTTAACTTTGATAATCTTTTATCAGAAAATCCAATTGATTTAATATAATTCAATTCGTTAAAACTCTTTGGTAGACCATTTTTTTTAATTGTATTTTCGCAATCAATAATTTCTTTTATTTGACTCAAAAACCAAGGGTCAATTTTTGATAGTTTATATATTTTTTTTATATTCATTTTTTTTCTAAAGGCTTCACCAACTAACAAAATTTTATTTGGAATATTTTCTTTAAGTTTTTTTTCAATCTGTTTAATTTTGAGATTAAAAATTTCATCTAATCCAGTGAAACCAGTTTCAAGGGACGTCAAGGCTTTTTGTAAAGACTCTTTAAAATTTCTACCTATAGCCATAGCTTCTCCAACAGATTTCATAGATGTTCCTAACACCGCAAAAGAGGTTGAGAATTTTTCAAAAGTAAATCTCGGTATTTTAGTTACTACATAATCAATAGTTGGCTCAAAAGAAGCAGGAGTTACTTTAGTTATTTCATTTTTTAATTCATCCAAAGTATAACCCACCGCCAATTTTGCTGCGACCTTTGCTATTGGAAAGCCAGTTGCTTTTGAAGCTAAAGCTGAAGATCTAGAAACTCTTGGATTCATTTCAATGATGACCATCCTTCCATTTTTGGGGTTTATTGCGAACTGTACGTTTGAGCCCCCAGTTTCAACTCCAATTTTTCTTAAGCAAGCAATGGAAGCATTCCTCATTACTTGATACTCTTTATCTGTTAAAGTTAAAGCTGGTGCAATTGTTACAGAATCTCCAGTATGAATTCCCATAGGGTCGACGTTCTCTATGGAACATATAATTATACAGTTATCATTTTTGTCTCTAACTACTTCCATTTCAAATTCTTTCCAACCTTCTAAACACTCTTCAACTAGCACTTGGCTTACTGGAGATTCCTGGAGTCCGTTTTTAATTATTTTAAAAAATTCTTTCTTATTCTTAGCAATCCCTCCCCCAAGACCTCCAAGAGTAAATGCAGGTCTTATAATTGCGGGAAGTCCGATTTTTTTTAAAGCTTGAGATGATTGGTTATAACTATTAACTATCTTTGATTTTGGTAAATCTAAACCTATTTCAATCATATTTTTTCTAAACTTTTTTCTGTCTTCTGCATTTGAAATTGCCTTCGAGTTAGCTCCAATAAGTTCAATTTTATATTTTCTTAAAATTCCTTTTCTTTCTGCTTCCATCGCTAAATTTAAAGCAGTTTGACCCCCCATGGTTGGAAGGATTGCATCAGGTTTCTCTTTGATTAAGATTTTTTCTAAAATATTTAAAGTTATAGGTTCAATATAAGTTTTGTCTGCAACATTAGGATCTGTCATTATTGTAGCTGGATTGGAATTAATTAAAATTACTTTATATCCTTCATCTTTTAGAGCTTTACAAGCTTGTGTACCTGAATAATCAAATTCACAGGCTTGGCCAATAATAATTGGACCCGCTCCAACAACTAAAATTTTTTTAATGTCTTTTCTTTTTGGCATTTTTTTTCATACTTTTTATAAATTCCTGAAATAAATACACACTATCCTGTGGACCAGGATTGGACTCCGGATGATATTGAACAGAAAAAACTGGTTTAGATTTAAGCTTAATTCCTTCTATACTATTATCAAAAAGAGATTGATGAGTTACCTGAATATTTCTTGGTAAGTTTTTTTTAACTATTTCAAAACCATGGTTTTGACTCGTTATTTCTACATTGCCTTTGATCAAATTTTTAACAGGATGATTAGCTCCTCTATGACCCAAATTCATTTTTTGAGTTTTTGCTCCCAAAGCTAACCCCAGTAATTGATGTCCTAAACAAATTCCAAACACTGGTAGATTATTTTTGATTAATTCTAATATAATTGGAATAGCGTATTTTCCAGTTGCCGCTGGATCGCCAGGACCGTTTGATAAAAAGACGCCATTAGGTTTTAATTTCAAAATATCACTTGCACTTGTTTTACAGGAAACTATTGTAATTTTACAATTAAAGTCAGAAAAATATCTCAAAATATTTTTTTTAATTCCATAATCGATGGCAACAACATGCAAGGACCTTTTTTTATTTTTTAAAAAACCTTCTCCTTTTTTCCAAGTTTTAAGGTCATTCCATATATAATTTTTTTTGGTTGTAACTTGTTTTGCTAAATCTAAATTTTTTAAACCGCTCCACTTTTGAGTAGTGTTAAGAAGTTTTTTAATATTAAATTTACTATTTTTTAAAAAAGATATAGTCCCTTTAGGCGCTCCTTTATCTCTAATAAAATTTGTTAAATTCCTTGTATCAATTCCTGTAATACCTACTATTCTATTATGTTTAAGCCATTGATCTAAATGTTTTAAAGATCTGTAATTAGATGGGTCAGTAATTTCAGTATTAATTATCACACCTTTAGTCCAAATTTTATCAGACTCATGATCTTCCTTGTTTGATCCAACATTTCCAATGTGAGGAAAAGTAAAATTAATAATTTGTTCTGCATAAGATGGATCAGAAATAATTTCTTGATATCCTGTTATAGATGTGTTGAAGCAAACCTCTCCTGTTGCTGTGCCTTGATAACCTAAACCTATACCTTTAAAAAACTTACCATTTTGAAGAATTAAAATAGCGTTGGAATCGATCTTTTTAAGATTTTTATAAGAGTTTATATTTTGACCAAATTGCTTCAAATACAACTCATAAGTTAAAGTAAAAAACTTATAAACATAATTTTGCGAAACATATGAAATAGAAATATAATCGTCAAGAAAGTTCTTTTTATTTTAGATAGGAATTGTGATTAAAATAAATTTTTAAATTTATGTCTCTTAAAAAACAAATAGAAGACAAGCTAAACGAAGCCTTAAAGGCCAAAGATAAAAATATCTATCCAACATTAAGACTTATAGTCTCAGCAATAAAAGATGCTGAAATAGCGAGTCGATCTAAAGGTCAAAAGGAGATTAAAGACCCAGATATAACTGGGATTTTGAAAAAAATGATAAAACAAAGAAACGAGTCCTGTGAAGTTTACAAAAAAGCTGGACGAACAGAACTTTTGGAAAATGAGACAAAGGAAATAAATGTTATTAATACCTTTTTACCTAAACAGCTAAATGAACAAGAAACAAAAAAAATTTGTGAAGAAGCAATCAAGTCTGTTGGAGCCTCATCAATGAAAGATATGGGTAAAGTTATGGCAGAACTAAAATCCAAACATGCTGATAGATTAGATTTTTCAAAAGTAAGCAGAATAATAAAAGGACTTTTAAATTAAATGAAATATCCAAAAGAATATCTTGATGAAATAAAATTAAGATTAAAAGTATCACAAGTTGTAAGCAAATCCGTACAACTTAAAAAAAGAGGAAAGGAATTTATAGGACTTTCTCCTTTTAAAAATGAAAAAAGTCCATCCTTTACCGTAAATGATGAAAAAGAATTTTATCATTGTTTTAGTAGCGGTGAACATGGAAACATTTTTGATTTTTTAATGAAAACTAAATCTATTGGCTTTGGTGAAGCTGTAAAAATTTTAGCAGCAGAGGCTGGGATGCAACCTTATAGATTTTCAAATTTTGATAAAAAAAAAGAATTAAGATTCCAAACTTATAAAAATATTTATAAAGAATATTCAGATTATTTTTCTAAAGAATTATTTAGCTCAAATAATAAAGAAGTATTAAACTATTTAAACAAAAGAAGTTTAACAAAAAACATAATTGAAGAATTTAAATTAGGTTACGTTCCATGGAAAAATAATTTTTATGAAGATCTTTTAAAGAAATATTCAGAAGAAGATATTAACTTAACAGGTTTATACTATAAGCACGATAAAAGTGGAAAATATATTGATAGATTTAATTCAAGAATAATTTTTCCAGTAAACAACATATCTGGAGATACCATTGCTTTTGGAGGGAGAATAATAAAAGAAAGTAAACTAGCAAAATATATTAATTCACCAGAAACTGAATTTTATAAAAAAGGTGGCATGATATTTAACTTAGACAAAGCTAAAGCATGCCGAGCCGAAACTAACGAAGTAATTATTGTTGAAGGTTATATGGATGTAGTTAGTGTTTATTCATCAGGAATTAAAAATGTTATTGCAAATTCGGGAACAGCTCTAACGGATCGACAAATAAATTTGATTTGGAAATTTTTTTCAAATCCAATCATATGTTTAGATGGTGATCAGAGTGGTCAAAATGCTGCTTCAAGAATTGCTGAAAAACTTTTTCCATTAATTAACGAGGAGAATAAAATCTTTTTTTCTGTTATGCCTGATGGCAGTGATCCAGATGATTTTATAAAAGGAAGCGGTAAAGGAAAAATTTTTATCTTTTTTAAAAGAAAAAAAAATAATTCAAACATATATATGGGATTACCACCTTGATAAAATAGATCTAACAAATCCTTTTGAAGTATCTAAATTTGAAAAACAAATAAAAAAATTATGTTATTTAATTAAAGATGAAGTAGTTAGAAAATACGTTTTGGAAGATTTTTTAGACAAGATTAAAAAACTAACTCCAATTCAAAATGCAAGACAATCATATCGTCCTTTTAACAAGTATAATAAAAATCAAGATTATCAATTATTGAATGAAACAAAAACTTTACACAAAAAAAAGAGTCATTTTTCAAAAATTCAAATAAAAGAATTTTCTGTATTATTTATAATGCTCAATTATTTTGATATAGTATCAAAAAAAATTGAAGAATTATCTGAAATAACCTTTTTATCGGATAAAAATGAAAGCTTAAAAAAATTAATAATTGCCTCGTTATTAAAGGGTAATGACCAGGACACCATTAAGTCAAAAATTAGCGTTGATTACAAAAAACTTATTGATGAGATTCAGGAAAATTCTAGTATTCAAATAATTCTAAAGAAAAAGGATGAAGAAGCTATATTAGAATTACTGAACGAATTGATAGCAGAATTAAAGGAGCTTAATAATCTTAAAAAAATAGAATCTCTTGAAAAAAAATTGATCAATAACTTAGATGAAAACTCCTACTCCGAGCTAATAAAGCTTAAAAGCCAAATAAATGGGGAATAAAAAAAGATAGATTTTTTTAATGTAGTGCTTATATATATCCCACTACTCTAACAAAAATTTTAATGGCTGAAAAAATAATTACAAAATCATTTGAGAGACTTTTAGATAAAGGAAAACACAGGGGTTTTATTACCTATGAAGAACTTGGAAAATCTCTAGGTAAAAGAAACGGAACAATAGAAAATATCGAAAAAGCTTTTATTATTATTGTTGATGAAAAAATAACATTAGTAGAAAAAAAATCTCAATTTCAATCAAATAAAAAGAAAGAAACTACTGGTACAACTGAAGAAAAATCCTCAGATAAAAGCGATGATCCAATTCGTATGTATCTTAGAGAGATGGGTGGAGTTGAACTCTTATCCAGAGAAGGAGAGATTGCTATAGCGAAGAGAATCGAGGCAGGGAAAGATGTTATGATAAATGCCCTAACGCAGAGCCCACTAGTTGGAAAAAAAATATTTGAATGGAAAGAACAAATTGAAAATCAACAACTTTTAGTCAGAGATATAATTGATATAGATTCAACGTACGAAGACTTCGAATCTTCAGAAGAGAATGAAGAATTAAAAACTAAAAAGAAATTAGATAAAAAGGAAGAAAAAAAAGATGAAGATAGAAAAGAAGATGAAAAAAGAGATGAAGAGTCAACAACGGAAGATGATGAATTTAATGTCTCCTTAGCGAAGATGGAAGAGGAAATTAAGCCTAGGATAATAAATATTTTAGACTCTTTAAATAAAAACTATTTAAAACTTCAAAAATATCAAAAGGAAAAATTATATTGCTTATTAGACTCTAAAGAGCTCTCAATATCTAAAAATAAGAACTTTAAAAAGATCCAAGCATTATTAGTTGATAATTTTAAGAATCTTCAGCTAGCTCCACATGTCGTGGAAGAATTAGTTCAGTTACATTACAAAGAAAATAAAAAGATAGTTTCTTTAGAAGGAATATTATTAAGGTTGGCTATGGATAACAAAATTTCTAGAGAAGAATTTTTAAAATATTATATAGGCAATGAAATTAACCCTAAGTTTGAGGCTTTCTTAAAAGAAAATCAAACATGGAAAAATTTTTTCAAGAAATTTAAAAAAGATTTTTCAGAAATAAGAGAAAGATTAGTAGATTTTAGTAAAAAAATAGGATTGTCCGTTGGAGAATTTAAAAAGTTAGTAAGCAGAATTCAAAAAGGTGAAAGAGAATCTAGAATAGCTAAAAAAGAAATGGTTGAAGCTAACCTTAGATTAGTAATTTCTATTGCTAAAAAATATACTAATAGAGGACTTCAATTTCTAGATCTTATCCAAGAAGGAAATATTGGCTTGATGAAAGCTGTTGACAAATTTGAATATCGAAGAGGATACAAATTTTCTACCTATGCCACTTGGTGGATAAGACAAGCCATTACAAGATCAATTGCAGATCAAGCAAGAACGATTAGAATCCCAGTTCATATGATTGAAACAATTAATAAGATAGTAAGAACTCAAAGACAAATTATGAGTGAGTTTGGAAGAGAACCTACACCAGAAGAGCTAGCTAAAAAATTAGCTATGCCTCTAGAAAAAGTTAGGAAAGTATTAAAAATTGCTAAAGAGCCAGTATCACTTGAAACCCCAGTAGGAGATGAGGAAGACAGTAGTTTAGGAGATTTTATTGAAGACAAAAATGCATTACAACCTTTAGACACTGCCATTCAATCTAATTTAAGTGAGTCAACAACAAAAATTTTAGCATCTTTAACACCAAGAGAAGAAAGAGTACTTAGAATGAGATTTGGTATAGGAATGAACACAGATCATACCTTGGAGGAAGTTGGGCTACAGTTTTCTGTTACACGAGAAAGAATAAGACAAATTGAAGCAAAAGCACTTAGAAAATTAAAACATCCAAGTAGATCAAAACAACTTAAGAGTTTCTTAGAGAAATAATCTACCAAAAAATTTTAATACCTGTTTTTTTTTCAAAGTTCTCATTACTTTTTGAGTAGAATTTTTCAACTATTTTTTTCATTTTTATTTCATCTTCTTTATTAATTTTTTTTTTTGTGTAGGAAAAATTACGTATTTTATCTTTTATATATGATGGGATTATAAACTTTATTTTTTTATAAAATCTATTTTCGCTAATAACCCTCTGAAATTCACTTTGTAAAATTTTTTTATTATCCTCAATTTTACTTGGATTCTCTCTTTTATTCGGAACCCTTTTTTTTAATTCATTTAAGTCTACATGAAGGAAATTAGATAACTCTGCATAATATTTGTCAGGATTGTCGTTCAAATCTTTAAAATTTAAAATTTTTATATCAGCATCAGTAAATTTTTTTTTTATATGCTCATAAGTATAATTAAAATCATATGCTCTTAAAAAGTGAAAAATATTATCATTTTCACTAAAATTCAGATTTTGAATTTTATCAACTAAATTTTCAATACTTTTACTTTTTAAAAAAGTCTTTAGGTAGCCATAACTATGGTGATAAATTGATTCTATCAATTCATATTGATTTCTTACTGTGTAAATAACTCCAAAATTTAAATGAAACTGATTCTTTAAAAAATTTTTTAAGACAATCAGTCCATCATATTTTTCATAATTTTTATAGTAAAGGTACTTCTCACTAGAAAAAATATTTACTTTTTGATCAGAAAATTTTTTTATATCAATCTTTTTATGTAATTCATTATAATTAAGATCTTTATTATTTTGAAAAAAAATCTCAAATTCATCTATTTTTTTTTGATCAATTTGGACCTTATAATTTGAGTCATAGCTTTTCGGTCCTAAATAATTTATTTCAGGATGGTGTCTAAAAATATTTTTTTGTAGTAATGTTGTTCCTGTTCTAGGATATCCTAAGTGATAAATTAATCTCAACTAAGCTTTCCTTCTTTTCTCATTTTAGCTCTAATTTTTGTAGCAGAAATTTTTTGAATTTCTTCAGAAAGAACAATTTCCTCGATTTTGTAGCCTACACCTCTCCCGTAACATATATTGGTAATATTCGGAACTAGTATAACCTTAAATCTTCCAGCAAATTTCGGATTCAATCTTTTCTCAATTTTTTTTTTAACTGTTTCAAAATCAAATGGATTGTCATCAACTCCTTGAACATCTCTTATTTGAATGCATACTTGACCAGTTTTTTCTAAAATTTTTTCAAAAAGTGCATAGTGGCCGTCATGAAAAGGTTGCCATCTACCTAACATTTGAGCAGTTGGCTTTTTATTATCCCATTTATAGGTCATCGTTTAAATCTTTAGCTATCTTAGAAGCCCAAACCTTAGCATCTTGAGAAGTGACATGATAATGAAATTTTTCTGGCTTTACAAATATTTGATTAGTGTCTTCAAATCTTCCAGCTGAAATAGTGTCTACCCAAACAATATAATCTGCAGGAAACAGTTTTCTCGTAGCTGGTGTAGGGCAAATAAAATCAGCTATAACAAAATTTCCCTCTTTTTTCATTTTTAATGCCATTTCAGACATTCTTTTTGCTTGTCTATTCCTTCCCTCTATTGAAAAATCCCAATCATTAGCAATTTTTCTTACCTCATCAGCATTTACTCTCTTAGCTTTTAATAGAGGAGTCAACTCATTGGCGAGAGTAGTCTTTCCAGCACCAGGTAGGCCCATAATTAAAATAATTTTCATTGGTATAAGAACTTTAAGATTTAACAAATAAATCTGAAAAACTAAAGGTTTATCTATAATTATTGGATTTTAGTTATCTAATTTTAATGGTAATAATTGATAAGATAATTTTTTGGGCCTGTAGCTCAGTTGGTTAGAGCAGTACACTCATAATGTATTGGTCCCAGGTTCGAGTCCTGGCGGGCCCACCATCAATTAACTATTTATAAACTCTTCTAATTTGGAAATTAAAAAATTGATGTCATTATTATTAGAATTTAGTATAGAGGAAAACTCTTCTTTTTGAGTTCTAGCTAAACTCAATCCTTCAACAATTAAATCTCTTATAAGAGGCTTTTCAGGATTTTTTGTATAAACTCTCCAGTCTATTTTGATCTCAGGTTGATTGTCACTCGAAACTATTTTTGACCTTACAATTGTATAGTTCGAACTTTTTTTCTCAGCATTAATTATCTCGAATTTATTTGATGAATAGTCTGTTAGTCTTGAAGTCAAACTTTTTAAAAAGTAATTTTTAAAAGCCTCTTGATATTTTTCTAAAATATTTTTATCCGTTGTTTTTCTTAACTCTCCAAGCGTATATAAGCTTAATGCATTAATATCTACATTTTCTATAGCTATTTTTTCTACAAAATTCTTTTTTTCATCCTCAGTTAAATTTTTGTCTGATAGTTTGCTAATTGCATCATTTACTAATTCTTTAATAAATATTTGAGGATCAGAGCTATAAGTATTTGCATAAGCTATTTTTAGGACTAAAAAAAAAGATACTAAAATTAGACTTAATTTTTTCATTATAAAATTAATCTTAGTTATCTAAATTTCCCCAATCATCTTCGTCTCCACTGGAGTTATTAATTTTATTTTTTCTATTTTGTAGATATAAACTTTTTGTTGCTGCGTATAAATCAATTGAATTTTTTTCCAAACTCTCAAAGTTAGTCATATTATCTCCTCTAAAATCGACAGCACTTGCAGCTTTTACACCTAAGTAATCAATTTTGGTGCCTGAAATATTCTTAATTTCCTTTTCATGCCAAGTAACTCTAGCAAAAGGATCAAGATAATTATTGTCTATTACCATCCCTACAGAATCTCTAACATTAGTCGGTCCTAAAATTGGTAATACAAAATAACATCCACCTGGAACACCGTAAGTTCCTAGTGTTTGTCCTAAATCTTCTTTTTGGTTTTCTAAACCCATCAGTCCAGCAGGATTTCCAAGACCAAGTACTCCTACAGTTGTATTAATTAAAAAACTACCGGAGGCATGGCCTGCTAATCTTATCTCCCCTTGAAGAAGATGGTTAGGAATTGATAATAATGTTGCAATATTTGAAGTAAAATTACTTGTTCCATTTCTAATCGGTTCAGGAAGTTTATTATACCCTTTAGCAACTGGCTTCAAAATTACTTTATCGAAACCTTGGTTAAATTTAAAAATCCCTCTGCTGACTTTTTCAAAACACTCTTTATTATTTGTTTCTGCATAAGCATTTACAGATAACATTAAGAGAATAGAGCAAGTTATAGAGTATATTTTTTTAAATCTCATATGAGCTATATATATAAATTAGTTAGATATTGCCATAAATCATGCCTTTATTTTATAAGAGATTTTACCTTCAATTTTGTTTATATTTGTCAAGAAATTAGCCAGAAAAATGAATCTAACACCTCTTAAATCTTTGAATTTCTCTAAAAAAGCTAGAAATAAAGGAAAAATTAAATTTTTAATTATTCATTATACTGGAATGCAATCTATGCGTGCATCTATTAAAAGATTGCTGAGCTCAAAGCATAAAGTAAGCTGTCATTATTTAATTAGCAGAGAAGGAAAAATTTTTCAAATGGTTGAAGATTGTAATATTGCTTGGCACGCGGGTAAATCAAAGTGGGGTAAACTAGAAAATCTTAATATCAATTCTATTGGTATTGAGCTTGAAAATAAAGGTCATAGATTTGGTTATCAAAAATTTCCCCAAAAGCAAATAAATGCATTAGTTAGGCTTTGTATTAAATTAAAAAAAAAATATAAAATAAAAAATCCTAATATTTTAGGACATTCTGATATAGCTCCATTAAGAAAATTTGATCCAGGAGAGAAATTTCCTTGGTTTAAACTGAAAGAAAAGAAGATAGGGATTTGGTATCCTTTAGATTTAAATAAACAAACCTCTTTATTTAAAAAATTGAGAGCAAAGAGTATTAGAAAATTTTTTTTTAAAAATTTGTATAAAATTGGTTATAGATATTTTAATAAAGAGAAATTCTCAAAAACTGATATTTTCATAATTAAATCTTTTCAAAGGAGATTTAGACAAGAAAAGGTTAATGGAAAAATAGACCTAGAATGCCTCAAAATAAGTGATTATTTAGCTAAAAATCACTAAATTTTACTTGATTTTATACATTTAAAACACTAAACACTCTGTGCCAGATAGTTGGATTGTCGCTATTAGCTTTGCTAATAGAGGAAAGTCCGGGCTCCGTAAAGACACAGTGCCAGTTAATGACTGGCGAAGGTGACTTCAGGGATAGTGCCACAGAAAATAAACCGCCTAATCAAGGCAAGGGTGAAACGGCGAGGTAAGAGCTCACCGGTTTTTTGGCAACAAAAAACGCAGGGCAAACCCCACTGGGAGCAAGGTTAAATAGAGAAGACACTGCTGAAAAGCTAAAAACAGTCTTTAGTTAGTCTTCTGGGTTAACCGCTTGAGCTTGAGTGCGAACTTAAGCCTAGATAAATGACATCTTCAATGACAGAACCCGGCTTATAAACTATCTGGCCTTTTTTTTTCTTAAAAATGTTCCCTTTTTGTACTAATAATCAAAAAACTATTATATTGACTATTTAGATTAAAACCCATACGATCCCAAATAATCCCATAATGGAGGGTGATTTGAAGATATTGAAGAAAATTGAGGTTTTAGAAAGAAATGTTTTTATCAAGTTACGAAAACAAGTTGGACAAGAAAGGAAGGGTATCAGTGCCTTCTACTTTTAGATCTCATTTAAGCTCTTTAGGCTATAACGGATTTATAAGTTATCCATCATTTAATTACTCTGCTTTAGAGGCTTGCTCTCAAGATAGAATTGAAAAATTATCTAATACTATAGACTCATTAAATCCATTTGAAGAAAAAAGAGATTATTTTGCAACTTCAATATTATCGGAAAGTGTAAACCTACAATTTGATACTGAAGGCAGAGTATCACTAACGGAAAAATTGCTAAATCACGCCAACATAAAGAATAATATCTTATTTGTTGGTCTTGGAAAGACTTTCCAAATATGGGAGCCAAAAATATTTGAAAAATTTAAACTACTAGCAAGAAAAAAAGCTTATCAAAATAGATCAAATCTAAAATGGGAAAATAAACAGAAAGGGGAGTTAGAATGAGTATAAATATTGGAGGAGGAGAATTAAAAGAATTAAAGCCTAGAATTCTAGTTTTAGGGATCGGCGGAGCAGGTGGAAATGCGATTAATGAAATGATCGAGTCCGGAATGGAAGGCGTTGAATTTGTAGCAATTAATACAGATGCACAAGATTTAAAAAAGAGTAAAGCACATGCAAAAATCCAAATAGGTATGAATTTAACTAAAGGTCTAGGAGCTGGAGCAAAACATAATATTGGTCAAGCAGCTGCAGATGAATCAATAGGTGAAATAGTTAATTATATACAAGGAAGCAACATGGTTTTTATTGCTGCTGGAATGGGAGGAGGAACTGGTACTGGAGCTTCTCACGTTATAGCTAAAGCAGCTAAAGAACTTAATATTTTAACTGTTGGAGTTACTACATTACCTTTTGACTACGAAGGATCAAAAAGAATGAGAAGAGCTGTAGAGGGACTAGAGGCATTAAAAAAACATTTGGACACTACTATTGTTGTGCCAAATCAAAATCTTTTTAAAATTGCCAGTGAGACAACAACATTTGAGGAGTCCTTTCATTTATCAAATAATGTTTTGAGACATGGCGTGCAAAGTGTAACTGATTTAATGGTAAGACCAGGAATGATTAACTTGGATTTTGCTGATGTAGAGACAGTAATGAGTTCTATGGGTAAAGCAATGATGGGAACTGGAGAAGCTGAAGGAGAAAACAGAGCAATGGCTGCTACTGAAATGGCTCTAAATAATCCATTAATTGACGAATATTCTCTTAAAGGTGCTAAAGGATTATTAATTAATATTACTGGTGGTAAAGATCTAAAATTATTTGAGGTCGATCAAACCGTTCAAAAAGTTAGAGCCGAAGTTGATCCAGAAGTAGAATTAATCTTTGGTGCTATAAAAGATGAAAACATGGAAGGCAAAATGAGAGTCTCAATTGTTGCCACAGCTTTAGACGGTCATAAACCTCAAACTAATACTGTTTTAAATATGACTTCAAGAATACAAAATAGAAACCATGGGTATTCTGATGATCTATTTTCACAAAATACAAACAATATAGAGAATAATACTTTTAATTCAATCGAAGGAGCAACTGCTCTTAAACTTGATGAAAAGTTTGAATTCAATAATAAAGAACAACAACCTATAATTAATGATTTAGAACTAAACACGTCTGAACCAGAGATAGAGTCGAAAGTGAATAATATCCCTGCAGGTGTTTCCATAGAAAATGCATCTTACATAGAAAGTAACGAGGATATTTCACAATCCACTCATGAAGAAAGCACTGCTTCAGATGTTGAGACAAGCAATGAAGAAGGGCACACACCTCAACTTTTTTTACATGATATCAAATCTCAAGACGAAACAGAATTAGAAGAGACTGGTAGAGATGAACATACAGAAAAACTTTTGGATCTGGACTCAAACGAAGAAGAAGATTTTGAAATTCCTGCATTTTTGAGAAAACAAAAATTTTAATGATTAAACTATATCATTATGATCACTCCAACTTCATCATCGGAATACCCCCATTTTCCGGTGATGTTGGATGAGGTAATTAAAATTTGCTCTCCTAGTAAAGGTGGTATTTACATAGATTGCACTTTTGGAGGAGGAGGCTATTCAAAGAAATTACTCAAGTTCCCTAAGACAAAAGTTATAGCCCTAGATAGAGATGCATTCATTATAAAAATCAGTAAAGATTTAGAAAAAAAATATCCAAATAGATTTTTATTTCATCAAAAAAGATTTAGTAAGGTGAATACTGTTGTTAAAAACCAATCAGTTGATGCTGTGGTATTTGACCTAGGCTTATCTTCAATTCAGTTAAAAAATTTAAAAAGAGGTTTTTCTTTTAATTCCAAAGATAAACTAGATATGTCGATGGGTCTCGCAGTAACTTCTGCTGAAGAAGTAGTAAATAATTTTAGCGAACAAACACTAAAGTCTATTATTAAAATTTTAGGAGAAGAAAAAGAAGCATCAAGAATCGCAAGAAATATAATTAAAACTCGGTTAATAAAAAAGATTACAAGGGTTGATGAACTTGTATCAATTATTGAAAAAAGTAAAAAGAAGAACCATAGAAACAACATAAATCCGAGTACAAAAACTTTTCAAGCTTTGAGAATATTTGTAAATAAAGAAATTACTGAGCTAGTAGATGGGGTTATAAATGCAACAAAAATTTTAAAACCTGGAGGAAAAATATTAATTGTTAGTTTTCATTCAATCGAGGATAAAATTGTAAAATATTTTTTTAGAAATTTTTCCTCTAGTCGTTCTAAACCTTCTAGATATTTTCCTGAAAATAAAGATCTTAATATTTCTTTATTCGATAAATATAAAAATAAAATATTTAAACCTTCTAATAAAGAAATTATCAAAAATCCACCTTCTCGTTCAGCTAAACTGAGATATGCCATTAGAAATAAAAATGAATTTATTTATCCAAATGAATTAGTAAATAAGTTTAAAAGATATTTAGATTTGGAGAGATCACATGTCTAAAATCAATTTAATGATATCAATTCTTATATTTTCAATTTTATTAGGAGTTACGTCTACAATAAAAAATAAAACAAGAGTTGTTGAAAAGGATATTCGTAAAATTGACAGAAAAATTGCAGAAATACAAAAAGATTTACATGAAACTCAATTAGACTATTTTTATGTTTCATCACCTGGTTACTTATCAAAAAAGATTAAGCAATTATCTTTTATAGAATATATGCCAATGGATTTTTCAAGAATATATTTAAGTTACAAAGATTTTGAAGATTCTCAAAAAAAAATAACAATTCTTAAAATAGACAATGAAAAGAAAATTCAGAAAAAATAAAGATATTAATATTAATCAAAAAAGCTTTTATTTTGAAGATTATTTAGAAACTAATCAAAAAAAAAAGAAGATTAAAAATTCTAGTATTTCTCAGGATAGAGTTTATCTTCTCTTTTTTCTATTTTTTTCTTTAATCACAATATTTTCTATTAAAATTATTTTTGTGTCTTTAAAAAATATTCAGACTTACAATAAAAAAAACAATTCTTCTCATTTTATAGCTTTAAGAAGGGATATAATTGACAGAAATGGAATTTTAATATCTAGAAACGTAAAGTCTTTTCATGCAGCTATCAAACCTAATCTAATAAAAAACAAAGAAAATTTTTTAATTAAAATAAGATTAAATTTTCCTAATTTACCAATTAAAAAGATTGAGGAAAAATTAGATAAGGATAAATATTTTTATTTAAAGAAGAGACTTGATCAAAACGACAAAGAAAAACTTTGGTCTCTGGGAGAAAAAGGAATAATTTTTGAACCTTTCCAATCAAGAATTTATACTCATGCAAATCTATATGGCCACATTTTAGGTCAAGTTGATTATGATAACTATGGAGTTTCTGGAGTTGAAAAATATTTTGATAAAGAACTCAAAGATAAAATGTTATTAAATAAACCGTTACAATTAACTTTAGATACAAATATTCAACATATAATTGATGAGGAACTAAATAAAGCTTTAGAAACCTTTAATGCACCTGGAGGAGCTGCTATACTAATAGACTCTAACAACGGAGAGATTTTATCTCTAGTCTCTTTGCCTAATTTTAATATCAATGTAAGAGAAAATATTAAAGATAAAAATTATATAAATAAAATAACTAAGGGTGTTTATGAATTAGGATCTATTTTTAAAACATTTACAATTGCTCTAGCTATTGAAAAAAACTTAGTATCACCTGAAACGATTATTAAAAATATACCAAGAAAAATTAAATGTTCTATCCATGAAATATCAGATATTAAAGAATTTCCCAAAGATTTATCAGTAGAAGATATATTAATTCGATCTTCAAATATAGGTACTCTAATGTTAGCTAAAAAAATTGGTGAAGAAAATTATAAGGATTTTATCAAAAAATCTAATTTATTAAATACACCAGAATTAGAATTAGAAGAACTAGGAACTCCTTTAAGTTTTAAGTGGAATAAATGTAAGCTAGAGACTATTTCATATGGTCATGGAATTACAGTGACCCCATTACAAGCAACAACAACTTACGCTGCATTAACTAATGGTGGCAATATTATAAAACCAACAATTGTTAAGAAAGCAAAATATCAAAAGCATAAAAAGTTAATTTCATCAGAAACCAGTAAAAAAATAAATACTATTTTAAGAAAAGTAGTAACCGAAAAAGAGGGTACTGCTAGTTTAGCTGATATTTATGGGTATGATGTTGGAGGAAAAACTGGAACTTCGAAAAAGTATGGAAATGAAAATGAAAATCTTAATAGTTTTATTTCAGTGTTTCCTTCTCAAGACCCAAAGTATGTTTTATTTGTAATGTTAGAAAATCCCCAAGTTGCTTCTGATTTAATTTATGATTATAGAGGGATGAAAATTAAAGGAACCAGAAATGAAGCAGGCTGGAACTCTGTTTATGTTGCGGGCAAAATTATAAAGAAAATTGGACCTATTTTAGCCATAAAGAATGAAGAATTTTACAACAATCATGTTGCTAAAAAACTTAATTAAAAATCTTCCTCAAAATCTCAAAAAGCTACCAATCAAAGGTCTAGCTCTTAACAGTAAAGACGTGAAAAAAGGATTTATTTTTTTTGCAATAAAAGGAAATAAATTTAATGGTGAAAATTACATTCATAAAGCAATTAAAAATGGAGCGATTATCATTATCTGTTCAAACAAGTGTAAATTCAAAAGTACAAAAGTTAATGTAATTAAAACAAAAAAAATCAGACATTATTTAAGTGAGATAACTTCTAGATTTTATAAACTTAAACCAAGAAATATTATCGCAGTTACAGGCACAAACGGAAAAACATCTGTGGCTGATTTTTTTTATCAAATATTACAAATGAACAATATTCCTGTCGCTTCAATCGGAACACTAGGTATAAGATATAAAAAGAAATTTATTAAAACTAATCTTACTTCACCAGACGTAATAACACTCCACAAAAATTTACAAGAATTAAAGAAAAATAAAATTGATAATGTTATCATTGAAGCTTCTAGTCACGGTTTAGATCAAAATAGATTAGATAATCTTAAACTAAAAGCAGGTATTTTTACTAACTTTAGCCAAGATCACCTAGATTATCATAAGACAATGAAAGCTTATTTAAAAGCAAAACTAATTTTATTTTCAAAATTATTACCTAAAAAAAGTTATGTGATTACTGATAAGTTTATTAAAGAATATTCAACTTTAGAAAAAATTTCTAAAAATAGGAAATTGAGAGTATTGGATATTAGTAGAACATTTAATAATGTTAAAAAACTCTCTCTATCTTTGGTTGGATCATTTCAAATAAAAAATTTATCCATGGCAATTTTAGCAGCACGATTATGTAATTTAAATCAAATTAAAATTGATAGTGTATTAAAAAAAATTAAAAATGTTGATGGCAGACTAGATTTAATTAAAAAATACCCAAACAACATAAGAGTATTCATTGACTATGCCCATACACCGGATGCATTACAAAAAGTTATAAAATCGATAAAAAATAGTTTTAATAATAAGATTTCTTTAGTTTTTGGTTGCGGAGGTGAAAGAGATTTTAAGAAAAGATCTTTAATGGCCAAAATTGCAAAATCTTTTTGTGAAAAGATTTATGTGACTGATGATAATCCTAGAAAAGAAGATCCAAAGAAAATTAGAAAAGAAATCATAAGTTATCTCAAAGGTAGCAATTATTTTAATATAGGAAACAGGTCTAAAGCAATTAAAGAGGCTATATCAAAAGCAGAACCCAATGAAACAATTTTAATTGCAGGCAAAGGCCATGAAAATTATCAAGATTATGGAAATAAAGTTATTTCTATTTCAGATAGCAAAATAATAAAAAAATTAAGTATAAGTAAAAAGACAATAAGTCAAAAAAGACAAAATTATTTATTCAATTCAAAAATATTAAATAAGATTATTAAAAATAAAAAGGTTTATTCTTTTGACGGGATAGCAATAGATTCAAGATATGTAAAAAAAGATAACTTATTCTTAGCTATTAAAGGAAAGCATAATGATGGGAAAAAATTTATTCCTCAAGCTATAAAAAAAGGTGCTCGATATGTGATTTCATCAAAACTCAATAAAAAATATAAAAAGAAAATATTTAAAGTTGATAATCCTATTAGTTTTCTTAATAAATTTGCCAAACTTAAAAGAGACAATTGTAACGCAAAAATTTTAGCAATAACTGGAAGTGCAGGAAAAACCTCATTAAAAAATATTCTTCATGTGTTACTACAAAAATATGAAAAAACTTATGCTTCACCAAGATCTTTTAATAATCATTATGGTGTTCCTATAAGCCTATCTAATCTCAACCAAAATCATAAATTCGGCATATTTGAAGTTGGAATGAGCAAGAAAGGTGAAATAAACAATTTATCTAAAATGATAAAACCTAATTTAGCTATAATTACAAATATAGCAGAAGCACACATAGAAAATTTTAGTAATATAAAAGGTATAGCAGAGGCAAAAGGTGAAATCATAAATAACATTCAAAACAATGGCTCAATTATTTTAAATCGTGATGATAAATTTTTTGATTATTTAAATGCAAAAGCAAAACTAAAAAATATAAAAGTTATTACTTTTGGTAAATCAAAACAATCAGAGGTTCGTCTAATTAAGATAAAACAGCAAGGTGCAATAAAGGAAATCATAATAAATGTTAAAGATGAGATTTTTAAATTAAAAATAAAAGATATTAATGTTTTTAACGTTTTAGCTTCTATAGCTGTTTTACAAGAGTTTGATTTAAATCTTCAAAAATCTATTCAAGTATTTAAGAATTTTCAACCTTCTGAAGGCAGAGGTAGAATACATAAAATAAAGAGATATAAAAAATTTTTTAGGTTAATCGATGAGAGTTATAATGCTAATCCATTTTCGGTTAAAAATGCATTGTATAGTTTTTCAACAATAAAGAAAAATAAGTTTAAAAAATATCTATTATTAGGCGATATGCTTGAACTTGGAAAAAAATCAGAAATTTATCATAGGAAATTATCGAAACTTATTAACAGTTCAGATATTGATAAAGTCTTTGTTAAGGGAGAAAAGATCCTTTTTACCTATAAAAATTTAAAAAAAGAAAAACGTGGAAATATTTTTCAATGTGATGGAGATGTTGACTTTATTTTAAAAAATATAATCGCTAATAATGATTATTTAATGATAAAAGGATCTAACGCAACAGGATTAAATGTTATTAGCAACGCAATGATAAGAGGAATTTAAATGTTATTCAATTTACTTACATCTTTTATAGAACATTATTCTTTTCTTAACGTATTTAAATATCTTACTTTTAGAACAGGACTGTCAGTAGTTACTTCTTTAGCTGTCGTCTTTATTATTGGAGGACCGCTTATAAAAATTTTTTCTACGAATATGATTTCGGGTCCTATAAGACAAGATGGTCCTATAGACCATATTATAAAAAAATCAGGAACACCTACTATGGGAGGAGTTATAATAATAATCGGTATGCTTACAAGCACTCTGTTGTGGGCAGACCTAAACAATATTTATATTTGGACTCTAATTTTTGTATCTTTAAGTTTAGGTTTATTAGGTTTTACTGATGACTTATTAAAAATAAAATTTAAAAACTCTAGAGGACTAAACTCAAAATTAAAATTTCTTGGTCAATTAGTTATCGGAGGAGCAGCTCTTTTTATTTTAATAAATTTTTCTGATCATGAATATCTTTATAATCTTTACTTTCCTTTCTTTAAAAATCTAATTTGGCAGATGGGTCTTTTTTTTATTCCATTTGCACTATTTGTAATAATTGGATCATCTAATGCAGTAAATTTAACAGACGGATTAGATGGGTTAGCTACCGTTCCGGTTATGTTAGTAGCTCTTTCTTTTACATTAATTTCTTATGTAGTAGGAAACACAATTTTTTCAGAATA
The DNA here is from genome assembly GCA_902572605.1 of uncultured Pelagibacteraceae bacterium. Taxonomy (GTDB): domain Bacteria; phylum Pseudomonadota; class Alphaproteobacteria; order Pelagibacterales; family Pelagibacteraceae; genus Pelagilacustribacter. The sequence continues at coordinate 93,746 of CACGGD010000001.1, read as the reverse complement.
TCTTCAATTACAATACATTCCTGATGTAGGGGAACTTTCAATATTTTGTGGTTCTATAGTTGGATCTTGCTTAGGTTTTCTTTGGTATAACGCACCACCTGCTAAAATTTTTATGGGAGACACGGGTTCATTATCTTTAGGAGGCTCGTTAGCTGCTGTAGCAATAATTGCAAAACATGAAATAGTTCTTGCTATAGTTGGGGGATTATTTGTTCTTGAAACTGTATCAGTAATTATTCAAGTGATTTCATTTAAACTTACAGGAAAAAGAATTTTTAAAATGGCACCAATTCATCATCATTTTGAAAAAAAGGGCTGGGCAGAGTCAACAATTGTAATTCGATTTTGGATAATTGCAATAATTTTGGCTTTAGTTGGATTAGCGACATTAAAATTACGTTAGTGAATGTCTCATACATTAAATTTAAAAAAACTCTCATTTTTGGTTTATGGATTAGGCTCTACTGGAGATTCTGTAATCAAATATTTTAAAAAGAAGAAAATACATAATTTTTCTGTTTGGGATGACAACCCAAGAATAAGAAGTAAATTTGGTTCTAAAAATGTTTCAAATTTGAAGAATAATTTAGAAAAAGTCGATTATATCGTTTTAAGTCCAGGAATAAGTTTAAAGAAAGCAGAATATAAAAAAGATTTAATAAAATTTAAAAAAAAGATAATAACAGATATAGATCTATTATACTTAAGCAGTTTAAAGTTTAAGTCTATTGTTGTTACTGGATCAAACGGAAAATCAACTACATGTAAAATCATAGCTCATTTATTAAAAAAGAATAAATTTAAATTTCAAATAGGTGGAAATATTGGAACTCCAGTTCTAAGCTTAAAAATAAAAAAAAATATTTTTTTTGTCATTGAAGCATCCTCATTTCAGCTTTCTCACTCAAAATTTATACATCCGAATTATGCAATTTTACTTAATATAACAAATGATCATGTAGATTGGCATGGATCAATGAAATCCTATATCCAGTCAAAATTGAAAATATTTGATTTACAAGAGAAAAAAAATTTTGCTTTAGTAAATGATAACTTTAGGACTGTTTTTAAAAGAAATAAATATTTGGGAAAACTAACTCAAGCCAGATTTAGAGATTATAAAAAAATTAAATCAAAAATAAAAAATGAATATTTAAAATTCAGGGCTAATGATGAAAATATGACTTTTGTTTATGCTCTAGCTAAATTACTAAAGATTAAAAATAGCTCTTTTATAAAATCCATGAATTCTTTTACTGGATTACCACATAGATACGAATTTTTTTTAAAGAAAAAAGGTATTAATTTTATCGACGACTCAAAAGCAACTAGCTTTCAAGCAACAAAATTTGCTTTAGAGAGCAGCAAGAATATTTATTGGATAGTCGGAGGATTACCAAAAGATAAAGATAAAATAAATCTAGCTAATGTAAAAAATAATATTATCAAATCTTATATAATTGGAAAAAATATAAATTTTTTTAAAAAACAATTAAAGAATAAAGTAAAATTTTCTGTTACAAAAAATTTAAAAAAAGCAATAATAACCGCTTTAAAAGATATTAAATCATTAAAAAAAACAAATAATACAATTTTATTAAGTCCAAGCGCGGCATCATTCGATCAATTTAAAAACTTTGAAAATAGAGGCAATGAATTTAAAAAATTAAGTAAAATATATGCTAAAAAATTTATTTAAATTCGAATTTAATAACTATTGGAGAAATATTGATAAAAATATTCTTTTTGGTTTTTTTATCTTATTTTTTTTAGGTCTTTTTTTTTCATTTTCATCTACTTCTTCACTGGCAGGTGAGAGGTTAAATAAAGCTTACTATTTCTTTTTTTCAAAGCATTTAGCTTTTACTATATTAGCGCTTTTAATAATGTTTATCATCTCAGCTATAGAAACTTCTTTGTTAAAAAAAATCGTTATTCCACTTTTTATAGTTTTCTTTGTATTATTAATTTTAGTGCCCATTATTGGAGTAGAAGTAAAAGGTGCTAAAAGATGGTTAAATTTATATCTATTTAGATTACAACCTATAGAACTCTTAAAACCTTTCTTTATTTTAACAACAGTCAAAATACTAACTCTAAACAAATTAAAAAATTCTCAAATAAGATACTTATTTAGCTTTCTGTTATTATCTTCAGTTATAATTCTTTTAATTGATCAACCAGATCTCGGACAATCAATTTTGCTAATAGTAAGTTGGATTGCCACTGTATTTGTTTCTGGAGTAAGTTTTATATATATTTTTAGTTTTTTTATTATCTTTCTACTTTTAATAGCAATTCTTTTATTTTTAATGCCGGAAAAATTTGGTTATATAACTAATCGTTTAGTTACTTTTTTAGATCCTAGTAAGGGAGATAACTTTCAATCTTCTAAAGCTTTAGATGCTATAAAACAAGGAGGACTTAAAGGTCAAGGAATGGGTGAAGGAATTTTAAAAGACAGTGTTCCTGAAGCTCATACAGATTACATCATAGCAATTATATCTGAAGAATACGGTTCAATAATTTCAATCTTAATCGTATGCATTTTTTTATATATTGCTTTCAGAATTATAAAAAACTGTATCTTAAAAGATGATGAATTTTTGAAACTTTCTTTATGTGGACTTGCTTCACTTCTTATTTTTCAAACATTTATTCATATCGGAGTGAATACTAGTTTATTGCCAACTACTGGAATGACATTGCCTTTTTTGAGTTATGGAGGCTCATCGCTTATTGGAAGTGCTGTTTTAGCGGGAGTAATTTTAAATTATACAAAAGTTAAATTAGATATAGATGGACAATAAACTAAAAAAAATAACTATTGCGACTGGCGGCACAGGAGGACATGTTTTCCCAGCATATAGTTTAGCTAAGCATTTTATTGATAGTAAAAAAATAAGTGTGGAAATAATTTCAGACAAACGAGGCTTCAGATATTTACAAAATTATCAAGATGTAAGAATTATTAAGATTCCTTCTGCTACTATTTTTAAAAAAAATATATTTCAAATATTATTTTCAATAATAATTATTTTCTACGCTATACTTAAATCATTGATTTTTTTATTGAAAAATAGACCATATTTAGTTTTTGGTATGGGTGGATACTCTTCGTTTCCAGTTTGTATAGCTGCTGCTATACTTAAAATTCCATTTATTATTTATGAGAATAATCTGTATATTGGGAAAGCTAATAGATATTTATTACCATACGCAAAAAAACTTTTTGTATCTCATGAAAAGGTAGAAGGAATTCCAGAGCAGCATATTAAAAAAGTTTGTAAGATTGGTAATATTATTCGAAAAGAGATACTTAATTTTCAAGCTAAACATGACGCTAATCAAAACGATAGAAAATTAAAAATATTAATTCTTGGGGGTAGTCAAGCTGCAAAAATTTTTGCAGAAAAGCTTACAAAAATTTTTAAAGAATGCAATGAAGCTAAAATACCTTTAAAAATTTATCAACAATGTTTACCTGAACAGAACAAATTTTTAACTTCTTTTTATGAAGATCTAAATATTGATTTTGAGATCTTTAATTTTAGTAATAATATTTTAAATTATTTTTCTAAAGTTAATTTAGCAATAACTCGATCAGGATCCTCCATGTTAGCAGAATTGATTAATGTACAAATACCCTTTATTTCAGTTCCTTTGCCTTCGTCAGCAGATAATCATCAACTAAAAAATGCTATTTATTATGAAAAAAATGGATATAGCTATTTAGTGGAAGAAAAAGACTTAAACACAAAATTATTCCAATTAATTAAAAAAATTAGTGAAGACAAATCATTATTAAGTCAAATAATAAGTAATCAAAGACAATATTCTGACAAATCAGTGTATGAAAATATCGATAAACAAATAAATAAAATTATAAATGAAGAACATTAGAATAGGTCAAAAAGAAATCATTCATTTTATAGGGGTTGGGGGAATAGGCATGAGTGGATTAGCTCAAGTTATGAAAACGATGGGTTTTAAAATTCAAGGCAGCGATCAAAATAAAAACAAAAATACCTTCAATTGTTCAAAATCAGGTATTAAAGTTTTTATTGGGCATTCAAAGAAAAATATTAAAAGTGCAACAATTGTTGTTAAATCTTCAGCTATAAAAGATAATAATGTTGAGATTAAACATGCTAAAAAAAAAAGAATTCCGATATATTCAAGAGCTGAAGTATTAGCTAATGTTGTTTCATTAAAAAAAAATATAATAATCACTGGTTCTCATGGAAAAACTACTACAACATCTTTAGTAGCAAAAATTTTATCGGATGAAAAATTAGACCCAACAATTATTAATGGAGGAGTTATTAACTCATTCAAGAGTAATGCTAAATTAGGAAAAGGTGACTGGGCTATTCTAGAAGCTGACGAGTCTGATGGGAGTTTCTTAAAGTTACCAATAAATTATTCTATAGTAACCAATATAGATTTTGAACACATAGAATATTATAAAAATTATAAAAATTTAGAAAATGCATTTATTCAATTCATAAATAAAACTCCACCAATTGGAAAATCTTTAATTTGCACTGATAATAAAAATATCAAGAAGATTTTAACTAAAATAAAAAATAAAAATATATTAACTTATGGATTTAATAAAAAAGCTAACTATAGAATTAGCAACACCAAATATAATCCAACTCATTCGCTGTTTGACCTTCATTATAGAAATCTTGATAATCGAAAAGTTACGATTAAAAATATTAGTTTAAAATTAATAGGAGAACATAATGTTCTAAATGCAACTGCAGCAATAGCTGTTTGTATAAATCTTGGTATTAAAGTAAATATTATTAAAAAAGCACTAAGAACTTTTACTGGAGTTCAAAGAAGAATGACTAAAATATTTACAAAAAATAAAAATGAATTTTTTGATGACTATGCCCACCACCCAACAGAAATTTCTTCTATACTAGAAGGAGTTAATAAAGTCTATAATGAAAGAAAAATAATTACAGTTTTTGAGCCACATCGATATTCTAGAGTAATGTCATTAAAACAAGCATTTTCAAAATCATTTATAAAATCAGATTTAGTTTTAATTTGCCCTTTGTATGGAGCAGGAGAAAAGAAAAATTTAAATTTTAATCTATTAAATTTTGCAAAATTAATAGCAAAAAATTCCAAAACTCAAACAATCATAGTAAAAAATAAGAAAGAACTATCAAACTATTTTAAAAAAAATTTAGTGAATGATGAAATTATAATTGGCATGGGCGCTGGATCTATTTCTCAATGGATGAAAGAGTTAAAATCAAGTTTATGAATTTAAATACTGATCTTCTACAAAAAAAATTTGGTAAAAACTTAGTACTTAAAGAAGATTTATCAAAATATAGTTGGTTCAATTTAGGAGGACCTGCTGATATTTTTTTTCGACCAGAAAATAAAGAACAGCTTAAAAAGTTTTTAAACACAATTAAAGAAAAGAATTATAATATAAATATTTTAGGAGCTGGTTCGAATACCTTAATTAGAGACGCAGGAGTAAAAGGCGTAGTGATTAAACTAGGTTCCAAATTTTCAAATATTGAGTTATTAGAAAGAGATACCATTGAGGTTGGAGCTTCCACGCTAGATAGAAAGATTTCAGATTTTGCCAAAAAAAATAGTATTAGCGGAATGGAATTTTTATCTTGTATTCCTGGTTCAATAGGTGGCGGGATAACAATGAATAGCGGATGTTATGGATCTGATATATCTGAGATTTTATCATCAGTTAAGATTATTGATGATCAAGGTAAAGAAAAAGAAATTAGAAATGATGAAATTAAATTTTTTTACAGAGGAACAAATATTCCAAAAAATTATATTATATTATCTGCTGTGTTAAAGGGAACTACTTCTTCAAAAAAATTGATCGAAGAAAAAGAAAAAAAATTAATTGAAATGAAAAAAAAATCTCAACCAAGTCAAATTAAAACAGGTGGCAGCACTTTTAAAAATAATAATGATAAAAAAGCTTGGACACTGATCAAAGAGTCAGGTTGTGATAAATTTAGTATAGGAGATGCTAAGATTTCTGAAAAACACTGTAATTTTTTTGTTAACAATGGAAAGGCTAAGACATCGGATATAGAGAAATTAATAAATAAAGTAAAAAAAGAAGTTCAAAGCAAAACAGGAATTGATTTAGAACTAGAAATTAAAATTATAGGTGATGAAAAATAAGAGAGTTTTAGTAGTATTAGGAGGAACATCTGGCGAAAGAGCAGTTAGTCTAGATAGCGGAAAAGCTTGTGTAAGAGCATTAAAAAAAAAAGGCTATAAAGTATCTACCTTTGACCCTAAAAAAAAACCTCTAAATTTTATCGACAGAAATAAAACGGACATAATTTTTAACGCACTCCACGGGAAAGATGGTGAAGACGGAGTTGCTCAAAGTTATTTTGAATATTTAAGAATTCCTTATACTCATTCAGGGATAAATAGTTCTTACAATGCTATGAACAAGGTAATTTCAAAAAAAATATTTAAGAAAAAAAAAATAAGGTCTCCATTGTATTTTGTTCTTAAAAAAGAATTTTATAATAAAATTGAATTGAATAAAATTATCAAAAAAAAAAGAATGAATTTTCCTATTGTTATTAAACCTATAAATGAAGGATCCAGCATAGGTGTTAAAATATGTAAAAATATTTTGGAGCTACATAGAGCTTCAAAATCTCTTTTTAAAAAATATATGGAATTAATTCTTGAAACTTACGTAGGGGGACAAGAAATTCAAGTTGCTGTACTAAACAATGTTGCACTTGGAGCAATTGAACTCGAACCAAAAAGAAAATTTTACGATTATAAAGCCAAGTATTCAAAAGCTGCTAACACTAAACATATTATGCCTGCAAATTTAAAAAAATCTAATTATAAAAAAGTGCTTAAAATTGCAAAAAAAGCTCACCATATTTTAGGCTGTAAAGGAATCACAAGATCAGATTTTAAATTTTTTAAAAACCGATTTTATTTATTAGAGATTAATACCCAACCAGGTATGACAAGCTTATCTTTGGTTCCAGAAATAGCTAGTTACAAAAAAATATCTTTTGAAAATTTAGTTGAAAAAATATTATTAAATGCCAGCACAAATAGATGAAGAAATCATTTTTTGCGCTGATTATATTTTTTATCTTTTTAACTACCTACACCCCTAAATTTGATTTTATTTCAGACTCATATTTAAGTATCAAAAAAATCCACATCGAAGGAAATTCAACTTTAAATTCAGATGAAATTGTTAAAAAATTAAATTTCTTGTATAGGGAAAATTTGTTTTTCTTAAATACTAGGGAGATTGAAAAGATTTTAAAAAATGAAAATTTTATAGAAAGTTTCAGTATCAAAAAAGTATATTTAAATACGTTAAAAATAATAATAGTTGAAAAGGAACCTGTTGCTATCTTACAAAACAAAAAGAAAAAATTTTATATTTCAAATAAAGGAGATTTTATAAGTTTTAGGGATATAGAGAAATATAAAGATTTACCAATAGTTTTTGGAAATGGAAAATTTTTCTATTCCTTATATAGAGATTTAAAAGATATAAAATTTCCATTGGAAACAATAAAATCTTTTTACTTTTTTGAGTCTGGAAGATGGGATTTAGTTATGCATGATGACAAATTGATAAAGCTACCTATTAAAGATCATCTAATTAGCTTAAAAAATTATATGAAATCAAAAAAAAATAACGAATTTAATAATTACAAAATATTTGATTATAGGATTAAAGATCAACTTATTTTAAATTAATTTATGGAAGCAGATCAACCAGTACTCTTTATTGAGATAAATAATACAAATTATATTTTTGTAGCTGGAAAATATGATGAAAATCAAAATTTAAATATTATAGAAAAAATAATAACTTCTAGTTCAGGAATTAGAGACAATAAATTTATAAACATTGATCTAGCCAATGAAGAAATAAAAAAAAATATTGCAATCATTGAAAAAAAATTGAATTATATATTTAAAGATGTAATCATAATATTAGATAACTTTGACTTTTCATGTTTAAATATTTCTAGTTTTAAAAAATTAAATGGATCCCAAATTTTAAAAGAAAATATTTCCTATATTTTAAATAGCCTTAAATCAACTGTTACTGAAAATGAAAAGCAAAAAACTATTTTGCATATTTTTAATTCTAAAAGTATTTTAGATGGAATTAGTGTTGAAAATTTGCCTATAGGTTTATTTGGAAATTTTTATTCCCATGAACTCTCATTTTTTTTAATTGGGAATAACGATTTGAAAAATATTCAAAAGATATTCAATAAAAATAATTTAAATATAAAGAAAATAATCTTAAAAACTTTTTCAGAAGGCGCACAATTAATAAATCAAAATAGGGATAATGAGACTTTTTTAAAAATAAAAATAAATGAAGATACTTCAAATATAAATTTTTTTGAAAATGCATCATTCAGATACTCAGAATGTTTTAATTTTGGCTCGAATATAATTTTTAGAGATATTGAAAAAATCTGTTCTTTAGAGAGAGAAATGATACGAAAATTTTTATCTGATAGTTTTATAAATCAAAAATCGTTTAAAGAAGATGAAACTTTAGAGAAAAATTATTTTACTAAGAGTAATTTTAGAAAAATTAAAAAAAAATTAATTTTTGATATTGCCGATGCTAGAATAAATGAAATTGTTAATATTATTTTAAACAAAAATATTAATATTCAGTCTTTTAAAAAGAATAAAATAAAGGTTTTCTTAACAATTAAAGATAAAAAAGTTCTAGATAGCTTTAATGAAAATTTTAAACTCTATTTTTCAGAAAATAACAATTTTGAAATACATTTAATTGATGAATTCCAAATAGATGAATCAATAATTAACTTAGCGAATTTATCTAATTATGGCTGGAAAAAAGAGGCAATACCTACTACGAAAATAAAAAAATCTTTAATTGCAAGGATTTTTAAGTCTTTATTTGGGTAGTTTACTGTTATTTTTTGAAACATTTGTTGTTTTAATTCATTACTATCAATTTTGTATAAAATCTGATGCTTAGATCTAAACAAAAAACCATTAAAGAAAAAATAGATTTTAAAGGTATTGGCTTGCATAATGGAGCAGAAGTAAATTTAACTATAAAACCTTCAAAACCAAACACTGGAATAATTTTTAAAAGAAAAGATATTAATGACAATAATATTATTTACGCTAATTTTAAAAATGTTGTTGAGCCCATTTTGTGTACTAAGTTAAAAAATGAAAATGGAGTTACAGTTTCAACCGTAGAACATTTAATGGCAGCTTTTTACGGAGAAGGCATTGATAATGCTTTAGTAGAAGTTGATGCATCAGAAATTCCAATTATGGATGGGTCAGCTGTGGATTTTGTAGACGCAATAAGATCTGTAGGGATAGAGGAGCAAAACGAACTTAGAAAATTTATTAAAGTATTAAAAAAAATTGAGATTAAAGATGGGCAAAAATTTATTTCTATAGAACCACTCAACCAAGATTTGATAATTGACTTTGAAATTATTTTTAACAATCCATTAATTAGAACTAGAAGAAAAGAATTTAAATTAAGTAACGATAATTTAACAGAAATATATAATTCTCGAACTTTTTGTTTGTATGAAGATATTGATAATATTAAAAGAATGGGATTAGCAAAAGGTGGATCATTAGATAATGCTATAGTAGTTCAAGGAAGTAAAATTCTAAATGAAGATGGTTTAAGAAATAGACATGAGTTCGTTTACCATAAAATACTGGACTGCTTAGGAGATATAATGCTATCAGGTAATCGTATTTTTGGCCATATTAAAACATCTCAAGGAGGCCATGCTCTTACCAACAAATTGTTGACGAAATTTTTTTCAGATAAATCTAACTGGGAATTAGTAAATTTAGAAAATATTGAAAAACAAAATGAAAATTCTCATAAAAACTCAGTAGCTATCGGCGTTTAACATCCTTAAAATTTACCATTCTATTTTAATCTGATATTAATCAGAATATGTTACAAAAATTTTTCGTTATTTTGATATTAGTTTTTTCTTTAAATTCTTGCTCTAAAAAGGATATCGAATATGCACCTAAAGATAAGGTTAATCCATATGTATTGTATGAAGAAGGTTTTAAATTCTTTGAACGAGGAGATTATTTTTATGCTGAAAAAAAATTTACAGAAGCAGAATTGAACTTCGAAATTGTAGATTTTGCAGCAAAATCAGCAATAATGTCTAGTTACTCATTTTATGGAATAAATTTTTATTCTCAAGCACTGACTAACTTAGAAAGATATTTAAAAAAATATCCTACAGACAGTAATGTTATATATGCTCATTATTTAATTGCAATAATACATTACGAACAAATAAAAGATGAAAAAAAAGATCTTCAACCTTTGTTAGATGCCAAAAAAAAGATAACTTTTTTTTTAGAAAAGTACCCGAATACTGATTATGCTATTGATTTAAAATTCAAAAAGGATTTAATTGAAAATCAGCTAGCTGCAAAAGAATTGTTTGTAGCCAAATATTATATCTCTACTCAAAAATGGGTTCCAGCTATAAATAGATTAAAAGTAATAGTTAACGATTATCAAAATACAATTTTTATTGAGGAAGCACTTCATAGATTAGTAGAAATTTATTATTATTTAGGTCTTATGGAAGAGTCGAAAAAATATGCAAAAATTTTAGGTTACAACTATAATTCTAGTGAATGGTTTGAACAATCATATAAAGTTTTAAATAAAGATTATAAGATTAAGAAAAAAGCAAAAATTAAAGAAGATGATAATTTTTTTGAAAAGATTATTAAAAAAATAAAATGATTTAATAATCATGAATCGTAAATTAGAAATTATAAATGTTTATAAAAAAAAGATAAGTCTTTTAAAAAAACACAACAAACTTTACTTTAGTAGTGATAGTCCTATAATATCTGATTCAGAGTATGATAGTTTAAAAAATGAGATTTTAAATTTAGAAAAAAGTAATAGCTTTCTAAAAAAGTTAAATCTAAATAAAAAAGTAGTCGGCTCACCTCCATCTAATAAATTCAAGAAAATAAAACATTTAAAGCCAATGCTTTCTTTATCAAATGCATTTGATAAAAATGACATGAAAGATTTTATTAGTAAAATTACCAATTTTTTAAATCTTAAAGAAGAAAATATAGAATTTTCTTCAGAACCAAAAATAGACGGTATTTCTGCAACTTTAATTTATGAAAATGGAATTTTAACTAAAGGTCTTTCAAGAGGCGACGGTGTTACTGGAGAAGATATTTTAGAAAATCTCAAGACTATTAATGAGATCCCAAAAAAAATTAAAGGTAATAATATCCCTTCTTTACTTGAAATCCGGGGAGAGATATATATTGGAAAAAAAGATTTCAATAAAATAAAAGGAAATTTTGCCAATCCAAGAAATGCTGCGGGTGGCTCGCTTAGACAAAAAGACTCAAAAGAAACTTCTAAAATACCTTTAAAATATTTTGCTTATGGATTTGGAGCAATAAAACCAATGATGTTTAGCTCTCAAGCAGAATTTTTAGAAACAATAAAAAATTGGGGTTTCTCTACTAACCCTTTAGTAAAAGTAGTAAAAAATTTAGAAGAGATTGAGTCCCAACATTCTTTCATAGACTCTAAAAGATCTGCACTAGATTATGATATTGATGGATTGGTTTATAAAGTTAATGACTTAAAATTACAATCAAGACTTGGCAATACATCAAATTCTCCCCGTTGGGCTATTGCGTATAAGTTTTCTGCAGAAAAAGCAGTTACAAAAATTAAAGATATAGCTATACAAGTTGGTAGAACAGGAGCAATAACACCTGTAGCAAAAGTAGAACCGGTTACAGTAGGTGGAGTAGTTGTTTCGAACGCTACATTACATAATGAAGACGAAATTAATAGAAAAGATATTAGAATAGGTGATACGGTTCAAATTCAAAGAGCAGGAGATGTTATTCCACAAGTAATTTCTGTAGATAAAACAAAAAGAAGCCAAGATAGTAAAAAATATATTTTTCCTGAAAAGTGCTTATGTGGAGAAATTACACAAAAAGAAGTAAATAAATCTACAAAAAAAGAAGACGCTGTCAGAAGATGCTTAAGGGGATACGACTGTAATTTTATAGCAAAAGAGAGGTTAAAGCATATTGTATCTAAAGATGCTTTTAATATCGATGGTCTTGGAAAAAAGGTAATCGATCAATTTTGGGATCTAAAATTAATTAGAAAACCATCTGATATATTCATAATTAATTATAGTAAAATTGATAATCTAGAAGGATGGGGTAAATTATCAATTAGTAATCTAAAAAAAGCGATAGAAAAATCTAAGACTATAGGAATAGATAGATTTATTTTTTCAATCGGAATAAGACATATAGGACAAGAGAATGCTAAGATTTTAGGAAGTTTTTTTAAAACTATAAATAAATTTTCTGGTCTATTTGAAGAAAAAAATAGAAAAAAAATTTTAGAAAATTTAATTGAACTTGATGGAATTGGGCAAATTCAAATTGACTCAATAGATAATTTTTTTTCAAATAATAAAAATGTTGAAATTGTCAAAAAATTAATTTTTGAACTGAAAGTAAAAAATTTTAAAACCCTGAATAAAAAAGGAAAATTTTCTAACAAGACCATTATGTTTACTGGTGGTTTTGAAAAAATGAGTAGATCTGAAGCAAAATCGCTAGTTGAAAATAATGGAGGAAAGGTTCTAGGAAAAATTTCAAAAAAATTAGATATTTTAGTTATTGGAAATTCTAAACCAACTAAGAAAAAAATAGAGACAGCCAAGGAATTAAGTATTAAAACTATTAAAGAAAGTGAATGGTATAAACTTTTAGATCTTTGAACAAGCCAGCTTTAAATCTACTAATTCTGATTTACTCATAAATTTTTTTAGATTATTAAAAACATCTTGATGATATCTGTTGAGCCATTTCAATTCATTTTTTTTAAGAATATCTTTATTTACTAAAGATTTATCTATTGGAGCCATAGTTAAATTATCAAATGAATATACTTTTTTCTTTTTTTTTACTCTTATAAGATTCTCAATCCTTATTCCAAATTTACCATCTTCATAATAGCCCGGTTCATTAGAAAGTATCATTCCTTCTCGAAAGTTAATCTTATTGTTTTTTGATATACCTTGTGGTCCCTCATGAACATTTAAGAAATACCCCACTCCATGACCAGTACCATGTGCGTAGTCCAAATTAATTTCCCTCAAAGGTTTTCTTGCTGCACTATCTATTTGAGAACCGTAAGTATTTTTCTTTAATTTATAATTTGCTACTGCAATATGACCTTTTAACACTCTAGTAAAAATATTTTTTATTCTTTTATTATTATTATTTAGTGAAATTGTACGAGTAACATCTGTTGTGCCAAAATTATATTGCCCACCAGAATCTACTAAATAAATGTCACCTTTTTTTAATTTTTTATTAGTTTTCTTAGATGCTTTGTAGTGAATAATAGCAGCGTTAGGGCCACAACCAGATATTGTAGGAAAACTTAAAGATTTGAAATTTTTATTTTGTTTTCTAAATTTTAATAATTTTTCTTGAGCATTAATTTCATTTATATTTTGCTTTTTGTAATTTCTTTTAAGCCAAAATAAAAATTTAGTAAGTGCTGCGCCATCATAAATGTGAGATTTAATTATATTTTTAATTTCTATTTTAGACTTTATGGATTTTAAAGTATAAATTGGATCTAAAAATTGAACAATCTTATTATTTTTCTTTAAAATATTTTCAAAATATATTGAGCAGGAAGAGGCGTCTATCAAAACATTTTTATTTTCAACTTTTGAAAGGAACAAATCTGTATATTTTATATCTACAAAATTGATATTCTTAAACTTTTTTTTGAAAGAGAGTTTAATTTTATGCAAATCACAAAATAAATTGATTTTTTTATTAGAATCTAATGTTAAATAAGCATTAGGCATTGGTGTAAACTCAGAGTCTTGACCTCTTATATTTAAAAGCCATGCAATATTTTCACTTGCTGAAATAAATTGAAAATTAATTCCTTTTCTATTTAATATTTTTATTAATTTATTAATTTTCACCTTATAATCTTCTCCTATTGCTTCTTTGGGCAAAGTATAAAATTTTTTTAGACTATTTACTTTTTTCTTGACCTGCAGTTTGCCAATTAGGTCTTGATTAATGGAGATAAGTTTACAGCCTGTTTTATTGAAAAACATTTTTAAGGTTTTTTGTGTATGCAACTTTGGATCAAAACCGATTTTTAATTTTTTCTTTTTTAAGACATCAGATGGAAATTTATTGGGAATCGTAACAATATGAAAGAATTTTCCACTTTGAATTTTAGCTTGCAGTGTATACCTACCGTCAATGAATAAATAATTCTTTTGTTTTAAGATTAAAGCAAAACCAAAGGATCCAGAAAAATTACTTATAAATTTTAATTTATCTTTATTATCAGGAATATATTCTCCAAAAAATTCATCGTTCTTTGACACGAAGTATCCATCTAAATTATAGTAACTTATTAATTTTTTAAGTTTATTTATTTTTTCCATTTAAGTGCTTTATTTTTCTTGAATCTATTCCATCCAGGACTTCTATACTCTTCATCAAATTCAATCGAGTTATCTTGATTGAATTCAAAATCATTAATTGTTTTATTGATATTTATTTCATTTTTTTCAACTCTATCTTCAGGAATTTCATTTATAAATCTTGATGGTAAAGCATCCATCCAATCACCATGATAAGCTCTTTTCATTGCAAAAGACAAATAAGCTTCTAATTTTGCCCTAGTGATTCCAACATATGCTAGCCGCCTTTCTTCCTCTAAAGCAAAGTCTCCTTTTTCTTCTAGAGACTTTTGATGAGGAAATAATCCTTCTTCCCATCCTGGTAAAAAAACAACATCAAACTCCAATCCTTTAGCAGCATGCATAGTCATTAAATTTACTTTAGCCCCTTCCCACTCTTGATCTATTGAAGTAGCTAGCGCAACATGTTCTAAAAAATTTTGTAAATTGTCATAATCTTGCATAGCTCTTAATAATTCTTTCAAATTTTCTAGTCTATTTTCATTTTCTAAATCTTTTTTATTTTTTAACATTGTAGAATATCCAGACTCATCTAAAACTAATTTGAGAAGATCATAGTGTTTCATATTCAAAGAGTCTTTTCGCCATTTATGAATCATACTAATTAATTGTTTTAGAGTAGTTTTAATTCTAGGTTTAAATTCTCCCTTTTCTAAAATTTTTATTATTGAGTCTTCTAAGCAAAGCTTGTTCTTACTACCAAAAAGATAAATTTGATTTAAGGTGCTTTCGCCAACCCCTCTTCTAGGTGATCCAATTACTCTTTCTAAAGCTAAATCATCATATTTTTGATTAATAATTCTTAGATAGGAAACGGCATCTTTTATTTCCGCTCTTTCATAAAATTTAATTCCACCCAAAACTCTATAGCCAATACCTACTTGCAGAAACCTTTCTTCAAATTCTCTTGTTTGATAGATAGCTCTAACTAATATTGAAATATCATTAAGAGAATATTTTTTTTTTAAATTATGTTCTATAATGTCACTTATTCCTTGAGCCTCATCTTTACCTGTTTTATAACAATTTAATTTAACTGGTTCTCCTTGAATTGCAGAAGACCATAATTTTTTTCCGACTCTATTGGAATTATTTGAAATAAGTGTAGAGGCTGTTTCCAAAATATTTTTTGTAGATCTATAATTTTGCTCTAATTTAAAAACTTTACAATTTTTATAAATTTGGTCAAATGTAAGAAAATTTTTAATTTCCGCACCTCTCCAGCTGTAAATAGATTGATCGTCATCACCAACACAACAAATATTTTGTTTTTCATTGACTAATAAATTTAACCATTTATTTTGAATAAAATTTGTATCTTGAAATTCATCAACCAAAATATATTTAAAGTTTTTTTGGTAAATTTCTCTTATATCTTTGTGTTCTTCAAAAATTTTTACACAAAATAAAATTAAATCTCCAAAATCGAAAGCATTTAAGTCTTTTGTTTTTTTTTGATACACTTCGTAAACTTTTAAAATTGATTTAATAATTGTTCCTGATTTATTGATTGTAACATCTTTTGGAAGCAAACCTTTATTTTTCCATTGATCAATATGATACATAATCAATTGAGGCGAGAATTTTTTTGCGTCTAAATCTTCGCTCTTCACTATATTTCTAATTAGTTTTTTTTGATCCTCGGTGTCTAAAATAGTAAAATTGCTTTTATAACCTAATGCCTCTGCATGTCTCCTAAGGAACTTAACACTTGTTGAGTGAAATGTTCCTAACCAAGGAACTGCATTTGAATTGCCTTTTATATGAGTCATAACTCTACTCTGCATTTCTTTTGCAGCTTTATTAGTAAAAGTTACGCACAATATTTGATTTGGCCATGCTTTTTTCTGATTAATGATATGAATTAATCTTGTGGTTAACACTCTTGTTTTTCCCGATCCAGCGCCTGCAACAATTAAGTTCGGTCCCTCAGTATTTAATACTGCTTCTTTTTGCTCTTTGTTTAGATTCTCAATTAATTTATCTATGCTATTCATATTAGAAAAATTTCATTTATACACTAGTTGCAAAAATAAAAAAAATGATTAATAAAATTTATAAAATAATTCACAACAAGTACTCAAGATTTTTGAAATTTTTTTTCTTTTTGAGGTATTTATTTGCAATTTTTTTTGTTGGTTTATTGTTATTTCTTTTAGTTCCAAAGTTTTTCAACTATGAAAAAAAACAGGAGATTATAAAAGATTATTTAATAAATTATTATGAATTGGAACTTAGCAATTATAGCTCAATAGAATTTAATGTTTTTCCGCTTCCAAATTTATCTATACAGAATTCAAATTTGAAGATTAAGGACAAACCTATTTTTTTTGAAACAAAAGATCTTACTATTTTTCTAAAATTTAAAAATATTTATAATTATGAAAATTTTAAAACGAGAAAAATTTTATTAAATAATAATAGAGTAGAATTAGATATAGATGCAACTAACGATATTTTAAGTTATTTTGCTGAATTAAAATATAAATTAGAAATTCAAGATTTAAATTTAAATTTGAAAAAAAAAGAAAATTCTATTCTAGAAATAAAAAAAATAAATTTCTCTAACTATGGATACAAAAAAAATAAAATTAAGGGGAAAATATTTGATAAGAAATTTAAGGCGAATTTAAAAGATAATAAAAGCTTTAATTTTAAAATTTTAAAAACTGGAATTAAAGCAGATTTTAACTTTGATCAAGTAAATGAAATAAACTCAATAACTGGATCATCCAAGATAAATATTTTAAATAACTACTTAAAATTTGATTTTGTTCTTAAAGATAATCAGATAAAAATCAGCGAAGCTAACTTAAAAATTCAGGACTCATCAACTTCTTTTAATAGCTTTATTGTTTTTGATCCTTTTTTTGAAATAAATTCTGATATTTATATTAATAAAATAGATAAAAAATTAATTAACAGTTTAAGTTTAGAAAAGATTCTTCAAAACCAAGAAATATTAAAGAAACTAAATAGCAATAGTACAATAAATTACAATAAGAAAAGATTTACTAACAGTTTAATCCAAAAACATTTTTTAGAATTAAATTTAGCTCATGGAAGATTAACTTTTTTCAATAAAATATATATTTTAGGAGGGAATATAGAATGTAAAGGAGAAAGTTTACTAATTGAAGAATATCCAAGGCTAAATTTTTTATGTTTGTTTAATTTAGAAAAAAGGGGGAAATTTTTAAAAAAATTAGAAATAACAAAAGATGCGAATAAAGACCCATTGAATTTGAAGGTTGAAGGTTCTCTGAATCTTCTGAACAAAAAGATAAATTTTAAAAGAATTAATATTAACAATCATCATAATGTGAACGAAGCAGATTTGAAATTTTTAAAAGAAAATTTTGAAAGCATTTTATTTAGTGATGATTTTTTTAGTATTTTTAGAATGAATAAAATTAAAGAATTTCTTTTAGAGGTGATTTAATTTTATTTTGGTTTAGTCATTTTTATAGGACTCATTATTTTGT
Source organism: uncultured Pelagibacteraceae bacterium (assembly GCA_902572605.1). Lineage (GTDB taxonomy): Bacteria > Pseudomonadota > Alphaproteobacteria > Pelagibacterales > Pelagibacteraceae > Pelagilacustribacter. The sequence continues at coordinate 75,646 of CACGGD010000001.1, read as the reverse complement.
CATATTCTTTATCACTTATCAGTCCCGCCTTAAGAATTTCTTCTTTTAATGTTGTTCCATTTTTATGAGATTTTTTTGCTATTGAGGCTGCTTTATCATAACCAATTTTAGGTGCTAAAGCTGTAACCAGCATAAGCGAATTATCAAGAAGATACTTAATTCTCTTTTTGTCTGCCTTGATTCCTTTTATACAATACATGGCAAATGTTTTTGCTGAGTCACTCATAATGTTAATGGATTGTAAAATGTTATGGATGATAAGAGGTTTAAATACATTTAACTCGAAATGACCGTGCGAACCTGCCATAGTAATACCATTGTGGTTTCCAATAACTTTAACACAAACCATAGTAACTGCTTCAGATTGAGTAGGATTTACTTTGCCAGGCATAATAGATGAACCAGGTTCATTTGAAGGTAAAATTAGTTCACCGTATCCTGCCCTTGGACCAGATCCTAAAAATCTAATATCATTAGCAATTTTCATTAAACACACAGCAGTGGTATTTAATGTTCCAGAGAAATTAACAATTTCATCATGAGCTGCAAGAGCTGCAAACTTATTCGAAGCAGGTTTAAAAGGTAATTTAGTAATCTTACTTATTTCTCTTATGACCTTTTTATCAAAATTTTTTCTAGTGTTTAGTCCAGTTCCAACAGCAGTGCCACCTTGCGCTAAATGGAATATTTCTTTTAAAGCATTTTCTATTCTAGTTATGCATTTTTTTAATTGAGATTGATAACCAGAAAACTCTTGACCTAGTGTTAAAGGAGTAGCATCTTGTAAATGAGTTCTTCCAACTTTAACAATACTTTTAAATTCTCTTGATTTTTTAGACAATTCTTTCTCTAATAATTTTAGAGATGGTAAAAGTTTTTCTTTAGCCTTAATAGCAATAGAAATGTGCATTGCAGTGGGAAAAACATCATTCGTTGATTGAGATTTATTGACATGATCGTTTGGATGGACTGGTTTTTTTGTACCCATTTTACCACCCATCATTTGAATAGCTCTATTTGCTATAACTTCGTTAACATTCATATTTGTTTGTGTGCCAGACCCTGTTTGCCAAACTTTTAAAGGAAAGTGTTCACTATGTTTTCCTTTAATAATTTCCTCAGCAGCTCTAATTATGTATCTGCTTAATTTAGGATTTAGGTCTTTATTCCTAGCATTAACGATTGCTGCAGCTTTTTTAATTATTGCAATAGATCGAATTACAATCGGCCTGACAAGGAAGTCACCTATATTAAAATATTTGTTTGATCTTTGAGTGGAAGCCCCCCAATACTTATCACCAGGTACTTTAATTTTTCCAATACTGTCAAATTCCGTTCTGTATTTCATTCGTGATTCTTTGATATAATACACTTATATTATAAAATTTATATGGAGAAAATATGACAAACTTTGAAAGTGTAAAAAAATTCATGCAAACTTTTGGTCAAGAAGTGAGGACTAACGCAAGTTTTCCAAATGATAAAATAATTGATTTAAGAATAGATCTAATTAGAGAAGAGTTATCTGAGTTAAAAGAAGCAGTAGAAAAAAAAGATATAAAAGAGGTTGCAGACGCTTTGACAGATATACTTTACGTTACTTATGGAGCAGGCCATGCGTTTGGTATTAATTTAGATAAATGTTTTGACGAAGTACAAAACTCAAATATGAGTAAATTAGATCAAAATGGAAGACCTATTTTTAATGATAAAGGAAAAGTAATGAAAGGACCAAATTATTTTAAGCCTGACTTGAGTAAATTTCTCACAAAATGAAAGACAATTATTACTGGATACTATTAGGTATTGCTGTAGGAATATTAATTTATTTAGGTGATAAATATATATTCTAAATTTATTTAGGTGCCACAATAAGTTTTATAATTTTCTTCGGAGGACGGTGTCGATTGATAATTAATAGTCATCGAAATACGATTATATGGATCTTCCAAAACTTTGAGTAATTTATTCACCTTATTTAAATTATTTTTTTCTATTGCAAGATTTAATGCTTCCTCAACTAAATGATTCCTAGGAATAACTAGTGGATTTACTTTACGCATAATTTTGAAGGATTTTTTTGAAGAATTATGATCTAAAGTAATTCTATCTTCCCATTTTTTTTTCCATAATATAAATTGTTTTTCCTTATAGATCTCACTTTTTGGTTTATATTCATTCATCAAATAGCAGAAAGTATTTGTATAATCGACTTTGTTTTGTTCCATCCACGACAATAGTTCAATTATTAGTTGCTCATCTTTAGGATCATCTCCAAAGAGACCTATTTTTTTTCTCATCATTTCCAACCAGTTTTTTTTATATTTTTCTGGAAATTCTTCAAGAACTTCTGTGGCAATTTTTATTGCTTCTTTAGTGTCATCATTAATTAAAGGCAGCAAGCACTCTGCAAATCTTTCTAAGTTCCATTTAGCTATTCTTGGCTGATTAAAATATGAATAACGTCCTTGATGATCTATCGAGCTAAATACTGTGTCTGGATTATATTCATTCATAAAAGCACAAGGTCCATAATCAATTGTTTCTCCTGAAATAGTCATATTATCTGTATTCATCACTCCATGAATAAATCCAATTCTCATCCAATTACAAATCAAATTAATTTGTTTTTCTAAAACAATTTTCAGAAGATCTTTAGCAGGAGTTAAGGATTTTCTGATCTTTGGGTAGTGACGTTTGAGAGTGTAATCAAATAAAGTTTTTAGATCATTTTTATTTTTTGAAATTAAAGCATATTGAAAAGTGCCGACTCTAATGTGGCTTGAGGCTACACGAGTTAATATTGCTCCCTTTAAAATTGTTTCTCGTATTACATCCTCTCCAGTTTTAATTACCGCTAAACTTCTTGTAGTTGGAACACCTAAATTATGCATAGCCTCACTAATTATATACTCTCTAAGCATGGGACCTAAAGCTGCTCGACCGTCAGCATTTCTAGAGTAAGGAGTTTTTCCAGAACCTTTAAATTGAATATCGTAACGATTTTTATTTTTATCTAAATGCTCTCCAATTGTAAGTGCTCGTCCATCTCCTAGAACTGTAAACTGTCCAAATTGGTGACCTGCATACGCTTGAGCTATTGACTCTGATCCATCAGGCAATTTATTACCTGAAAAAATCAGAGCTAATTCTTCATTGTCAATATGAGAGAAATCTAAATCAATTTCTTTCGATAAATTATGATTAAAAAGTACTAGCTCAGGAGTTTTAACTGGAGTTGGATTTAATTTTGACAACATACTTTGTGACAGGTTTAAGTATGTGTTATCAAATTTCCAACCAATTTTTTTTCTTAACATGTTTATGTTTTTAGAAGAGGCTTTCTTCTGCAAGGTGACTTTTATCTTCTTTTTTTGATACTTTTTCCAAATCTATTATTTTTTTTCTGGCCATCAGTTGCTAACCAAATAATCATTATTATCCAACCAATCAAAGGTATAAGGCCAATTAATTGCAACCAACCTGATTTATCAATATCGTGCAATCTTCTTGCGGTAACAGCAATATAAGGCAAAGCCAAACCTGCAAACACTACTAATTCTATAATAGGAGAAATTGCAAAAGCTACTATCCAGCAAATAATGTTAAATAAATAAAACCACCAGAATTCTGGACGACTTGCTCGACCATTGAAATCTGCATATTTTACAAAACATGTTTCAATTGCTTTTAAGAAATTCATGCTAATTAATAAGTTTTTATTTACTATATGTCAATTTTAAAGAGTCTTTTAATTACAAAGGTATTGAATTTTGAGCGTACTTGTTATTATCTTAAAGACTAAGAATTAGATTATAAAAATAAAAAAGAGACTACTAATGAAAAAATTTTTAGGGATTATATTTTTAAGTTTATGTTTCTTAACCCCATCTCTAGCTGAAGATATTAGTGACTTTCAAATAGATGGGATGAGTGTTGGAGATAGCGCTCTAGAATATTATACTAAAGATCAATTGATTAACGGTTTAAAGTCTTACTACCCTAATAAAAAATTTTATTTACTAGATATTCGATCTAAAGGTCAGAGTTATGAAACTATCGCTCTTGCATTAAAACAAAATGATGAAAAATTTAAGATTTATGCTATTACAGGTGCTATTTTTTATCAGAACAAACCTTTTAGCGATTGTTTAAAAAGACTAAATGAAATTACGAAAGAAATATCTGCACAATTTGATAAAATCAAAATTAGAGAAGGAAAAATTTATAACCACCCAGGAGATAAAACGGGGAAAAGCAAAAAAAAAGATGTAGAGATTGTTTTTACAAAAACATCTGAAATAATTTTGGTTGATTGTATAGATTGGTCAAAAGAAATTACAAAAGAAAAAAATTGGACCGACAACTTAGGAATAGGTTTATACTCTAAAGAATATGAAAATTGGTTAAGATATGAGGCTTTTAATTAATAAAAATTAACACACACTAGAAGGGGTGCCCTTATTGAGGGCACCCAACTTAGATTATCTCGAAAATATACTTCCAAAAATAGCCCTGATCAAAGCGAATGCAAATAGCGCAAGAAAAATTACTAATGGAACGGCAAGCCACATACCTAATGTGCTTAATACGCAAAAATCACTAATTGTGAAATCAAAAGGTACTGGACACTCGTTTACAGTTATAACTCTTGCATGTGCATAATTGCTCAGAGAAAAAAAATATATAAGCAAGATCCATTTATTTATTTTATTTTTTATCATGATCTTATTATAAGAATTAATTAAATATTATCTTGTCCAAGATTGATGATAAATTTGGACAATTCGTACCTTGAAAAATTTGAGATTTGGAGGGAGCGATCTGTTGATTGGCCCTGTAAATCTTTTATTTATAGAGAACTTAATATGTTCTCTGCAATTTTTTTTGATTTACCGTAAAATTTAATTTTTTTTATAGAGTCTAAGTTAGACTTGTCGTTACCTACTACAATGAAACCTATCATCCCTATACTTTTATGAGGTGTACACCAATAAGCGTAAATTCCAGGGACTTTAAATGTATAGCTAGTATCCTTGCTATAACTAGATTTAAATTTTTCCACACCTTCGGGAGTCCCACCTTTTATAAATTCTACATTATGCCCAGGATTTACCGATTTCCAAAAAACAGTATCACCTACATTTACATTGACGAGTTTTTTTGAATAAACATTTATTTCTCTATCCAATTTATTAAGCATATCGATAGTCACGTCTGCGCTATGAGCCGGAAAAATAAAAAACAAAATAAATGTTATTTTTAAAAGCATTTTAAACATCTGATTAAAATACTATTAAAAACTTATTAATTTTATTCTGTAGATTGCCACTGCGACCAAAAAACTTTCAAGAGCAGCTCATTGTCTTAGGGGCGTTCTGTTGCCAGGTGCCCTGGAGCTATCTTATTTTTCTTTTTTTGTAAGGATTTTTTCCGAACTTGTTATCCTTTTTATCGCCATGCGAAACATATTGAACAAATAAATATAAATATAGTCCCAAAGTTATGATCGCAAATAACAATGATGAAAATTCTTGCGTTCTTTCAAGAAGATCCATTAATAATGCAGTAGGCATTGGAAGTAATTGAAGCCATCCACTTTTGTTAACATCATGCAACCTTCTGGCAGTGACTGCAAAACTAGGCACAATCATTCCAAAAGCAAACACTACCCAAAGCCACATAAAATAAAATGAGATTCCGAACATTAAAATCATCAAGGCTATATAGACAATAAAAAAGAACAAATAAAAAAACCAAAATTCTGATCTAGTTGCTCTTCCCGAGAAATTGCCATACTTCTTAAAGCACGTTTTAATTGATGTTTTAAAATCCACACTTACCCTTAAGTTATAATTAATTAATTTTCAAGGGGCGTTCTGTTGCCAGGTGCACTAGTAATTTAATTTAATTCCATTGTCCAAAAAGTCCTGAACATTGATCTCCAGTTTGTATAAGTAAAGTAAGTCCAAGTCCAAAACCTAACAAATATGGCGCCCAATACGAATATTTTCCAAAACCAATTTTTCTTGATAGGTCAAAACCAAATCTAGATAGAAAAAAATCAACAGCCATATAAATCAATAGCAACTGTCCAATAGAATGAAGTAGTTCACACATAATATAAATTTATATCATTAGGGGCGTTCTGTTGCCAGGTGCCCCGGACCTCTTAACGTTATTTATTGTTATATAACAATTCTAATACAACCAGAAGCCCTGATTTCTTTGCTGGATGAGTCCGTATTGAGTCCAACGATGTGAAGGGCTATGCTGAGTCCAATGAAAAAACTTTTAGCGATCGTGGTTCTGGGTTTGTTGTGGAGTGGAAATGCTTATGCTGAAGTTTTCGCATTAAAACAATGTTATTACAAAGGTGAAGACACCCAATGGAAAGCTAGTGAGTGGAAAAAAGATTCGGAAGAATCAAAAGCATATATAGATCAAACATCGGGTGAATTAAAATTTTCCAAAGAAAAATTTTTATATAAAGAAGATCACATTATAAGTATTGATACCAACAAACAAAAAATATTTATTACATACAAATATACTGATTTTTATATAGAACAGGGAAAATTTTGGGTTAATTTTTATGAAACTGAGCTTGGAAAAAAACGAAAAAAAAAAATACTAGGAGAAAATCCTATTGATCCAAATGGGTTATGGAAAGTTTATATGAGGGATTATAAAAATAGGCAAAACTTTGAATTATCAGAATTTTCCTTAATAACGTATGCTGAAGGAATAGTTATTGGACAATCAACGTCACAAAATACAATTTTGGACAAAAAAATTTTCATCGACCTAAATAAAAATACTTACATAATAGGATATAAACAAAATGAGAATAATCTTCCTCAATTGGGAGGCTACATATGCAATAGTCAAGATACAGACTCTGGCATTGAATCAGTGGCATCTAGTGGTACGGCTTTCTTTATTTCTAATAAAGGCTACTTACTAACTAACAATCATGTAGTCGAGGGATGCAAGGCACAAAAAATTAATTATTTTAATAAAGAATATGATGCACAAATTATAGCAACAGACAAAAATTTAGATTTAGCTTTATTAAAAGTAGATACAAAAAATAAGAATTATATTAATTTTTCAAAGAGTGAGATTGAAAAATTGCAAAAAGTTTATGTTGCTGGCTACCCATTTGGCAAAGGACTAAGTGATGATCTTAAAGTTTCTTCAGGCATTATAAGTTCAAACAAAGGCTTTGAAGATAACTCTAACGAATTTCAAATAGACGCTCCTATTAACCCTGGAAATAGTGGTGGTCCTATTGTTAATGACACTGGAGAGTTAGTAGGTATAGCAGTAGCTGGTTTTGCTAAAGACAAATCTGAAGGCATAAACTTCGGTATTAAATCTTCCTCAGCAATAACGTTTTTAAAAACAAATAAAATTAAGCCAGGAAATTCGTATATGACTTTTGCAATGAATAATAAAAAACTATTGAAACTATTAGAGGAAAGCACTGTTTATACTTTCTGCAACTAATGAAAAAAATGAAAAAATCTGAAGATTATTATATTTTATTTTTTTTTGGTGTTTGCTGTTATATAATTTCCATAGCCCTAGTTGCTTGGAGTGCAGCGTTATTTTTCTATAGTGACTCTAATAATTGGCATATATTTTTAGTGTTTGGTTCAGGAGCATATATGGGAGGAAGGGGTTGCTTTAATATTGCAAAAGAAAGAAAATGGGAAAAGAAAAAATAATTCCCCCGCACACTAAATTTTCTTTTCTCACTGTGTCACCAGTGTGACCACTTTTTTAAAAATTATTGTTTAACGGAGGTTTTGAGTCTTTTGAAGGGGCGTTCTGTTGCCAGGTGCCCCGAACCCCGTAACTTAATTAACTAAGTTAATTAAGCAGCAAGTGCGTAACTTTCGTTAGCATTTATAAATTGGCCCGTTACGTCGGAACCATCTCGTACGAAAGAATAGCCTTTAGACATCCGTCGATCCTAATTCACCCCCGCAAGCTGAAAATGGTGGAGGTGGTGGGTACTGCCCCCACGTCCGTAATGTTTATTACGAAATTCGTTTATCGTCATAGTTGGAATACCAACATTAATAATATAAAACTTATATTATATTATTCAACATTTTAATAAGTGGCTTCTTAGAAATCTGATGAAATTAGATACCATTCTAGAAACTTTAGATAGCAAATTGATAAAATATTTTTTTCTTTTTGTTGCTTCTTTAGTATTTGGTTTTTTATGTTTTTATCCAGATTATTTCCAAAATAATATAAATTTAGAAGACAATATTTATTTCTCTTTTAATGAAAGCCATTTTTTTTGGAATAATGACGAAATCATTTATGGCCCATCTATTAGAGAAGTATATGACTATTTCCTTACAGGAGAATTAAATTTAAAAAATCCTACGTCCTTAATTAATAATTCGACATACAATATTCAGTTTCTTCCTTATATATTTGCAGGATTTCTATCTTATATTTTTGGAGGAGTTGAATATTTTTTTTATATCAAAAATTTTATTTTTCCATTTATAACTTTTTTATTATGCTTCTTATTATTACAAACTATCTTTAATAAATTTTATTTTAGTCTATTTAGTTCAATTTTACTGGCTAGTGACAAATTTGCATTTATTAATATTTTTAAATATTTTTCATTTGACCAAAGTTTACTAGAAAATCCTATAGGCATTAGCAAGATTGCTCTAAAATTTCCGTCTCATCAATTTACAATAATTCTTTTAATTCTAGGCATAATTAGTTTGTTAAAAATTTTGGAAGGAAAAAATTATAAATATTTACTTATTCTTAGTGTTGTTGCTTCAGCGTATAGTTACATCTTTACTTTTATTTGTTTAAGTTTTTCCATCTTTCTTATTTTTTTGTATAGCCTGTGGGTGAATGCCAAATATAAAAAAGAAATTTTCCTTGCAGGCTTTATAAGTTTTTTACTGTCAATTCCTGCTTTATATTTTATTTTAACTCAAAATTATAAAGATGATCTTTTAATTTCATTGGGTTTTACTAAGTCCCAAAATTTCAGCATATATCCTTATATGGCTAAATCTTTATTGTTTCTCTCTATTTGTATATTTTTAACTTTTTTTAATAGAAAAATTTATGAGAATGTTTCTTTAGTAATTGTAACTCAATTTTTACCTTTAATTATTTTTTATCATCTATCGTTTCATTTTTTTATAATACCGGAACCCCAACACTTTATTATTAATTATAATATTTCAAAAATTTTAACTTTTTTGATACTTTTTAATTTTTTATTGGATTTGATTAGTAAAAAGAAGATTAAAGGTTTTGTTTATCTATTTGCTTCTACCTTACCTATTGTTTTTGTAATAAATCTTTTTATCTATCAAATTGAACTTTCTAAACAACAGACAGATATGAGACCGAAAGAAATAAAAAAAATTTTAACATGGATTGAAAATAATTCTAAATCTAATTCCCATTTTCTTACTATTGACTCAATGTTATTGCACACTATTCCAACATTGACTGGAAGGTATAATTTTATTCCATCGATGAAGTCTCTTAATGCAACAGATATTAATGAAACTACCCATGCGTTGATAAGATCAAAAAAAATACTTAACTTAAATCAAAACTTTGACAAATATATTAATTCTTCATGTACAAATATGATTGAAATTAATCTTTATAGATATCATAGAATTTGTGAATATTTATTTCATAGCTACTATAAAATTGATAAAGGCAGTCTACATTACTATAAGCATAGTGATAAAATTCCATCTAATATTGATATCCCAAAGAAAAATAAGATAGGAAAAAATATATTTGTTACTTATTTAAATTTTGACCAAGATATTTCTCAAAATTTAAATTCAAGAAAGTATCCTGATTATATTGTTCTAGGGCCGGCAGAAAATCATTTTTCTAATTCAAGTAATTCTGTAAGCGGTTATACTTTAATTTATTCAACTAAAAATTATACTATTCTTAAATTTAAAGGCTAAGTTTAATAAATTATTATGTTACTTTATTAGTATTAGATTAAATGATATCAATTGAACAGATATGTTAAAAAAACAAATATTAAAATCAAAAAAAAACTGCTTAATAGCAAATAAAAACCTTGTTAAAAAAAACCTATCTATTCAAACTTTTGGAAATGTTAGTCAACGAATAGATAAGAACCATTTCATTATTAAGCCTTCAGGAATAAATCTTAATACTATTAAGCATAGAGATTTTAATGTAATAAATATTTCCTCTGGAAAAGTGGTCGATGGAAGTTTGAATCCTTCATCAGATACTGAAACTCATAGAGTTTTATATAGGCAATGGGATACTATAAAAGGAATAGCTCATGGTCACCCAACTTATGGAACTTCCTGGGCACAAACTGGAAAACCTATACCTGTTTTAGGTACAACCCATGCCGATTATTTTGATAAGCATGTTCCTATAACCAACAGAATGAAAAAAAAAGATGTAAAAAATAAATATGAATATAATACTGGATTAGAAATTTTAAAAACTTTTAAAAAACAAAAATTAAAACCTAATAAATGTCCTGGAATATTAATTCGATACCATGGTGTTTTTGCTTGGGGAAAATCATCTTATGAGTCTGTTAAAAATTTAGAGTTAATAGAGTTTATTGGCTTGTTAGCATTCAATTCGATGAAAATAGGATTAAAGGATAAAATAGATACAAATTTGATACGTAAGCATTTTGACAGAAAGCACGGTGCGAACTTTTATTACGGTCAAAAAAAATAATGCTTTTCAGCTCTGAATTAAAAAAAGATTTAGATTTTGCGTTATACAGATATCGACATATTTTAATATACATAGTCATTGGTCTTTTTTCTTTAGTTGTAGAACTATTAATAAGAAAACAGCTATTAAACTTTGGATTAAACCCAGTCTTAAGTATCATTTTAAGTATCTCTATAGGTATACTGGTAGCTTTTATTTTAAATATTAAATTAAATTTTTATATTCCTGAGTATCTATTATTAAGGTCATTGTTTTACTTCGTAGTAATATCTGTCTTGTCAGCTAGCATACAATTCTCAATTAATAAATTTGTGTCTTTTAATCTTAAAGGAAGTTATGAGTATGAATTTAGTAGAATAATTATTTCAGGAATAGTTTTTATATTTGCTTACATTCTCCATAGAAAAATTACTTTTAGGGAGCATGGCAAAGTTGGGGTAGCAATCTACGCAAAGAGAAATGAAAACACTCATGGTATTTTTCAAAAAATTGGAATTTATCCAGATTTTATTCACGTTGATGTAGTCGACAATACTCTTGTTAAGACTGAAATTGATCAAAGCTTTTACCAATTTGACTTAATTAAAGCTTATTGGAAAAATCATAAGGTCTACACTCATCTTATGACAAAAAAACCCAGTTTATGGATAGATAAAGTTGCAAAATATTCTGACATAATTTTTTTTCATTATGAAGTTGAAGAAGACCTAAATGAAATTAAAAATAAGATTATAAATAGTGGCTCAAAGCCAGGAATAGTTTTACATGCAGTCAATGATTATTCAAAAAAATTAAAGGAAATTGTATCGGATTTTAAGGATATAATGGTGTTATCGATTGAAAACATAGGATTTTCTGGACAAAAATTTTATGAGGGTTCCTACAAACTCATTAATCAGATCAATAATCTTGATAATAGAAAACAGTTTAATTTGCATATTGATGGAGGAGTGAATAAACAAAATATTAAATCAATTAAAGCACAATATATCGTTTCGGGATCTGCTGTTTTAAACAATGAAAATCCAAGAAATGCCATCATGGTTCTGAAAACATTCGGAAAATACTTTAGATAAGTGAATGCAAAAAAAAAGATATCTAGAATTAAAAAACTTTATTTTAAATAGATTTATAAGAATTAAAGGAGTTGTTTCGGTAAATTTAGTTGGTTCCTTTTGGGAAAATCCTAAAAGCTCAAATTATAGAGATATAGATATAGTAGTTATTTTAGACAAACTGAGCATAAAAAAATTTCAAAAATGTAAAAATTTAATCGAAAGTATAAATACAAAAAAATTAGGTCTTAGTGAATATAAAATTAAAATTAATACTTCTTTTGGACCTCTTAAATTTGATACAAAAAATCAATTAATTTTTCACTTAATGGTTTACGATTTAAAAAGTCATTTCAACCACGTGATTAAGAGTCCTTTTACATGTTTTGATTGGGAAAGAACAAAATTTTTTAAAGGGAAAAATTTAGGCAATTTACTTTCAGCAGGCAAAATTCAATTTCAAGATTTTTTTTCTAGCAGAAGAGGATCTGATGAATATTTAAAAGATTTAGGTAGAAATATTATTTCTTACAGAGAGTATTCATTTATTAATAAAAAAATATTCTTAAGAAAAAAAAATTTTAAAATAAAATCTTTTCAGAAAAAAGAGTTTTATTACCACATCGTAAAAAACTTAATATTTAATTATTATAAATTATTAAAACAAAAAAATATAAAACCAAATAAAAATCAATATTCTTCAATATTGAAAAAAATTTATAAGAAAAAAAGTCGATCGAATATAAAAAAATATGATTTAATTTTTAAAGCAAAAAAATATAATCTTGATTTAAAAGCGAATATTTTTTCAATTTGGGTAAAAAATTTTGTTAATATATTTCAAAAATATCTTAAAAATGAGAAAGAGAAGTGTATAAAGATAATTTTTCTAAGACATGCTAAAACAAATTTGAATGATAATTCATTTCTAGGTATAGGCAGAGATCCAGAAATAATAATAAATAAAGATTTAAGTAGAAAGATTAAAGAAATTAAAAAAGAAAATGTTTCTTTAATATTTTCAAGTGTCCTCAGGAGAAGTGTACAAACAGCTAGATTAATAAACTCTAAAAAAATTATACTAGACAATGATTTAAATGAAAAAAATTATGGCATCGCTGAAGGAATGAATTATAAAACTTTAATTAAAAAATTTTTATATATCAAGCAAGCATGGAACAAAAAAAAGGACCCAAAGTTTCCAGAAGGTGAAAGTGATGAGGATGTTTATTTAAGAATTGAAAAATTTAAGAAAAATCTCCTGAAATTTTTAGCTAAAAATAATTCTAAACAAAATATTGCTGTATTAACTCATAATGTAGTTCTTAGATGTTTAATTGGGAGTGAATTCAAATTACCTTTATCTGAGTGGCATAAAATTCAAATAAATCATCTAGAAAAAATTGAATTTATATATTATCAAAAAAAATTGTTGCCAAATATTAATAGAGAACATTTCTTAGGAAGAGTTTTTAAATAATGTTTATAGGATTTTTTATAGAACCAGATAAAAAATTAAAGAAAATTATAATTAATTTTAAAAGAACAGTTAAAAAAAATTATGGCAATCAAATATACTTATCTCATCCTGCCCACTTAACCTTATTTACTATGTCAGTTAAAAGAAAATTGGCTAAAGACAAGATCATAAAAATAACTAAATTTGTTAAAAATTTTAAAAATATCAAAATAAAGATATCTAAAATAAAATTTTTTTATAGTGATCCCCAAACAAAAGGTCATACAATGTTTTTTTCATTAAAAAAAAATACTTCATTGAATAATTTTCAAATGAAAATGATTAGGTTTTTGAATCAAATAGTTGAAAGTAAGAACATTGTTAAAAAAAATAAATTTGATGGAAAATTAAAAAAAGATTATAGAAGATATGGTTATCCTTTTGTCGGAAAAAATTGGATACCCCATTTCACAATTTCCTCAATTAGTAAAAAGCATAATTTAAAAAAAATTCAATTCCTTATTAAAAAAAAGATATCAATAACCTATAACGTTAAAAAAATTTCAATATGGCGTATAAATAAAAATCAACATAAAAAACTTCACACCATGAGTTTCAAATGAAAAATATTAATGTTATTGCCATGGCCGGAAGTGGAAAAAGATTTGCTACCAAGGGTTTTAAAACTATTAAACCATTAATATTGTTTAGAAAAAAACCAATAATTCTCTACTCAGTTAGAAGCTTACCATTTTCAAAAAAAAAAGTATTTATCTGTAGAAATACTCATTTCAAAACTTTTAAACTAAATAAAGTGTTTAAAAAGTATTTTAGAAATTTTAAATTTATTAAACTTTTTAAAGAAAATTCAGGCCAAGCAGTTACTTGTTATCAAGCTATAAATCAAATACCTCTCGGATATTCAGTAACTTTTGGGTCTTGTGATTATGATTACAAGTTCAATAAAAAAAAGTTTGGAAATTTTATAAAAAAGTTTGATCTAATTGTTTTTGTTACTAGGCCTGATAAAAATATGCTTAGAAATCCTAATCAATATGGTTGGGTTAAAAAAGCTAAAGAAAACCAAATAGAAAAAATAAGTTGTAAAAAGAAAGTTAGCTTAGAACCAAAGAAAGACTTTGTGATACTCGGAGCGTTCTCTTTTAAAAATAAAAAAGTTTTTGTTAAATCATTTAAATTTATGATTAGAAAAAAACAAAAAATTAATAATGAATATTATATGGATGTTGTTGCTAAAAATGCATTATTATTAGGTTACAAGGTTGGATATATTAATGTTTCTAATTATAAAAATTTTGGAACTCCCAATGCACTGAAATCTTATGAATAAAATGATTAATTTAAGTGTCGTAATACCTTGTTACAATGAAGAAAAAAATCTCAAAACTTTGATTAGTTCAATTAAATCTATTTTAAAAAAGAATAAATCTATCCAATTTGTTCTTGTTAATAATGGTTCAACTGATAATACAAAAAATTTACTTAATTCTATAAAGAATAAAAATATTTTAAAAATTAATATTAAAGACAATATTGGTTACGGTCATGGAATAATGTCAGGTGTCAGAAGAAGTACAGGAAAAGTTATAGCCTGGTGTCACTCTGACTTACAGGTAAAACTAAAAGATGTTGTTTCAGCTTATCTATCAAACACTGAACAATTGACAAACAATATTGTAATAGTAAAGGGAAAAAGGATAAATAGAAGCTTGTTTGATAATTTCTTTACCTATCTAATGTCATTAGTTGTGAATTATCTTTTTCATGTGAATTTAAGTGATATCAACGCCCAACCAAAAATATTTTCTAAAGTTTTCAAAAAAGATATCTTGAAGAACTACCCCAAAGACTTTTCACTTGACCTTTTTTTTCTTCTTATGGCGAATAAAAAAAATTTAAATGTAGTTGAACATCCAGTTATTTTGTATGAGAGAAAAAAGGGAAAAGCTAAAGGTGGAGGAACATTACTAGGAAAAATCAAATTAATAGTCAGGACGTTTAATTTCATATACAAGTTAAAATTTAATAAATAATTTTATGGAAATTATAATACACAGAGTCAATACGATTAAAAAATTAAAAAGCATATCAAACAATTTTGGAACTGAAATTGATATAAGATCGTCTTCCTCTAAGCTAATTTTATCACACGATCCTTTTGCTAAAGGAGATAGTTTAGAGAATTATTTATCTGAATATAAAAAAAAAAAAGGAACTTTAATTCTCAATATAAAAGAAAGTGGTATAGAACAAAACGTTTTAAAATTGGTAAAAAAACATAAAATTAAATCTTATTTTTTATTAGATGTAGAATTCCCTTACATTTTTAAAACATTGGATGAAAAATTAAATAAGAATATAGCAGTAAGATTCTCAGAATATGAAACTATAGACTTAAGTAGAAAACTAATTAATAAAGTTAATTGGATTTGGCTTGATACATATAAAAAATTTCCAATAGATAATAAAAATTTAAGATTTATAAAAAAATTTAAATCTTGTTTAGTCTGTCCCGAAAGATGGAATCGACAAAGAGATATAAAAAGATATTACCTTTTGATGAAAAAACTTAAATTTATGCCTGATGCTATTATGACCTCTTTTAAATGTTCAAAAATTTGGTTAAAACTGCTTGATCAATAAATATTATGATTAAATTTGTAAAAAAAAATTTAAAGTTAATAATTTTTAATCTTTTGTTTTTTGTTTTAATTTTATTCGTAGTATTATTCAGTATCTATAAGGTTACTGATCTTGTTGTTAAAAATTATCCTAAGTATTCTAATTATCCTAAGTATCAATCGTATTTAAAAGCCCTATATCACAGAATACCATTAGAAAATCTTAGAAATGATTATAATGAAAAATTCTTACCGAATACTCAGTATGAAAAAATTAAACTGAGAAAAGTAAAATTAAAGTTCTCCGATGAATATTATACCAAGAATCTTGATCAAGGATCTCACTGGTCTTCATGGAGGCCTTTTCATATTGAAACCCAAAAAGAAAATATAATTTTATTAGATTACTTAGGTAACATTTATAGAATTAAAGATGGTGATTTATCTTTAAAAAAAAAAGAAATTAATTTAGCATCTATTCCATCAAATTTAAAAGATGGATTTTATTTGGATAGTTTTATTTTAAATAATGATCTGTTTGTTTCTTATAAAAGCTTTTTAAAAAATAAAAAGTGTTTTTCAATCGTAATATCTCGTGCAAAAATAGATTATAATCTATTAGCATTCGAAGATTTTTATAGTCCAGCTGAATGTGCAAAATCTGTTGGAGGTGGAAGAATGCAAGCTTATAACCATTTAGGAAAAGAGGGGATAATTTTAACTTTATCCAACGACTCTAGACCTATAGTTGATGAGAAACCTCAGTCGGATAACTCAATTTTTGGTAAAACTATATTTATTGATTTAGAAAATAAAAATTCAATGGTATTTTCTAAAGGACATCGAGTTTCTCAAGGACTTTTTGTGGATAGAGAAAAGAATATAATTCTATCAACTGAGCATGGCCCTAGAGGAGGCGATGAAATAAATAAAATAGAGTTTAAAAAAAATTATGGTTGGCCAATAGCCTCCTATGGAGAACAGTACAGCTTCAAATACGGTGAAACTCCTTACTTTAAAAAAGACCATGAAAAAGAAGGTTTAGAAGAACCCTTATTTTCGTTTGTTCCTTCTGTTGGAATAAGTGAGCTAATTAAAATTAATGACGAGTTTTCAGAGCATTTTTTCAAGGATAATTATTTAGTATCCACACTAAATGACAGAAGTTTATACAGAGTAAAGTTTAACTCTGCTTACAATAGATTAATATATAAGGAAAAAATTTATATTGGAGAAAGAATAAGAGACTTGAATTATAGAGAAAATGGAAATCAAATCTTACTGGCGCTCGAGGAACGTTCTCAACTTGGAATTATAACTAAATTTAATTACTCTAAAAGTATTTCTAAATGAAACTCACAAAAGAACAAAAACAAGAGATTTTAGATCAACAGTCACAAAAAAATCACACTAAAAGAGTGACATCTCCAGAATTAGAAAAAATTCTTTATGAAGCCATTCCAGTTTTAGATCATGGATTTGTAAGAGTAGTTGATTATATGGGTGACGATACTTCTATTGTTCAGTCAGCAAGAGTTTCATACGGAAAGGGTACTAAAAAAGTTTCGACTGATGAGGGATTAATTAAATACTTGATGAGACATTGGCATTCAACTCCTTTTGAAATGTGCGAAATTAAATATCATGTTAAGCTTCCAATTTTTATCGCAAGACAATGGATAAGACATCGAACAGCAAATGTTAATGAATACTCTGCTAGATATTCTATCCTAGATAAAGAATTTTATATTCCTGCCAAAGAACAATTATCTGCTCAATCTACAAGTAATAGACAAGGTAGAGGAGATCTAATTACTGGAGACCAAGCAGATGAAGTTCTTAAAATTTTAAAAGATGATGCTACTAGAACTTATGATAATTATGAAACAATGCTTAACGAAAGATTTGACGGAAGTGTAATTGACGAAAATAAAGCTGGTCTAGCAAGAGAGCTAGCTAGAATGAATTTAACATTAAACTCTTATACCCAATGGTATTGGAAGACAGATTTATTAAATCTTTTAAATTTTTTATTTCTCAGAGCTGACAGTCACGCTCAATATGAAATTAGGGTTTATGCAGAAGCAATGCTTGAAACAGTAAAGAAATGGGTTCCAATATCTCACGCTGCTTTCCTAGATTATAGAATTGGCGCAGTTCATGTTTCTGCTCAAGGCAAAAAAGTAATTCAAAAAATGATCAAGGGTGAAAAGTGTGATTTAGAAAGTTCTGGTTTATCAAAGAGAGAATGGAATGAACTCATGACTTCCTTTGGATTTACTGAAAAGCTTGTTTAATTTTTTCAGCAATATTTATAAATATTTTTGATACCTCATGATCAGGATCTGAGTGAGTTAAAGGATCTCCTTTATCAGCTGAATTTCTTAAATCCTCATTTAAAGGAATTTTACCAAGAAAATTTTTATTAAATTCCTTTGCTGTTTTTTCCACTCCCCCTTCTCCAAAAATTTTATACTCTTTTCCATCGTCACCTTTGAAGAAACTCATATTATCTATAAGTCCAAATATTTTAACACCAGTTTTGTCAAACATTTGTATTCCTCTTTTTACATCTAATAAAGCTAAGTCCTGAGGAGTCGAGACTATAATTGCTCCATCAATTTTTACTTCTTGAGCAAAAGTAAGTTGAGTGTCACCTGTACCAGGAGGCATATCAATAACGATTACATCTCTATCTTTCCATAAAACTTTTTGAGTCATTGTTTTTAAAGCACTAATAACCATAGGACCACGCCATATCATTGGTGTTTGTTCCTCTACTAAAAATCCCATTGACATGCATTGAGCATCATATTTTTCTAGAGGCAGCATTGCTTTGCCATCTTTACTTTCTGGTTTTTTATTTAAATTAATTAATTTTGGAAGAGAAGGTCCATAAACATCAGCGTCTAAGATACCAACTTTCATTCCGAGATTTTGTAAAGCAAAAGCTAAATTTACAGCAATCGTAGATTTACCTACTCCTCCTTTAGCGCTTGAGATTAATAAAGTAAATTTTGTTCCATTAATGGGATTCTTTATAAATTTCTTCGGAGCAAGCTTTTCTTTAATAGTTCGGTCCATTTCTTCTTTTTTATTGGTCATAATACCGCTGTTACTTAACTTGTTTTTGTATGAAAAGTCACTATATAAAGTGTCATGAGTTTTAAAGATATGATTTTCAAAAATCAGTCCCCTTGGGGCGCACCTCCTGGAGGAGATGGAGGAGGATCTAGCGGAAATGGTTCTGGAACTAGAAGAGAACCCCCTAACTTGGATGATTTAATTAAAAATTTTCAAAAAAAAATTAATAAATTCTCTGGTGGAAAATCTGGAGGATCAAGACCTATAATTTTAGGACTTTTAATTATTCTTGTACTTTATATAGCTAGTGGTCTTTACAGAGTTTTACCAGACGAACAGGGAGTAGTTCTTAGATTTGGTAAATATGTTCATACGACCCAACCAGGATTGCATTATCATTTACCATTACCATTTGAACGAGTTTTAACTCCTAAAGTAACAAAGGTTAACAGAGTAGATGTTGGTTTTAGACCTGCTAGTGATAGCGGAAGAACATCTGGAGTTGGTAACGTTCCGGAAGAAAGTTTAATGTTAACTGGAGATGAAAATATTGTTGATATAAACTATTCAGTTTTCTGGGTAATTAAAGATGCACAAAAATTTTTATTTAATATTCAAAGTCCAGTAGAAACTGTCAAAGCAACCTCTGAAACTGCAATGAGAGAAGTAATAGCAAAAAATGAAATACAAACAATTTTAACTCAAGGAAGATCTAATATTGAAGTAGAAGTTCAAGAAATCACCCAAAAGATTTTAGATGAATATGGATCAGGGATTCAAATAACTCAAGTTCAAACTCAACAAGCCGATCCACCAGCGCAAGTAATTGATGCGTTTAGAGATGTACAAGCTGCTAGAGCGGATAGAGAGAGAGCAAAAAATGAAGCCGAAGCTTATGCTAATGATGTAATACCTAGAGCACGAGGAGAAGCCGAGCAAATACTACAACAAGCAGAAGCTTATAAAAAAGAAGTTGTTGCAAAAGCAGAAGGTGAAGCAAGTAGATTTTTAGCAATATATAATGAGTATAAAAATGCAAAACAAGTTACTCAAGAAAGAATGTATCTTGAAACAATGGAAAAAGTTCTTGCAGATATTGATAAAGTAATTATCGATAAGGAATCTGGATCAGGAGTTGTACCTTACTTACCTTTGCCAGAACTTAAAAAATCGGGAGAAAAAAATTAATGCCTAGAATTATAGTTCCTTTAATTATTATAATTGGAGTTGTCATATTTCAATCTGTATTTATTGTACAAGAGATTAGCCAAGCCATTGTATTACAATTTGGTGATCCTAAAAAAATAATTACTAAAGCAGGACTTAATTTTAAATTACCATTTATTCAAAATGTGGTTTATTTAGATAAAAGAATTTTAAATCTAGATAGCGCCCCTGAAGAAGTTATAGCAGCAGATCAGAAAAGATTAATTGTAGATGCAATAGCAAGGTTTAAAATTATTGATCCTTTAAAGTTTTATATCTCAGTTGGGAATGAAAGAGTCGCAAGATCAAGATTATCAACAATCATAAATTCAAGAATAAGAGGTGTATTAGGAAAACAAGAATTAGCAACTTTATTATCTACTGATCGTGCAAAACAAATGTCGATAATTCAAAATGATGTGAACACAGAGGCAGAAAATTTTGGAATTGAAATCGTAGATGTAAGAATTAAAAGAGCTGACTTACCTCCAGCTAACAGTGAAGCCATTTATTCTAGAATGCAAACAGAAAGACAAAGAGAGGCAAAAGAATTTAGAGCACAAGGAGCTGAAATAGCTCAAAAGATTAGATCTACAGCTGACAAAGATGTGACTGTGATCCTAGCAAATGCGAATAAAAAATCTGAAATTATGAAAGGTGAAGGAGACGGTCTAAGAAATAAAATTTTTGCCAATGCATTTGGAAGAGATCCCCAATTCTTTGCTTTTTATCGAGCTATGCAAGCTTACGAAAAAGCTCTTATAGGAGGTGAAACCTCTTTAGTTTTATCTCCAGACAGTGAATTTTTCAAATTTTTTGGAAAATCAGTTGGTCCAACTATTAAAAAAAGATAATTTAATTCAATTGTGAACGAGTTAATTACTGCTATAGGATTAATCTTTTTTATAGAGGGTTTATTAATTGCCATTTTCCCGTCAAGAATCAAAAGTATGCTTGAATTAATTAAGAATACACCAGAAAATAAATTAAGGACTTTTGGAGTTGTATTTTTGCTTATAGGTTTTTTAATAATTTGGTATATAAAAAAGTAAATGCGATTTTTCCAAAAAACATTATTAATTATAGTCCTTTTTAAACTTAGTTCCTATTCAAATGCAGGAGCGGTTCCAGATTCGTTTGCTGATTTAGCGGAAAAATTAATGCCATCAGTTGTTAACATTTCAACCACTCAAACTGTAAGAACAACATCAAATCAATTTCCTTTTCAGTTTCCTCCTGGCCATCCATTTGAAGACATGTTTAAAGACTTTCAGAAACCAACTGAGAGAAAAGCATCATCTTTAGGATCTGGTTTTATAATTAAAGAAAACGGCATAGTTATTACCAACAATCATGTTATTGCAGGTGCCGATGATATTTTGGTTACAGTAAATTCTAAAGCGTATAAAGCAAAAGTTATTGGAGCAGATCCTTATATGGATATTGCAGTTTTAAAAATGGAAACAAAAGATAAATTTAAGTCTGTTGATTTTGGAGACTCTGACAAAGCAAGAGTTGGTGACTGGGTGGTGGCGATTGGAAATCCATTTGGATTAGGAGGAACTGTTACATCAGGAATAGTATCTGCTAGAAATAGAGATATCGGTATGACGCGTTACGATGATTTTATTCAAACAGATGCATCTATAAACCAAGGAAATTCTGGAGGTCCACTTTTTAATTTAAAAGGAGAGGTTGTTGGAATTAATACTGCTATTATTGCTCCAGGACAGTCGTCTGGATCTATAGGAATTGGATTTGCTATTCCTTCTAATGCAGCTTCAAAAGTAATAGATCAATTGATAAATTATGGAGAAACAAGAAGAGGATGGTTAGGTGTAAGAATTCAAGAAGTTACCAAAGAAATTGCAGAGGCGGTTGAACTGAAAAAACCTCAAGGAGCTTTAGTAGCTAGTGTCGGTGAAAAAAGTCCAGCAGATAAAGCTGGAGTTAAAGCAGGAGATATTATTCTAAAATTTGATGGAAAAACAATTGATACAATGCGAACTTTGCCAAAGGTAGTTGCCAATACCGAAGTAGGAAAAAATGTTGAGATTCAAATTTGGAGAAATAAAAAACTGCTAACTAAAAAGTTAAAATTAGGAAGATTAGAGTCATCAGAAGAATTTAAAGAAAAAAAATCTAAGCAAAAAAAGACTAAAGAATTTGAAATTGAAAAACTAAAAATTACAGTAAGAGATTTAAATAAAGAAGATATATCCT
Organism: uncultured Pelagibacteraceae bacterium; assembly: GCA_902572605.1. Classification (GTDB taxonomy): domain Bacteria; phylum Pseudomonadota; class Alphaproteobacteria; order Pelagibacterales; family Pelagibacteraceae; genus Pelagilacustribacter. The sequence continues at coordinate 53,210 of CACGGD010000001.1, read as the reverse complement.
CTAGGGATTTGAAAATAACTAAAGGAGCAGTTATAACAGAAGTTTCAAGCAGCAGCCCATTAAACGGTCAATTAAATGTTAATGATATAATAATAGAAGTAAAAAGAACTCCTATAACAAACTCTTCAGATTTAAAAAATCTAGTAGATAAGATCGTAAAACAAGGTGATAAAAATCTACTTCTTTTAATAATAGATAACAATAATCGAAGAAGATATATTGGTGTAAAATTAAAATAATTTGTCTAAAAAAATAATTCTCTTATCAGGACCCACAGCTTCTGGAAAATCAAAATTAGGATTACAATTAGCTAAAAAATTAAATGGTGAAATTATAAATGCTGATAGCATGCAAGTATATAAAGAGTTTTCAATTTTATCTTCCAGACCTGATAATAAAGAAATTAAAAAAGCCAAACATCATTTATATGGAGTTATTTCTGTAAAAAAATATTTCTCAGCTGGAGATTGGTTAAAACTTGCTAAGAATAAAATAAATCAATGTCACAAAAACAAAAAAACTCCGATAATAGTCGGTGGTACTGGTTTATATTTTAACACTATTACCAAAGGTATAAGCAAAATACCTAATATAGATATAAAAACTAGAAATAAAGTTAGAAGTCTTTTTAAAAGATTGGGTTATGAAAATTTCTATACAAAACTATTAAATATTGATCCAAAAGTTAAAAATAGAATTTTACCTACCGACTCTCAGAGAGCTCAAAGAGCTTACGAAGTTATTCTAAAAACAAAAAAGTCATTATTTGATTGGACTGCAAATACTAAGTCAGATTTCATTAATTTTGAAATTAAAAAAATTTTTATTGATATCTCTAGAGAAGAATTATTGAAAAAGATCTCTGAAAGAACTGAGTCAATGTTTGAAAATAAATGCATTGAAGAAGTAAAAAAATTTAATTTACTTAAACTAAAAAAATCTCTTTCAGCCAATAAATTAATCGGTGTTCAAGAAATCAATGCCTATTTAAAAGGTTTAATTTCATTAGATCAATGTAAAGAGCTTATAAATATAAAGACAAGGCAATATGCAAAGAGACAAAATACTTGGGCTCGAGGTCATATGAAGAAGTGGAACAAGCTTTATTCTAAAGACTTTTCTATACTTTTAAAAAAAACATTAAAAGTCGTCAGCTAAAACTTGACGGGAAGCATTTCTAGGCTAGATTGTATCTATGTCTAAATTAATTAGTGGAGCAGAAATAGTTTTTAAAGCACTCGAGGATCAAAAAGTGGAATATATTTTTGGTTATCCTGGTGGCGCTGTTCTTCCTATTTATGATGAATTAAAAAACCATAAATCGATTAAACATATTTTAGCTCGTCACGAGCAAGGAGCAGGTCATGCTGCTGAGGGATATGCTAGATCAAGCGGTAAACCTGGAGTACTACTTGTTACTTCTGGCCCAGGTGCAACTAATGCAGTGACTGCTTTAACAGATGCTTACATGGATTCTGTTCCGTTAGTTTGTATTTCAGGACAAGTTCCAACACATTTAATTGGAACGGATGCATTCCAAGAGTGCGACACAACAGGTATTACGAGACCGTGTACAAAACATAATTGGTTGGTAAAAGATGTTAATGATCTTTCTAGAGTTCTGCATTTAGCTTTCGAAGTTGCTACAACTGGAAGACCTGGCCCAGTTTTAGTTGATATTCCTAAAGATATACAATTTAAAAAAGGTAAATATAAATTTATAAAAAATAGCTTAAAGAAAAAAATTAATGGCAAAGCTACTCACAAGCTATCTAATATAGAGTTAGACAAATTTATTGAACTGATAAAAAAATCAACTAAACCAATTTTTTATACTGGAGGAGGTGTTATAAATTCTGGTCCTGATGCTAGTAAATATTTAAGAGAGTTGGTATCTTTAACAGGTTTTCCTATTACTTCCACTTTACAAGGACTAGGAGCATATCCTGGAGATGATCCTCAATTTCTAGGAATGTTAGGAATGCACGGTACTTTCGAAGCAAACAATGCAATGCATGATTGTGATTTAATGATTAATATAGGAGCAAGATTTGATGACAGGATCACGGGAAAGGTTGATGAGTTTTCACCCAAGTCTAAAAAGATACATGTTGATATAGATCCTTCCTCAATAGGAAAAAATATTAAGGTTGACCTAGCCGTAGTAAGCGATGTTTCAGAACTTTTAAAAAGTTTAATAAAAAGGTTTAAAGAAAAGAATAAAAACTTTTTAAACTCTAATAAACAAAAAACATCTAAATGGTGGGAACAGATTGACAAATGGAGAGAAAAAAAATCTTTAAATTTTATTAATAGTAATAAGATAATAAAACCTCAGCATGCAGTTCAAAGACTTTATGAATTGACAAAAGATCAAGATACTTTTATTACCACTGAAGTTGGCCAGCATCAAATGTGGGCAGCTCAGCATTATAAATTTAATAAACCTAATCGATGGATGACGTCTGGCGGGCTAGGTACAATGGGTTATGGGCTTCCAGCAGCGATTGGAGTTCAAATAGCTAATCCGGGGAAATTAGTTGTTGATATAGCAGGAGAAGCATCAGTTTTAATGACTATGCAAGAAATGTCGACAGCAGTTCAGTATAGATTACCAATAAAAATATTTATCTTAAATAATGAATATATGGGTATGGTGAGACAATGGCAGGAACTTTTACATGAAAAAAACTACTCAGAAAGCTATACCGCAGCTCTTCCTGACTTTGTTAAGCTTGCAGAGTCTTATGGTTGCGTTGGTATTAGAGCTAAAACACCAGATGAATTAGATGAAAAAATAAAAGAAATGATTGATGTTCAAAAACCAGTAATATTTGATTGTGTGGTAGATAAATCAGAAAATTGTTTTCCAATGATACCATCAGGAAAACCACACAACCAAATGCTTTTAGGTCCAGAAGAAGATGAGGAAATTTCTGACGAAGGAAAGATTTTAGTCTAATGCCAAAATCAAAATCAGCATATAGTGTCCCTGGTAAAATTGGTAAAACTGAGCGTCATATAATTGTTGTCTGGGTTGATAATGAAGCAGGTGTACTTGCAAGAATAGCAGGTTTATTTTCTGGAAGAGGTTACAATATTGAGTCATTAGCAGTTGCTGAGGTAGATAAAAAGAAACATATATCAAGAATTACAATTGTAACAGAAGGAACGCCCCAAGTAATTGAGCAGATAAATTTGCAGTTAAAGAAGCTTGTTCCTGTTCACAAAGTAGCCGACTTCAAACGAGGTGAAAAAGATATTTTATTTAGAGAACTAGCATTATTTAAAATGTTAGCAAATTCGAAAAAACAAGAAAAAATAAAAAAATTGTGTAAAAAATTTAATCCAGTAGTCTTGGACAAAACAAAAAAATCTTTTGTTATACAAGTTACTGCTCTAAGAGCTGAAATTGATAAATTAGCTCTTGATTTAAAAAGATTTGGCCTTATAAGCACCTCTAGAACAGGTTCAGTTGCAATGACAAAAGGTGCAAAAATATTTAATTAAAATTTATGAAAACATATTACGATAAAGACACGAAACCTCAATTAATTAAAGATAAAAAAGTTGCTATATTTGGTTACGGAAGCCAAGGACACGCTCATGCATTAAACTTAAAAGATAGTGGTGTAAAAGAGGTAGTAGTAGCTTTACGAGAAGGGTCTTCAAGTATAAAAAAAGCAGAAAGTGCTGGATTAAAAGTGATGACATTATCCGATGCCGCAGCCTGGGCAGATGTAGTTATGATGTTAACTCCCGATGAACTTCAATCTGAAATTTACAAAAATCATATTGAACAGAGAATGAAAGAAGGAACAAGTTTAGCTTTTGCTCATGGTTTAAATATCCATTTTGATTTAATTAATGCAAGAAAAGATTTAGATGTATTTATGGTAGCACCGAAAGGTCCAGGACACACTGTTAGAAGTGAATATCAAAAAGGAGGAGGAGTTCCTTGTCTTATGGCTGTACACAAAGACAGTTCCGGCAAAGCAAAAGAATTAGCTTTGTCTTATGCTTCAGCTGTTGGTGGCGGTAAAGCAGGTATTATAGAGACAACTTTTAAAGATGAGTGCGAAACGGACTTATTTGGTGAACAAACCGTGCTTTGTGGAGGTTTGGTTGAACTAATAAAAAATGGTTTTGAAACTTTAACTGAAGCTGGCTATCCACCAGAGATGGCTTACTTCGAAACTCTTCATGAAGTAAAATTAATTGTAGATCTTATTTATGAAGGTGGGATTGCAAACATGAACTATTCTATTTCTAATACAGCAGAGTATGGAGAATATGTCTCTGGCAAACGAATTGTAGACAACAAAACAAAAGAAAAAATGAAAGAAGTTCTTAAAGACATTCAGTCTGGTAAATTTACTAAACAGTGGATGGAGGAGCATAAATCAGGGCAGAAGAATTTTCTTAAAATGAGAAAAGATTTAGCTAATCATCAAATCGAAAAAGTCGGTAAAGAGCTTAGAGCCATGATGCCTTGGATTGGAAAAAACAAATTAGTCGACAAAGACAAAAATTAGCCCAATCTGATCAAAAAAATAAAGTTAATTTTGCATAAGTATTTGCATATTCTCGTTTTACTTGTAATATGCGTATTAAGTATATGAGTGATAAAAACAGAATTATAATCTTTGATACAACTATGCGTGACGGAGAACAATCTCCTGGCGCGTCAATGAGTTTAGAGGAAAAACTCCAAATCTCTCGAGTGTTTGATGAACTTGGTGTTGATATAATTGAAGCAGGTTTTCCTATAGCTTCTCCAGGTGATTATGAGGCAGTAACAGAAATTAGCAAGACATTAAAAAGGTCAATTCCAGCTGGATTAGCTAGAGCAACTAAAAAAGATATAGATGCTTGCCATGAGTCATTAAAACATGCAAAAAATTTTAGAATACACACATTTATTTCTACTAGTCCGCTTCATATGAAACATAAGTTAAATAAATCTCCAGAGGAAGTATTAGATGCAATAAAAGAAAGTGTTTCTTATGCAAGAAAGTTTACTGATGACGTAGAATGGTCATGTGAAGACGGAACAAGAACAGATATGGATTATATGTGCAAGACTGTGGAACTTGCTATTAAGTCTGGCGCAAAGACAATCAATATACCTGATACAGTAGGTTATACCGTTCCTTCAGAATTTAAAAAAATCATTGAAACACTATTAAATAAAGTTCCTAACATAGATAAAGCTGTTCTTTCTACACATTGTCATAATGATTTAGGTTTAGCAGTAGCTAATTCCTTAGCTGGAGTGATGGCTGGAGCAAGACAGATAGAATGTACAATTAATGGTATTGGAGAAAGAGCGGGTAATGCAGCTTTAGAAGAAGTAGTTATGGCTATGAGAACTAGACATGATTTAATGCCATACACTACAAACATTAATACTAAACTCTTAAGTAAAGCATCTAAAGTTGTTTCAAATGCGACTGGTTTCCCAGTTCAATTTAACAAAGCAGTAGTTGGAAAAAATGCTTTTGCCCATGAGTCTGGAATTCATCAAGATGGAATGCTTAAAAATAGAAATACTTATGAAATTATGACACCAGAAAGTGTTGGTGTTCATAAAACTTCTTTGGTGATGGGAAAACATTCAGGACGTCATGCATTTAAAGATAAATTAAATGATCTAGGGTATGTAGGAGTTACAGACGATGTAATACAAATTGCTTTTGGAAAATTTAAAGTCTTAGCAGATAAAAAAAAACATATTTACGATGAAGATATTGCAGCAATTGTAGATGATAGTTTGGTAACAGATGATAATGTAATTAAATTAAAATCTTTAAAAGTTTTTGCAGGCACAGGCGAACCACAGAAAGCAGAAATGACTTTAGAAGTATTCGGAGAGGTAAAGAAGGCATCTGAAACAGGAGATGGACCGGTAGATGCTATATTCAAATGTATAAAAAAACTTTACCCACACGAAGTTAAACTTTTACTGTATAATGTTCATGCAGTAACGGAAGGAACTGATGCTCAAGCAACAGTGAGTGTTAGAATAGAAGAAAAAGGAAAAACCACTGTAGGGCAAGCCGCAGACACCGATACATTGGTAGCATCTGCTAATGCTTATTTAAGCGCATTAAATAAACTAATAATAAAAAGAAAAAAAACAGCGCCAGACCCAAGTTTGAGCGTACAAATATAAGGAGAAATATATAATGTTTAAAGGACTTTCAGGACTATCATCATTATGGTCACAAGATATGGCTATCGATTTAGGAACTGCTAACACCTTAGTAGTGCTAAAAGATCAAGGAGTAGTTTTAAATGAACCATCAGTAGTTGCTGTAATAGATGATGGTGGAAAAAAATCAGTACTTGCTGTGGGAGATGAGGCAAAAACCATGTTAGGAAGAACTCCTGGTAATATTTCAGCTATAAGACCTTTAAAAGATGGTGTAATTGCAGATTTCGTAGTTACTGAAGAAATGATCAAGCACTTTATAAAGAAAGTTCATAAGAAAAATGCCTTTGCAAATCCAAGAATTTTAATTTGCGTTCCAACTGGATCAACGCCTGTTGAAAGAAAAGCTATTCAAGACTCTGCTTTAGCTGCAGGAGCAAGAAAAGTGCAATTAATTGAAGAACCAATAGCAGCTGCAATTGGAGCTGGATTACCAATCTCAGAAGCAACTGGCTCAATGGTAGTTGATATTGGGGGTGGAACTACAGAAATTGCAGTTATGTCTTTAGGAGGTGTAGTATATTCAAAATCATTAAGAGTAGCAGGCGATGCTTTGGACAGATCAATAATAGATTATATGAGAAAGAAATTAAATTTATTAATTGGAGATTCTACAGCAGAAAAAATTAAGAAAGAACTTGGTACTGCTATACCATCAACACCTAATACTTTTTTAATGAAAGGTAGAGATATTAGATCAGGAACTCCAAAAGAAATTGAGTTAACTGAGAAAGATGCTTGTGAAGCTCTAATGCCAATTTTAAATCAAATTTTAGCTGGAATTAAAGAAGCCTTAGAAAATACTCCTCCAGAATTATCCGCAGACTTAATTGACATGGGTTTAGTTCTTACAGGAGGCGGGGCTTTATTAAAAAATATTGATAAATTAATCTCACAAGATACAGGCTTACCTGTAACAATAGCTGACGACCCTTTATCATGCGTAGCTGTTGGTACTGGAAGAGCTTTAGAAAATGAAGAGTTGTTTTCTACAATGTTATCTGAGTATTAATTAATCTAAAAAGACAAATGTCCTCTAGTAGAGATGATTTTGGTATAGCGTTTCGATCAGCCCTTTTACAAAGGGGTGCAGCACAAAAGTTTTCATTAATTTCTCTGATAGTTTTAGCAACTATCATTTTTTTTTTAGATATTTATGGTTTCGGTTTTATGAAACCAGTAAGATCTATAATTAATGATGGAATTTATAGAGTTTCATTAGTAGCTTCATCTCCCTCTCGATTTGCCCCCCAAGTAACAGAGGGATTTAAAAATTTAATTAATATAAAAGAAGAAAACAAAAGGTTGAAGCAAGCACTTGAAGTTTATAGACAAAAAGAACTTAGTGTTGAATATTTAACTAATCAAAATAAAAATTTAAGAAAAATTTTAGAGTCAGATGAAACTTTATTTCAATTTCAATCAAATACAATTCTTTCAAAAGTTTTAATTGACAAAAGTAGTCCATATCTAAAATCAATAATTATTAACAGGGGTTCCAAGTCAGGTATATTGAAAGGCATGCCAGTCTTAGACAAAGAATATTTGGTAGGAAGAGTTGTAGAAACAAACTACTTATCTTCGAGGGTTTTACTTTTAAATGATTTAAACAGCAGAATTCCTGTGACTTTTGGTGGAGATGGAGTTCAAGCAATTTTAAAAGGTAATGGAGAAGCAAAGCCAATACTAGAATACTTACCTGAAGGCTATATAGTTGAAGAGGGATTAGAAGTGTTTACTTCAGGAAAAGATGGAATTTTCCTTCCAGGATCTCCTATAGGAATTACGACCGAAGAAGGACAAGTAAAACTATTTTCTGAGTCAAGCCAACTTTCATATGTCAAAGTTGATTTCTCAAAACAAAAAAAAGAGGTTTTTTAAATGGCAAATTATAAAGTGATAAGCAAAATTTTAAACCTTGGTCCTCTCATTCTTTTATACTATTTATCTATAAGTGAAATTGACAGTCATTTTGAAAATTATTTTGAAATTTTATCTTTTAATATTCAATTAATCATAATTTACTTTTGGGTTTCAAAAAGACCAGAATTATTAGGAAGTGGCCATATTTTTTTGGCTGGCCTGTTAAATGATGTTATTATGGGATTTCCTTTAGGTTTGAGTTCTTTAGCTTATTTAGTGGTGTCTCTAGTAGCTACTTATGTAAAAAATATGACTGTTAATACAAGAATAACAACTGACTGGTTTACCTTTTTTATAGCAATTATTTTCTCAAATTTAATATTTTTTATCTTATTAAGTAATTTTTCTGAAATAGGAATAAATTTTACAGAAGTATCATATAACACTTTTTTTACTTTACTCTTCTTTCCATTTTTCTGGGTCTTATTTACTTATTATAATTCAATCATAACGACTGGAAAAAATGTTTAGTTCTGGTTCCGGCAACACGGTAATAAAATCAAAATTAATTAGCAGAAGAATGTTTTTGTTATCAGTCAGTAAAGCCATTGTTGTTGTTGGAGTTTTAGGTCGTCTGATCACTCTTCAAATTAATGAAAGCAGTAAGTATAAGACTTTATCAGATAAAAATAGATTTAGAGAATGGAAACTAGCTCCTGAAAGAGGAGTGATCAAAGATTTTTTTAATCAAGAAATAGCTTCAAATAAACAAGTTTATCAAATACACTTAATACCAGAAAACACTCAAAGTATCGAAGAAACATTCTTTAGATTAAAAACAATATTGAAGATAAGTGATAGTAAAATATTTTCTTTAAAAAAGAAAATTGCAAAACAAAAACCCTGGGAACCAATTATTATTTCTGATAATTTGAATTGGTCTGAGTTCTCTAGAATAAATTTATTTTTACACGAACTACAAGGAGTAGAACCTATTGTATCAGTTGCAAGATTGTATAAGGATAATTCTTCTGCCCATATTCTAGGTTATGTTTCACAAGTAAGCGCCAAGGACTTAAAAAATAAAAAATATTTAAAAGATATGTCTGTTCCTGGCATGGCAGTTGGAAAGACTGGACTGGAACGTAGATTAGACAAGGAAATAATAGGAGAAGTTGGATTTCAAAGGTATGAAGTTAACGCCTATGGCAAAAGAATTAAACAAATTAAAGTTGACCCAGGCACGGCAGGAAAAAGCTTTAAAACTACTTTAGATTTAGAAGTTCAAAAGTATACCTCTGAAATACTAGCAGACAAAGCTGCATCCGTGTGTGTTATGGATATTTATAATGGTGATATAATATCTTTAGTTTCTTCACCTAGTTATGATCCCAATGCATTCGTGCATGGAGTAGAGCAATCTTACTGGAACAGTTTGGTTAGTAACGAAAGAAAACCTTTGATCAACAAAGCTGTATCTGGTTTATACCCACCAGGTTCAACTATCAAAACTTTGGTAGCATTAAGTGCTTTAGAAAATAAAGTAATTCGACCTTTAGATACTGTTAAGTGTACAGGTAAAATTGAATTATTTGGTGAAAAATTTCATTGCTGGAAAAAGAAGGGTCACGGCATAATGAATATGAGATCGGGAATTAAAAGATCGTGTGATGTATATTTTTATGAAGTTGCGAGGAGACTTGGTGTCGACCGATTATCGGAGACGGCAAAAAAATTTGGTCTTGGAAAAAGAGTATTACAAGATTTTGTAGAAGAACGTTCAGGAGTTGTTCCCAGCACTTCTTGGAAGAAAAAGTATGTTGGCCAAAACTGGTATTTAGGAGAAACATTACATTCCGGAATAGGCCAAGGTTATTTTCAAAGCACTCCTATTCAATTATGTTTAATGACAGCTCAAATAGCTAATGGTGGTTTTGAAATTAAACCTAGAATACTATTTGATAAAACAAAAAATAATTTAAAAGATTATTTAAAATTCAAAAACGAAAACCCTGGTCAACCTTTACCCGCAGATTTATTAGTATCTAATTTTGATTTAAAACCACTATTTAAAAACCAAGAAAATATAAAAATTGTAAAAGATGCAATGTACTCTTCTTCAAATGAACCTGGAGGAACATCGTATAGATCAAGACTAGAAGATAAAAGATTTACTTTTGCAGGTAAAACTGGATCATCTCAGATCAGAAAATTTACAGAAGCACAACGAGAAGCAGAGGTCAAACAAGAACAATTAAAATATAAAAATCGAGACCATGCTTTATTTATTGCTTTTGCTCCTGTAAGCGATCCAAAGTATGCAATAAGTGTTGTAGTAGAACATGGTGGTACTGGAAGTAAAGCTGCTGCTCCAATTGCAAAAAAAGTTATTAAAAAAGTTTTAGAGCGTCATGATTTAAGACAGTCTATTAAGAATTTATCAGGAGATTCTATATAATGTTTCAACCAAGATCCATACAATCATCTCTAAGTATTAAAGATAAACTTTTTTCTATTGACTATGTTTTAGTTGTTTCAATTTTAATTTTGGGAATTACTAGTATGTTTGCAATGTATTCCACAGATGGTGGAGAATTTAAATATCATACTGAAAGTCATATTTTAAGATTTTTTGTTTTCTTTTTTATGTTTATTATCTTGTCTTTTGTTCAAATAAGATTTTGGCATTCGACAAGTTATTTGATTTATTTTGTTTTTCTAATTCTTCTTATAGGGGTTAAATATTTTGGATTAACATCTTCAGGATCACAGCGTTGGTTAAACTTTTATTTTATGAATCTCCAACCTTCTGAGTTAATGAAGATAGGATTAATCTTATTTTTAGCAAAATATTATCATCGTGTTCCAATAGAAAGTATTAATAAGATGAAATTTTTATTTCTCCCAATTTTTGTTTTAATTTTCCCAGTTCTTTTAGTTGTAATGCAACCAGATCTTGGAACTGCTATTTTAATTGGTTTAGGAGGCGTAGTTGTAGCTTGGCTTGCTGGGGTAAGAGCAAAGTTTTTTGCTTATTCCTTTTTATTTTTTATTGCATTATTGCCATTAGCTATTTCTTTTTTGAAACCGTATCAGAAGGCTAGAATACTAACTTTTTTAAATCCTGAAAAAGATCCTTTAGGAGCTGGATATCAAATTATACAGTCTAAAATTGCTATTGGTTCAGGAGGTCTTTTTGGCAAAGGTTTTTTAAACGGATCACAAAGCTATCTTGATTATTTACCAGAAAAACATACTGATTTTATATTCACTCTATTTTCAGAAGAATTTGGATTTTTTGGATCAGTATTTATCTTGTTACTTTATGGATTAATTGTTTCAAGAATAGTTAGAATAGGAAATATGACTAGAAGTAATTTTGGAAAGCTTTATTGCTATAGTTTTGCAACAGCATTTTTTATTTATGTAGTAGTAAATATGGGAATGGTCTTAGGTTTATTACCTATTGTAGGATCTCCTTTGCCAATTATGTCTTATGGCGGTTCTTCTATGATGGCAATAATGCTGGGTTTAGGGATAACAATGTCTTGTAAAGTATACAAAGACATGCCAGTAAATTAAAAAAAAGCCTATAATGACCAAATTTTTTTTTAGAAAAGGCTTGTTAATATAATAGATAGGTGATTAGATTATAAAAAATTATATGTTTGGTGATAAAAAAAATAAAATTAAAGATAGTGAAAGATCACTTATAAGCGAGACAGTGAGTATTGAAGGAACAATAAATAGTTCCGGAGCTATCGATGTTGCAGGTTTAATTAAAGGACCTGTTATTTCAAAAGAAATTGTTATCAGGGAAACAGGTTCAATTACTGGATCAATCGAAGGAGACAGAGTAGAAATACATGGTCATATGGACGGAAAAATATCTGGAGATGATGTAATTGTAGGAAGCACTGGTACTGTCAAAGGAGATATAGAATTTGGTAATAATTTAAGAACAGAAAATGGTGCTGACATAGATGGATACATTAAAAAAACTCATGGATCGAAATCTAAACTTAAACCTGACTTTTTATTTAGCAAATCACCAAAAGAGGAAAAAAGACCTAAAGAAAATGGTGGCTCAGAAGCAAATTTAAACAAAGACTCTGAAGTTATAGCCTAATCTACCGCACTACAAAATCTCTAAAGTTTGCATTATAAATTTCTCATGGAAAAGTATAAATGTAAATCAGTTGGAATTATTGGCTCAGGCATACAAGGCGTTTGCATTGGACTTCAATTAATTAAAAGAAATATTCCTGTGACTATATTTGATCGTCACGAGCCTCTCTCTACAAATTTTCGACCAGCTTCCTATGGAAATGCAGGACACTTTTCTCCTTATGCTGTTTTACAATTTAATCGTCCAGATATCTTAAACGATGTTCCTAAGATGTTATTTAGTTCTTATGGACCCTTAGCATTAAAATGGAATCATGTTCCAAAAATGATTCCTTGGTTCATAAATTATCTCAAAAACTGCAATAAAAAATCTATGTTGCATACTGCAAAATATATGCATCAAATTTTAAGTTTATCTAATGATGCCTATGAAGAAATATTTAAAGAAATTAATACAAGTAATTTAATTGAAAAAAAAGGAATTATTTATGTTTGGACTAATCAAAATCTTAAAAGCAGAGAACTTGAGATTAAAGTAAGAAATGATTTAGGCATAGAACAAAAACTGTTATCTCAAAAAGAGATTTTAGAATTAGAACCTAATTTAAAACCAGTTTTTGATGCTGGAGTATTTTATGAAGGAGCTATGCATGCCAGAAATCCTCAGGGAATTTTAAGAGAAATATTTAAACTTTTCCAAAATAAAGGTGGAAAATTTGTTCAAGAAAATATTACCAGTCTTAAACAAATTAGTGAAAATGAAACCATTATTTATTCTCAAAGAGAAAAATATAGTTTTGAAAAAACAGTTATAGCCTCAGGAGCCTTTTCAAAAAAATTGACTGATCAATTGGGAGAAACAATTCCTTTAGATACAGAACGAGGATATCATGTTCATTTTAAAAATATGGATCATTTAATTTCTAGGCCTGTAATTTTTTTAGATAGAGGTTTTGGTATGACACCTATGGTTCAGGGGCTAAGAGCGGTAGGCACCGTTGAACTAGGAGGCTTAATCAATCCTCCATCAAAAAGAAGAATTGAATATATTATAAAATGTGCAAAAGAACTCTTGCCCCAACTTCAAAAACACGATGATGAATGGTTAGGTTTTAGACCAACTTTGCCAGATTTTTTACCAATACTAGGTCCTTCATTAAACAATAAAAATATCATTTACGCATTTGGCCATCATCATTTAGGCTGGACTCTTGGAGCTATTACAGGCAAAATTATTTCTGGAATAGTTGCAGAAGAGAAAACAAATTTAGATTTATCTCCCTACAGCTCGAAGAGATTTAACTAGGAGTTTTTTGTCAAAAAATTATTTAGCTTATTTATTTCTAATCTTAGCAGCTTTGTTTTGGTCCGGTAACTTTATTGTTGGAAAATTTGCAACATTATTTGAAATTCCTCCACTAACTTTAAATGTTTTTAGATGGATTTCAGTTTGGTTTATATTAATACCTTTTACATATAAAGAAATTTACAACAATTTACCTTATATTAAAAAAAATTGGCTTGTTATCAGCTTCATGGGAGTAATTACAATAAGCACTTTTAACTCTGTTGTTTATTTTGCACTAAATTATACGCAGGTAATAAATGCAGTTCTAATGTTAGCTGCTATTCCTGCAGCAACAATTGTGCTTTCGTCTTTAATGAAAATTGAAAAAACAAATATTTTTCAAATTCTTGGACTGTTGTTGTCAATTATAGGAATTGGATCAATCATTTCCAACGGTGATATTCAAAAAATTATTTCTTTAAGTTTTAACAAAGGTGACTTATGGATGCTAGTTTGTGTAGTTACGTGGTCTCTTTATACTACTTTACTTAAAAAACATAAATTTAAATTTTCACAGTTTACTTTAATTCAGCTAATGGTTTCTGTTGGGATACTTTTTTTGATACCTCAATTTTTTTATGAAAAAGCAATAGGATTAGAATTAAATTACAATAAAGCATTTTTTTTGATTCTTTTTTATGTGGTTGTGTTTCCAGCTATTGCTGCTTATTACTGCTGGCAAAAAGGTGTTCAGATAATTGGTCCTAATAGATCTACCATGTTTGTTCAATTGATGCCTTTATTCAGTGCAGTCATGGCAATTATAATCTTTAAAGAAAAATTTGAATTATACCATTTTACTGGAGCAGCTTTTATATTAACTGGCATTTATTTATCAAATAGAAAAGTTAATGATTAAAATAGCAGTTTTAGATGACTATCAAGATATATTTAAACAAATAGTTGAAACTCAAAAATATAAAGAAAAGTATGATTTTAAGATTTTTAATGAGCCCTTTTTAAATGAAAATGAAGCAATAGTTGCTTTAGAAGAGTTCGAAACACTTTTTATAATGCGAGAGAGAACACCAATTACTAAATCTTTAATTACCGGACTTCCAAAGTTAAAATACATTATGACATCTGGTATGAGAAATAATGCAATTGATTTAGAAGCTGCTAGAAAAAATAAGATTATTGTATGTGGAACAGACATTAACTCTAATCCAGCAGCAGAAATTACCTGGGCTTTAATATTAGGTTTACTTAGAAATATGAAACAAGAGGTGGATAATATGTTTCAAGGTTATTGGCAAACTACAATAGGTTTAGAATTAAAAGGTAAACTATTAGGATTAATTGGGCTTGGAAAGATAGGAACTCAAGTGGCAAAAGTCGGAAAAGCATTTGGAATGGAAGTTTGTGCATGGAGCGAAAATTTAGATTTATCTCATGCTAATAAGATTGGAGTTTTACCAATGAGCAAAGAAGATTTATTAAAAACAGCTGATATTATTTCAATACATTTAGTACTTGGAGAAAGATATAAAAATTTAATAACAAAAAAAGAATTTGAATTGATGAAAAAATCATCTTTCTTAATAAATACTTCACGCGGTCAAATTATTAATGAAGATGATTTAATTGAAGCTCTTAAAGAAGAAAAAATCGCAGGCGCTGGCCTAGATGTTTATGATAAGGAACCTCTTCCTCAAGATCACAAATTAAGATTTCTTTCGAACGCTCTTCTATTGCCTCATATAGGATTCGTTACCGTAGAAAATTATTCAAAGTTTTACTTGCAAATGATAGAAAATCTTGAGGGATGCTTAAGTAATAAGCCATTAAGAGTACTCTCGTAAACTCTTCCATTACAGGTTGTATTTGATATACTCATAATGAACGGAGTGATTGTATTTATACTTATACAAATTCAATAACTTCTAATTAAATAAGAAAGAAGTATGGGAAAAATTTTTGTATTGTTAACAACAATGTTGTTACTTAATGGTTGTGCGGAGTCCGTCGCATTACTTGGCACCTCGGTTAGTGGAGCCTCAAATGGAAAAATGCTTCAATCTTCTTTAAATTCTGCAATAAGTTATGGTGTCAAAAAGCAGACCGGTAAAGCTCCATTAGAGCACATTAAAACTTATGCTGAAAAAATGAATCCTGAGAAAAAAGAAGAGCCATGTTTATCATTTCTTGAAAAAACCGACTCAGAAATTTGTGCAATTGTAAAAAAACGACTAATTTTAACAAAGTCAAAAATAAAATTCTTAAATTAATCACCCTTAAGAAAACCCTAATATTAGATATCAACTACCATAAGTTGTGTTAATAAAAATTATTACTCTTACAATTAACTTTTATTTAAATAAGAAGCAGTTATACGAAACTAATCAAAGCAGACTAACAAACTATGAAAAAAGTATTTTTTTTATTGTCAATCGTAATTTTACTAAATGGATGTGCAGAATCCGTAGCTTTACTGGGCAGTTCAGTTGGAGGAGCATCTAGTGGGAAAATGCTTCAATCTTCTTTAAATTCAGCAATAAGCTATGGAGTTAAACATCATACAGGAAAAACTCCTTTAGGCCACGTATTTGCATATGCAGAAGAAAAAAATCCAGAAAAAAAGAAAGAGACCTGCTTTTCTTTTATTGAGAGCACAAGATCAGAATTTTGCACAATTGCTAAAAAAGAAATGTCTTTAGTTAATACTACCGTAAAAGAGAAAGTATTAGAAATTACTAAAAAACATCCTAAAACTAGAGATATAGTTTTAGAGAAAGAAAATGATTTGGTAAGTAGTTTTTTTAAAAAAAAAGAATCTCCTAGAAAACTTGCAATACTTTTTCAAAATAAAATTAAAAACAATAAAAATTCATGGCCTCAATCAAATAAATCGAGGCCATGAGTTAATTATTAAGCAGCTAATGCTTGTTTAATGTCTGCAATGATATCGTCAGGGTGTTCAATACCAATTGAAAGTCTTACATAACCTGGTGTTACACCAGCAGCTAATAATTCTTCATCATTTAACTGACTATGAGTTGTAGTAGCAGGATGTATCGCTAAACTTCTAGCATCACCAATGTTAGCAACATGATAAAGCAACTTTAAATTGTCAATGAATTTAGAACCAGCTTCTCTAGTACCAACATCCATTCCAACTAATGATCCATACCCACCTTGCATGTATTTCTTAGCTCTTTCTTTAATCTCACCTTGATGATTAGTAGGGTAGATTATATTTTTAACTTTCTTTTGCGTTTCTAAGAAAGAGACAACTTTCTCAGCATTACTGCAATGTTGTTTCATTCTAAGAGCAACAGTTTCCAAACCTTGAATAATTTGGAAAGCATTGAATGGACTTAATGGAGCACCTAAGTCTCTAAGTAAAACCACTCTTGCTCTAATTGCAAAAGGAATATTAGCTCCTGTTAGCTGAGGAACTGCATCTGCCCATATAGCGCCACCATAACTTTGATCAGGTTCGTTCATTAATGGTTGTCTTTTTCTGTCTTTTGTCCAGTCAAAGTTACCACCATCTACAATGATTCCACCTATAGAAGTTCCGTGACCTCCAATATATTTTGTCAAAGAGTGTATTACTACTGCAGCACCATGAGCCAAAGGTTTACATATTACAGGGGAAGCAGTGTTGTCTATAATTAAAGGTATTCCTTTTTTTCTACCAATATCTGCAACCTCTTTAATTGGAAAAACTCGAAGATAAGGATTTGGACAAGATTCACCGTAGTAAGCTCTTGTTTTATTATCTGTCAACTTCTCAAAGTTTTTTGGGTCAGCTGGATCTGCAAATCTAACTTCAATACCTTGTTGTCTTAAAGTATTTTTAAATAAATTTACTGTTCCTCCATATAAATCTGTAGAAGCAACAACATTATCACCAGCTTGTGCTACATTTTGTACACTAAAGGCTGATGCTGCTTGACCAGAACCAACTGCTACTGAAGCTAAACCACCTTCTAATGCAGCAACTCTTTTCTCAAGAACATCACATGTTGGATTCATGATACGTGTGTAAATATTTCCAAATTCTTTCAAACCAAATAAATTTGCAGCAGTTTCAGCATTTTTAAATTGGTATGAAGAAGTTTGATAAATTGGAACAGCTACTGCAGTAGTTGCGGGGTCGCTTCTATATTCACCACCGTGTAACCCAATAGTTTCTGGATGTTTAAAATTAGCCATTTATTTTCTCCTTTTTTAGTACTTTGACGAAATGTCGGGTGTACAATATAGTTCAAATACCCGGTTTTAATTTGATAAAATTTCAAAAAAAAACCACCGGCTAAAGCGGTGGTCATTAGACTTTGTCGCTTTAGCTGGATTTGTTGAGCGCTCAGCAATTTGAATTAAATCAGCGCTAATAACACTTAACAATCTTTCTGAATTACTGTCAAGTTGTATAAAATAGCTAAAATTAAAGCTTTACAACCATATTTGTTGATACCATTTTGCCCTGGATTTCTTTTGTTATTTTTGACTTTTTTGCTAGTTTGAACTGTGAAAAAAAAATATTCAATTTTTACCCTTATAAAAAATGCTTTTTCCAATAATGAAAATTGGCAAAAGATGTGGAAGAACCCTGAACCTAAAAAGACCTATGATGTGATTATAGTAGGTGGCGGAGGACATGGATTAGGTACGGCTTATTATTTAGCAAAAGAGCATGGAGTAAAAAATATTGCAGTTATAGAAAAAGGCTGGATAGGAAGTGGAAACACTGGTCGAAATACTACAATTATAAGATCTAATTATCTGTGGAATGAAAGTGCATTTCTTTATGATCACTCGGTAAAGCTATGGGAAAATTTATCTCAAGAACTTAATTACAATATGATGTTTAGCCAAAGAGGCGTGATGAATTTGGCTCACAATGAGCATGATATCAAAGAAATGAAAAGAAGAATAAGTGCTAATAGACTTAATGGACTTGATACTCGATGGTTAGAGACAAATGAAATTAAAAGATTAGTTCCTATAATGAACACGGACAATTTAAGATATCCTGTATTAGGCGCTGCTTTTCAACCAAGAGGAGGAGTGGCTAGACATGATGCTATTGCTTGGGGTTTTGCAATGAGGGCTGATGAAATGGGAGTTGATATAATTCAAAATTGTGAAGTTCAGAATATTAAAACAAGAAATGGTAAAGTTGAAGGAGTTAAAACTTCTAAGGGATTTATAAAAGCCAAGAAGGTAGCGGTAGTAGCTTCTGGTCATACAAGTGTGTTAGCAAAAACTGCGGGCGTAAGATTGCCCCTCCAAAGCAGACCTTTGCAAGCTTTAGTTTCTGAACCTATTAAACCTGTAATTAATACAGTGGTAATGTCCAATGCTGTTCACGCTTATGTTAGTCAATCAGATAAGGGTGAATTAGTTATTGGAGCAGGAACTGATGGATACAATTCATTCACTCAAAGAGGCGGCTATGATGTTATTGAAGAGACCGTACGTGCTATCGTAGAGCTATATCCAATATTTGGAAAAATGAAAATGTTACGTCAGTGGGGAGGTATAGTAGATATTTGTCCAGATGCCAGCCCAATAATAAGTAAGTGCGAAGTAAAGGGATTATATTTTAATTGTGGTTGGGGAACGGGTGGTTTTAAAGCAACGCCGGGTAGTGCTAATGTTTTTGCATATACTGTAGCTAAAGATGAACCGCACAAAATAAATGCTCCTTTTAATTTGGAAAGATTTTCTGACGGCAGACTTATAGATGAACATGGAGCAGCAGCAGTAGCGCATTAGATATGATTTTAATAAATTGCCCATATTGTGGAGAAAGAGATCAATCAGAGTTTTCTAGTGGAGGTGAAGCTCACGTAGCAAGACCAGAAAATTCTGATCATCTTAATGATAAGGACTGGGGACAGTATGTTTTTTATCGAGACAATCCTAAAGGAATTTTTTATGAACGATGGGTTCATACTCATGGATGTAGAAAATGGTTTAATGCTGTTAGAAACACATCTACAGATGAAATATTAAAAATTTATAAATTAGGAGAAAATCCGCCAAGTAAAGAAAGTTTTTCAAACACTTTAAAAACACCTTCGGGAGAGCCGAAAGTGGGATCAGGAAATTTTACCGTAAAGAAATAAATTATGAGTGCTGCAGATAACAAACAATCTTCTTATATAAGCGATAAAGAGGTTTCTTTTAAATTTGATGGAAAAAAATATGTTGGTTATGAGGGAGATACAATTGCTTCAGCTTTATTAAGAAATAACGTCAAGCTGGTTGCTAGAAGTTTTAAGTATCATAGACCCAGAGGAATATACACTTGTGGAATAGAAGAACCAAACGGAATTGTTCAGATTTTAAATGAGCATAATGAACCTAATACTAGAGCTACTGTAAAAAAAATTTATGAAGGAATAAGAGTTAGCAGTCAAAATCGTTGGCCATCTCTTAATATAGATATTGGATCAATTAATAATCTGTTATCTCCTATGTTTTCTGCAGGTTTTTATTATAAAACTTTCATGGGTCCAAAAGGGTTCTGGAAAAGAATTTATGAGCCAGTAATAAGAAGAACGGCCGGACTTGGCAAACCACCTAAGGAATTCAGGTCTAAAAGTATCCACCAAAATCATAACGCAGATATTGTTATTGTTGGTGGAGGTTTAAGTGGATTAATCGCTGCAAGAAAATTGATTGATACACAATATGACGTCTTAATTTTAGAACAAGACAGTTTTTTAGGAGGAGTATTAAGAAATTTAAATAAAGTAAAAAAGATTAATAATAAAAAACCTATTGAATGGATAAAAGAAACTGAAAAACTGATAAATGCTTCAAAAAACATAAAAATATTAAAAAACTCTTTAGTAACTTCCTACAATTTTACAAACCATTTAATCGCCTTAGAAGATAAATGTGTCGGCAAAAAAATTGATAAAAATAAACCTGAGTTAACTCTCCATAAAATTAGGACAACACATACTATCTTGGCTAATGGTCATATAGAACGATTTATTTCTTTTAGAAATAATGATTTGCCTGGAGTAATGCTAGCTTCATCTTTTGAAAAATATATCTATCGATACGGAGTGGTTCCTGAAACTAATCCAGTAATTTTTACAAATAATTCATCAACTGGAACTCTTTTAAAATCTTTGGTAGATCTTGGTCATAAGCCAGCTGCTTATGTAGATGCAAGAAACAAAAACAAAATAGGAAGTAAGCTTTTAAAATATTTAGAGAAAAATAATATTCCTTTTTATATTAATTCAGAAGTAGAGGGATGTGATGGAAATAAAAAGGTAAAGACCATATCAATTAGAATATCTAGAAATAAAACTATTAAAGTAAAATCTTCGATGCTTTGTATATCTGGAGGTTTAAATCCAGATATACATTTGTTCACTCAATCAAAAGGATTGGTTAAATGGGATGATAAACTCCTTGCTTTTAAACCTGATGTACCTTTTCAAAATACTATTACCCTAGGATCTGTTAGTGGAAATTATAACTACGAAAAAACTATTGAGGAAATTAATAATAAATTATCTTTTTTAAAAGCAAAAAATATTAAATTAAATATAGAGCTGAATGGCAGTAATAATTTTAATATACAGGAACTTTGGGAAACAAAGCATGAAAAAAAATCTAATTGGTCTAAATCTTTCATAGATTTACATAATGATGTAACAACAAAAGATCTTAAACAAGCTGTAAAAGAAGGTTTTGATCGTATCGAACACCTAAAACGTTTTACCACAAATAGCATGGGCACTGATCAAGGAAAGATTAGCAGTATTAATTCTTTAGGAATAGTGTCAAAAATTTTAAAAAAGAAAATCTCTGAAGTAGGAACAACAACTTATAGACCTCCTTACGCTCCACTTAGTTTTTCAGCTATTGCTGGGAGGAATACTTATGAATTTTATGATCCTGAAAGAAAAACTCCTATTCATAATTGGCACATAGATAACAAAGCAGTTTTTGAAGACGTTGGTCAATGGAAAAGACCATGGTATTTTAAAAAATTTGAAATGGAAAGTATGCATCTAGCTGTACAAAGAGAGTCAGAACAAACAAGAAAGACTGCTGGAATTTTAGATGGAAGTACTCTTGGAAAAATAGAAATTAAAGGAAAAGATGCATTGGAATTTATGAATCTTATGTACACAAATGCATTTACTAAAATGAAACCAATGACATCGAGGTATGCTCTTATGTTAGGTGAAGATGGAATGATAAAAGATGATGGTATTGTCTGCAAATTTAATGATAAACATTTTATAGTAACGACTACTTCAGGGGGAGCTCCTAAAGTTTTAGCTGATATGGAAGAATATCTTCAAACTGAATGGCCACATCTTCAAGTTTATGTGAATTCAATTACTGAACAATTTAGCACATTTAATATTAGTGGCCCAAAATCAAGAGATATAGTGAGCAAAGTATTTACTGATGTTGATTTTAGTAATGAGAACTTTCCTTTTATGACTTTTAAAGTTTTTGATTACATGGATACAGAAGTTAGAGTCATGAGAGCTAGTTTTACCGGAGAACTTGGATATGAGATTTATATAACTCCTAATAAAGCTTTGGAACTATGGAAAAAAATATTTCATTTCGGAAAAGCGTATGATCTTGTGCCTTATGGTACAGAAACAATGCATTTGTTGAGAGCAGAAAAAGGCTATGTTGTAATAGGTCAAGAGACTGATGGAACCGTAACACCTCTCGATTTAAATTTTAATTGGATGATAGGTAAAAAGAAAAAAGATTTTATTGGAAAAAGGTCTTTAACTAGAAGCGATACATCTCGAGATGATCGAAAACAATTAGTTGGAATTATTCCCCTAGATAAATCTGAATTTATCGAAGAAGGGCAACATGTTGTAGAATGTGAGAGGTTGCCTAAACGAATAACAACTCCAGTAGAATATCTTGGCCATGTTTCATCAAGCTACCATAGCCCTAATCTTAACCACTGTATTGCAATGGCAATGATAAAAGGAGGTAACAAACTTATGGGTAGTAAATTATTTGTCTCTTCAACTTATGGAACTAAAAACATACCGGTTGAGGTTGTTAGTCCAGTTTTTATTGATCCAGAAAATAAGAGGTTAGTATCATGACACAATTATTATCATCTCAAGGCATAGATATTTCTCAAAAAAATTTTCAGCAGATCATCATTAGAGGTGATGGAAAAGATCAATTTAATGAAAAAATAAACCAGGAAATCTCCACATTTCCTCCATCTAAAAATCTTGAGGTAACAACAAATGATAAATTTATATTTGCAAAAAATTCCTTTGATCAGTGGAGTCTGATTTATTTAGTAGAACAGGATTATAAAGAAATTTTGAAGTTTATTTCTAAAATTAATTCAAATGATGAAATTCTTGCTTCGGATTATTCTTATGGTCAAGTTTACTTTGAAATTTCTGGAAAAAATAAAAATGAATTTTTAAATCAATTAACTCATTTTGATTTGCGTTTAAAAAAATTTCCAGCTTTTACAATGGCTCAAACTTTGATAGCTAAAATAGATTGCACCATATATAATTTGAAAGACAAATATATTGTAACCTGCAATAAGTCATACGAGGATTATTTTAAAGAAAGGTTGAAGGACTCGATTAAATTGTAAATTATTTTTTTTTCACCCAAACATATCGTGATGATAAAGGCTGTTTAGTATTAAAGGCATAAAAGATTATTGCAGTTGTTATAATTCCTCCACCAATTAATGTATTTGTTGTTGGAACTTCATTAATTCCAAATATTGGCAACCAAACCCAGAAAATTCCACCCAAGACCTCTGTCAGCGAAAGAAGAGTTAAATCTGTAGCTGGTAAATCTTTTGATTTTATAGAAAATAAGATAAGTCCAGAACAAACCAGAAATCCATGTAAAGCAGAGAGAGACGAGTTTTTAACTGAAATAAAAATATTATCGTCATTAAATATAAGAACTAAGATTGCAACCGCTGCACAGAAAATACCCGCTATAGCTACAGTAGTAAATTTTGGAGTTTCTCTTCTCCACCTAAGTGAAACAGTAAACCCTGCAAATCCTAAAGATGACAACAAACCATTGATCAAACCAAACAAAGAACCCTCTCCTTTGCTATCTAAAGACATAAATATTATACCTCCAGCAGCTACTACTATTGCTATAAAAGTTGTCATTGAAATTTTTTCTTTCAAAAAAACGTATGCTAAAATTGCAGCTACAAATGGTTGAGTTGCTAGCATCATCATAGTCACCGCTGCAGTAGTAGTTGTTATAGAAAGAATAAAAGATATATTAGCAATACCAAGACTTACTCCACCAATTAATCCAGATAAACCAATCTTATTATAATTTTTTGTAAACTTAAGACCTTCAGCTAAAAATAAATATATATTTAAGACTAAAAAAATTATTGAACCTCTAAAAAAAAGATATTGCCAAGGAATTAATTGTGCATCATCTATATATCTTACAACTAAAGGTCCAAAGGACCAAAATAGCCCTGCAATTAAAATAATTAGTACGGCTGAACTATTTTTTATCATTTGAAGTATTTGATAAATCCACTCCTGTATCTGGATCAAGCTCGATACCTAACGGAGTGATATCTTTTGGTAGAGGTGTAAATGTTGACTCTGGATTGTCTTCATATTTTCTTTTGTTCATTCTAAAGACACCAAAGATAGTAATTACAAAGAAAAAAATAAGTAAATGAATAAAAAATCCATTTGGTCCAAAAATACTCATTAAAACTGAACACATAATGGGTCCTGCTATAGCCCCTAAACCAAAAATAATGTTTAAACCAGCTCCAGCTGCAACAAACTTTTCTTTTGGAATATAATCATTTACAAGAGCAAGATTTAAAGCAAATAACGGAAGAGTCATCCCAGACAAAAGAATTATAAAAATAAATAATTTTGTTTTATCCATGCTTGTATCTGTTGAAAAATAGTTAAATCTGAACATTTCTTCTACAAAAAGATTTTCAAAAGAAATTCCAGATGCCATTATAGAAAGAACAGCAAAAATAGATGATGTTATACAACATCCAATAATTATTATTCTTCTATCATAATTGTCCGATAAAGATCCTATTGGCCACTGAAAAAGTGCACCTGCTAGAGTTACTGAAAATAGTAATATAGAAATTTCTAATACTGTTAAGTTCATCGTTACAGCATAAACTGATAACATGGTGAACATAGCTGAGAAAATGAACCCTGAACAAAACGTAGAAAAACTACCGAAAGGAGAGATTTTAAAAAGCTCCTTAATCTTTATGGAACTAGTTTTTTTGAATGTAGGAGGCTTTCTTTTTGTAAGAAGTATTGGAATTAAAGCTATAGAAAATAATAGTGAAATCAATATAAAAGGTTCATAATTTTTAGGACTACTTACATTTAACAATAGGTTTCCCAAAGCGAATGCAAAAAAAGTTACAAACATATATAATGATAAAACTTTACCTCTTGTTTTATTAGTTGCTCTATCATTTAACCAACTTTCAACAATTATAAGAATTCCAATCATACTAAAGCCTGTTAAAAATCTTGCTAAAGTCCAAACAATAGGATCCACAAACACAACATGAACTAATGAGCTAAGCGAAGCCATTGAGGCAAAAGCTGCAAATACTCTGATATGACCCACCTTGCTAACAAGATTTGGAATAATATTTGCACCTATGAAATATCCAATAAAATAACCAGACATCATTGTACCTGTGGCAATAAAATTAAAATTTTCTAACACAGCTCTAATTCCTAAAAGGTTTCCTTGAAAACCATGTGAAATCATAATTACTGCGAAGCCAGTAAAGAGAGCCCAAGAATTTTTTATAATTTTATACATGGTGGAAAGCCATTATGCTTTCTCACAGACAAAAGCAATAGTCTTTTTACATGTTACCGTATTTAGG
Source organism: uncultured Pelagibacteraceae bacterium (assembly GCA_902572605.1). Classification (GTDB taxonomy): domain Bacteria; phylum Pseudomonadota; class Alphaproteobacteria; order Pelagibacterales; family Pelagibacteraceae; genus Pelagilacustribacter. The sequence goes on along the minus strand of CACGGD010000001.1, from coordinate 27,782 downwards.
TCCGCCTCCACCTTCGGGGGCAACCCAAGTGATATTTTGAGAAGGTTCTTTGATATCACAGGTCTTACAGTGGATACAATTTTGTGAATTAATAACAAACTTCTCCTTTTGAACTTCATATACACCTACTGGACAATACTTTTGAGCAGGTTCGTCGTACTCTTTTAAAGTGTAATTTATCGGTAGATTAGGATCTTTTAACCTTAAATGGACAGGTTGGTTTTCAGTATGATTAGTTCCTGTCAAATAAACAGAGCTAGTTTTATCGAATGTTAGCTTGCCATCTGGTTTTGGATATTCAATTTTAGGCATCTGACTTGCTGGTTTTAAGGCTTCATGATCTGCATGTTTATGTTTCAAGGTGAAAGGAAGTTTTCCTCTAAATAAGATTTGATCGATTCCTGTAAAAATAATACCTAATATTAAACCCCAACTAAAACTAGGTTTTACATTTCTAGCAGCATGAAGCTCTTTATAAACCCAACTTTCTTTAAACTTTTCTTCATAAATTGATAAATTTTTTTTGTTTTTAATATTCTCAATAATAGTTTCTGCCGCAATCATTCCACTCTTCATAGCAGTATGAGAACCTTTAATTTTAGGCATATTTAAAGTTCCTGCATCACAACCTATTAATAATCCTCCTGGCATATACATTTTAGGTAAACTTTGAATTCCACCTTCAATTAAAGCTCTTGCTCCAAAAGAAATTCTTTTTCCACCCTCAAACATCTTTCTTATTGACGGGTGTGTTTTAAACCTTTGGAACTCATCAAAGGGAGAAAGGTGTGGATTTTGATAATCTAAACCAATTACATATCCAAGATATATTTGTCTATTTTCAGCGTGATATATAAAACTTCCACCATAAGTTTTGTTATCAAGTGGCCACCCTGCTGTATGCATAACTAGACCTTCTTGGTGTTGTTGTTCGCTTACTTCCCAAATTTCTTTGAGTCCTATTCCATATTGCTGAGGGTTTTTACCATCGTCTAAATTAAATTTTTTAATTAATTGTTTACCTAAATGACCTCTACATCCCTCTGAGAAAACTGTTACTTTTGCGTGTAATTCCATTCCCTCCTGGTAAGTATCTTTTTTGTTACCCTCTTTATCTAAACCCATATCTAGAGTAGCTACACCTTTTATAGATCCATCTTCATTATAAAGAACTTCACTTGCAGGAAACCCAGGAAATATTTCAACACCTAGTTTTTCAGCTTGTTCGGCCAACCAACGGCAAAGATTAGCAAGACTGACTATATAATTTTTGTGATTTTTTTGTACGGCAGGTAAAAGCCAAGTTGGCCAACTTAGAGAAGAATTTTTTCCTAAGAATAAAAATTTTTCTTTCGAAACTTTTGTTTTTACTGGCGCTCCTTCACTCTTCCAATTAGGCAACAACTCATCGAGAGCTTTTGTTTCAAAAACGTTTCCACTTAATATGTGAGCTCCAACTTCTGATCCTTTTTCAAGAATACAGACATTTAAACTTGGATCGAGTTGTTTAAGTTTTATTGCAGTAGTTAAGCCTGCTGGTCCTGCACCAACAATAACCACATCATATTCCATTGCTTCTCTTGCCATGAAATGACTATATCAAACTAATTATTTTTGGATAGTATTCAGTTTGTTCAACTCAGCTAAAAACTCAGGAAGAGCTTTAAATAAATCTGCTTCTAAACCATAGTCTGCAACACTAAAAATTGGAGCTTCACCATCTTTGTTAATTGCGACAATTATTTTGCTCTCTTTCATACCAGCTAAGTGTTGAATTGCTCCAGAGATTCCTACAGCAATATATAAATCAGGCACTACAACTTTACCTGTTTGTCCAACTTGATGATCGTTACTTATGTAACCTGCATCGACAGCCGCTCGTGATGCACCAACAGCAGCATTAAGCTTGTCGGCGATATCTGTAATTAATTTAAAATTTTCTCCACTTTCTAAACCTCTACCACCTGAAACAACTATTCTCGCTGTACCAAGCTCAGGCCTTTCAGATTTTGTTTCCTCTCTTTTAATAAATTTTGATGTATTCGGTACATCAACAGCTTCAATTTTTTCAACTTGCGCAGAACCACCAGTTTTTTCGGCAGGGTCAAAAGAAGTTGGTCTTATAGTTACACACTTCTTTTTGTCATTACTTTTAACTGTGGCAAAAGCATTTCCAGCATAAATAGGTCTAATAAAAGTATCGGGACTTGATACTTTAATAATATCGCTTACTTGTGAAATATCTAATGCAGCAGCTACTCTTGGCATAAAATTTTTTCCAAACGTGTTTGCAGATGCTACAATGTGATCATATTTTTCTGCAGTCTTTGTTACTAAAGGTGCTAAATTTTCAGGCAAATAATTTTGATAATTTGGCGAGTCACACCATAAAACTTTTTTAACAAGCGGGACACTCGCTGCTTCTTTAGTTACATTTTCACAATTAGCTCCAGCAACCAACACATGAACTTCACTGTCAATTTTAGATGCTGCTGTAATTGCATTTAAAGTAAATGGTTTTAATTTTGTATTGTCGTGTTCTGCTATTAATAATACTGACATTACAATACTTTAGCCTCATTTTTGAGTTTACTTACTAATTCAGCTACATTAGCAACTTTTACCCCAGCTTTTCTTTTAGGCGGCTCTTCAACTTTAATTTGTTGAATTCTATTTGTAAGATCGACTCCTAACTCTTTAGCATTTAATTGCTCCATAGGTTTCTTTTTTGCTTTCATGATGTTTGGCAGAGATGCAAATCTTGGTTCATTTAATCTTAAATCACAAGAAATTACAGCTGGTAAATTTACCTCTATTGTTTCAAGTCCTTCATCAATTTCTCTAACAATCTCTACAGACTTATCTTTTAGACTCACTTTTGAAGTAAAGGTTGCTTGAGGCCAGTTCAGCATCGCAGCTAGCATTTGACCTGTTTGATTACAGTCATCGTCAATTGCTTGTTTACCTAAAAAAACCATATCTGGTTTTTCTTTTTCTACAATTTTTTTTAATATTTTTGCCACTCCTAAAGGTTCTAAATAGCCATCAGCTTTAACATGAATTCCTTTATCTGCTCCTACTGCCAATGCTTTTCTAATTGTTTCTTGTGCTTTATCTTCACCAATAGAGATAGCAACTACTTCTTTAACTTTTCCTGACTCTTTAAGCTTAACGGATTCTTCTACCGCATTATCATCTGGAGGATTGGTAGACATTTTAACGTTTTCAGTATGCACACCAGATCCGTCCTCTTTAACTCTTATTTGAACGTTGTAATCAATTACTCTTTTTACTGCTACAAGGATTTTCATTTAAGCTCTTAGTAATTTATTTTCAGAATCATATGGAGACTCTTCCACAATAGAAGCTTCATGCATTTTTCCAAGAATATCAATTTTTAATTTTTGTCCAACTTTAGCTAGTTCAGGTTTAACCATACCTAAAGCTATTGATTTATTTACTCTAAATCCAAAATCACCACTCGTTGCTCTTCCAACAACTGTACCATTATCATAGATAGGATTATTTCCTAGAACATCAGCATCAGTTACTCCATGTATTTCCATAGTCACCAATTTATTTGAAAAGCCTTTTGCTCTCCATTTGTCTAATGCCGCACGTCCTATAAAATCTCCTTTATTTGGGTGAACAAATCTATCTAGCCCTGATTCATAAGGTGAGTACTCAATTGATAATTCAGTTCCTACCAGTTTATAAGATTTTTCTACTCTCAAACTATTCATAGCTCTAATACCATAAGGTTTTAATCCAAATTCTTTTCCAGCTTCCATTAATTGGTCAAAAATATGATTTTGATATTCAATTGGATGATGAAGTTCCCAACCTAATTCTCCTACAAAGTTTACTCTCATTGCACTACAAGGAGCTAAGCCTATATTAATATTTTGTGCGCTTAACCATTTAAATCTCTCGTTAGAAAAATCTGATCTAGAAACTTTTTGCATTAGTTGTCTTGCTTTAGGTCCAGAGACAACTAAAACTCCCATACTATTAGTTAAATTTTCATATTGAACTGTACCATCGTTTGGCATCCATTTATGTATCCAATCATGATCAAGTCTTTGAAATGCTCCGGCAGAAACTAGATAAAAACTATCTTCAGCCTCTCTCATAATAGTAAATTCTGAATGAACCCCACCTTTAGTATTTAAGGCGTGGCAAAGATTAATTCTTCCAATTTTTTTAGGAAGTTTATTAGCAACAAGCTTATCTAAAAATTCTTCAGCTCCAGGGCCTTTAATTCTACATTTTCCAAATGCAGTCATATCTAGAAGACCAACATTTTCTTTTACATTTTTACATTCACTCTCAACATTCTTAAACCAATTAGATCTTCTAAAAGACCAGTCATCTTCCTGTTTCTCTCCTTCTTTTGCAAAGAAGTTTGCTCTTTCCCAGCCGAACTTTGCTCCAAAAACAGCTCCTAATTTTTTTAAACGGTCATAACAAGGCGCTTGTCTTAAAGGTCGACCTGCTTCCCTTTCTTCATCAGGGTAATGAACAGTAAATACATTTGCATATGCTTCTTCATTTTTAGCTTTTAAATAAGACTTAGTTGCATAGGAACCATATCTTCTTGGTTCTACACCAAGCATATCTATTGTGGGCTCTCCATCAATAATCCATTCTGCTAATTGCCAACCCGCACCTCCTGCAGCAGTAATTCCAAAGCTATGACCTTCATTAATCCAAAAATTTTTTAATCCCCATGCTGGACCTACTATTGGATTTCCATCAGGTGAATAAGCGATAGCTCCATTATACACTTTTTTTACTCCCACCTCTCCAAATGCAGGAACTCTTTTTATAGCTCCTTCAATGTGTGGAGCTAATCGATCTAAATCTTCTTGAAATAACTCATACTCACTATCTTTTGAAGGACCATCAACATAACAACATGGTGCGCCTTTTTCATAAGGGCCTAACAACAATCCTCCAGCTTCCTCCCTCATGTACCAAGAGTTGTCACTATCTCTCAGGACTCCCATCTCAGGTTTACCTTCTTTCCTTCTTTTTTGAATTTCTGGGTGAGGTTCAGTAACAATATATTGATGTTCAACTGGAATAACAGGAATTTCTAACCCAACCATACGTCCTGTTTGTCTAGCGAAATTTCCACTACAAGAGACTACATGTTCACACTCTATATCTCCTTTATCAGTGTTAACCACCCAACCATCTTTTGTTTGTTTAATTGCTGTAACAGTTGTGTTTCTATAGATTTCAGCTCCATAGTTCCTTGCACCTGTAGCTAGTGCTTGAGTTAAATCTGCAGGTTGAATATAGCCGTCTTCAGGATGTTGTATTGCTCCAACTAATCCTTCAATATTAATTAAAGGCCAAATCTCTTTTACTTGTTCGGGTTTTAAAAATTTCACATCCACTCCAATAGTTTTTGCTACCCCAGCATATTGATGATACTCATCCATTCTGTCTTGAGTTTGAGCTAAACGAATATTTGATACAACGCTAAATCCTACATTTTTACCAGTTTCTTTTTCTAAAGATTTGTAAAGTTGAACCGCATATCTATGAAGTTGGCCCACAGAGTAACTCATATTAAACAAAGGCAGCAAACCTGCAGCATGCCAAGTGGACCCAGAGGTTAATTCTTTTCTTTCGACCAATACAACGTCAGACCAACCTTTTTTAGCTAAATGATATAGGACACTTACTCCAACCACTCCACCACCTACAACAACTACTTTAGATTTTGATTTCATTAGACATTATTTAGCTTTTCACCTAATAAAGAGTCAAACTAAATATGATAAGACTAAGGAAAAATTGATGATTAATAAAGAATGGGACCCAAATTTAACTCCAGAACAAAATTATGTTTTAAAACAAGAAGGAACAGAATCACCAGGCTCAAGCCCTTTAAACAATGAAAAAAGAGAAGGTTCTTATCATTGTGTGGGTTGTGGAACTAAATTATTTGATTCTCATTCAAAGTATGAAAGTGGTTCAGGCTGGCCTTCTTTTTTTAAATCCCTACCAGATGTGTTTGAAGAAAAAACAGATATGCATATAGGTTATCCAAGAACAGAATATCATTGCAAAAAATGCGGGGGTCACCACGGCCATATTTTTGAGGATGGTCCAAAACCAACGGGAAAGCGTTATTGCAACAATGGCGTGTGCTTAGTATTTAAACCTAAAAGTTGAAAAGTTATTCATCTTCGCTTTAGAAGTGTTTTGAATTTAATTATATAAAAGTTTAAAGTCTATTTTGCCATGTCAACTAGACCAAGGCAACATAAGTTTGTAAGACTATCTTTTCATCCGCCATGATAAGAAACATTGTTCCCCAAATTTTTTTCTTTACCTTTATTTTTTCTTTTTTAATTTCACATCCTGTTAATGCAAGTTGGGAACCTGCAAAAGATGGAGACAAAATTATCTTAATTAGACACTCAAAAGCTCCTGGGTTTGGAGATCCTCAAGGTTTCAAAATTAAGGACTGTAAGACTCAAAGAAATCTTAGTAAAGAAGGAATAAAACAATCAAAAAAAATTGGAAAATTATTTAAAATAAATCAAATTAAAATTGATCAGGTCTTAAGTAGTCAATGGTGCAGATGTAAAGACACTGCTAAATATGCATTTAAAAATTACAAAGAATTTTCAGCGCTTAATTCTACTTTTCAGCCGCCCTATGACAAAAATGCAAAGAAACAAATTAAAAAACTGAAAGATTATATTAAAAATTGGAATGGGAAAGGTAGCAACTTAATATTAGTAACTCATTACGTAATAATAACTGCAATAACAGATGTAGTACCGAGATCAGGTGAAATTGTTATCATAGACAAAAATTTTAAAACTCTTTCAACTATTTTAACTAATTAGAAAAAAATATAATAGGCAAAAATTGCAATAATTAAATATTCTATCGCTGTTTTTAACATTATTAAATTTTTCTTATCATTAAATTTTGAGTTAATATAAAGACTTATTCTTGCGAAAGCTAAATGGACCAAAATAATACTTACTACAATACCAAGCAATGTTTGATAAAATGAGAAATTCTTGAATCCGTAAAAGCAGGCTGCAATAAATGTTAACCAAGAAATATTTGATACGAAAAGAGTTATTAAAATACCTGATCCTTTTTTAAAAATGCTTTGAGATTTAATAAAAGTATAAGACCATAATAGAGTAAATAAAAAGCCAATGTATTTAATTATCATGAGCCAATATTGTAATTGCGAGAGATATCAAAGGCAAATATAAAGAGAGTATGATTATTAAGCTAGTTTTTGCTTTTGGTGCTGGGTTTATAAGTTTTTTGACGCCTTGTGTATTACCTATTATTCCAGGATATATTTCTTACATAACTGGTAAAAATTTAACTGAAATAGACCAGAATAAAAAAATTGTTTTGTATAAAACAATTTTATTTTCTTTAGGATTTTCATTAGTATTTATAATACTTGGTGCTACAGCATCTGCAGTTGGAAATATTTTATTATTTTTATCTAATGAATTAAGAATAGCAGCAGGAGTAATAATTATTTTATTTTCTTTGCAAATGCTAGGTATTTTAAATTTTCAACTTTTAAATCAAGAAAAGCGAATTGATACAAAAGGATATAAAGATAATTATATATTTCCTTTTGTAGTTGGAGCAGCTTTTGCTTTTGGTTGGACTCCATGTATTGGTCCAATTCTAGGTTCTATTTTAGCTTTATCAGCTACTGACGCATCTATAAGTAAAGGAATTCTTTTGCTTTCTTTTTATTCTCTAGGACTAGCAATTCCTTTTATTTTGTCTGGTTATTATATGAACAGCTTCTTAATTTCCAAAAAAGGTTTTGGTAAATATTATAATAGAATAACTATAACAGGTGGGATTATATTACTAATAACAGGAATTTTAATCGCTACTAATCAAATTCAAGTAATTAGTTATTACATTTTGACAACGTTTCCTTTCCTAACTAGTCTAGGTTAATGAGCGATATAACTATTCTAGGCATATTTGTTGCAGACATAAGTTTTTCAGGCAATAAACTTCCAAGCGTGGGCGAAACAATACTAGGCGATAGTTACAATGTAGGGCCAGGAGGAAAAGGATGTAACCAAGCTATAGCAATTTCAAGGCTGGGTGGAAAAGTAAACTTTATTTCTAAGTTAGGTGATGATGATTATGGAAAGCTTGCAATAAACAAACTTAAAAAAGACAATATAGATACTTCAAACATTATTATTTCAAACAAACATAAAACAGGAGTTGCTGGTATTCATGTTGATAGAAATACCGGAAAAAACGCTATAACTGTAGTTAGAGGCGCTCCTTCTAGCTTAACCATAAATGAAATTGACACCAATTTATTTAAACATTCAAAAATATTTTTAACGCAATTAGAAATACCAATAGAAGTTACTTTACATTGTTTGAAAGCTGCAAAAGAATATGGTTTAGTAAATATATTAAATCCTGCCCCCGCTTGTAAACTAAGTAACGATTTCTTTAAATTGGTTGACTATTTTACACCTAACGAAACTGAAGCGGAGTTTTATACTGGAGTCAAAATCAACGATGAAAATGATGCAAAAATTAGTGCAAAAAAACTAATAGGTATGGGTATTAAAAAAGTAATAATTACTCTAGGTGAAAAAGGATTATTTTATTCAGATGGTAAGGAAGAAATTTATATTAAAGCAACTATAGATAAAGCTGTTGATACTACAGGTGCAGGCGATGCTTTTAATGGAGGTTTTTCATTTGCATTACTAAAAGGAAAAAAAATAAATGAATGTTTAGAAATAGCTAACAAAGTTGCTGGGTTTTCAACTACAAAATTAGGAGCAGGTGACTCTATGCCAACTCAAAAAGATATTAATTTGACGGTTTGAAAATCAAGCATAGACCGTTGTTACAAAATCTTTTTCCGGTTGTAGTTGGCCCATCATTAAATACGTGACCATGATGAACTCCACATTTTGCACAATGGTATTCTGTTCTTACCATTCCAAATTTACGATCTACTTTTGTTTTAAAAGCTCCTGGTAAAGCCTCTGAAAATGAAGGCCAACCAGTTCCACTATCAAATTTTGAAGTTGAAGCAAAAAGTTTTGCTCCACAGTTTGCACAATGATAAAACCCTTTTCTTTTCTCATTATTAAGTACACTTGAAAAAGGTTTTTCAGTCCCTTCATTAAACATGATATTTTTTTGTTCGTCTGTTAAGGTTTGATTAAAAAGTTTTTTTGTTGATGCTTTGATAAGGTTGTACGGTAGAAATAAAGTTGAAATTAATGATAATCCTAAGATTTTTAAAAAACTTCTACGCATTACGAGTTTAAAATTTTATCTAATTCACCAGTTTTATTAGCTTCTTGAAGCCTATCATTTCCACCTATGTAGTGATCTCCTATGAATATTTGAGGAATAGTTTTTGCACCGTTGGTTCGTTGTAACATTTCTTTTGCTTTAGTCGGATCTTTCCATATATCTAATTCTTCTATTTCAACATTTTTTGTTTTTAGCAAAGCTTTAGCTGCTTCACAAAATGAGCAAGGATCTCCAGTATACATTGTGACTTTTTTCATAATTAATATATATCAGTAATTTTAATTTTTTCCCTGAGTTTTTTTCGCCCAAGTTTAAATTTTTTTCTATGTTTAATACTTGTGTTATGAACTCTTTTTCTCCAAAGCCTGAAAGAACCTGGCCTTAAGGTCTTTCTCATTAATTTGATTACATCTGATTCTGTTTTTCCGGTTTTCTCTCTTATTTCTTCAAAAGTAATACGATCTGCCCATGCAGCCCAAATAACCCAATTATCATCTTTTTCTTTAGGCTCCGGGTTCTTAACTTTTGTTTGTGGAATTAAACTTCTTTTCTTCATCATTTTCTATATAGTTACTTTTCTTATGTTTCCAAACGATTTTTTTATTTTTTTGCAAATAATTTTATTTTTATTCATTACTCCAGGGCCACCACGTGTAGTAATTGTTTCTCATACTTTGAACTATGGAATTAAAAGATCTGTTTGGACAGCTTTTGGGGATATATCTGCTAATTTGTGCCAAGGGATTCTAGTAGTATTTTTTATAGGAACCTTTCTAAGCGACAATCCAAATATACTTCAAACATTAAAATGGGCTGGAATTTTATATATTATCTTTTTGGCTTATGACAGTTACAATTCGAGAATTAGAATAATTAATTCAAGAAATAAAAGTTTAAAGTCAGTATTTTCTTTTTATAGAGACGGTTTTTTGGTTGCTGGATTAAGTCCAAAATCAATAATATTTTTTGGAACAATCTTTACATCGTTCATTGATTTTACATCAAACTACACTGCCCAATTTTTAATATTGATAATTACTTACATATTTTTAGATTTCTTAACCTTGATGATTTATGCTTTTGCAGCGAACAAAGTTTCAATTTGGTTTAAAAACAACCCAAAATTTTTAAATACAATCTCTGCGTGTGTATTAATTATAATAGCAATTTATATTGCTGTGACACAAAGTTTTTAATTTATTCTTACTGTTGTCTTCGTCTCTATTTCTTGTTTAAATATTTGAAATTAATTAATTAATTAACAAAGGGGAACTAATGAATAAACTAGTAAAACTATTTACTATATTTATTTCAGCTATAAGTTTAACACTAGCAAGTATCTCTTCTTCTTTTGCAAAAGTTGAAGGCGAATACATCGTGTTAGGTTCTGCGATATCTCTTACAGGAAAATATTCTTCTAACGGTGTTCACACTCAAAATGGCTACAACATGGCTGTTGAACGAATAAATAAAATGGGTGGAGTGAATGTTGGCGGAAAAAGCTATAAATTTGAAATTATCTATTATGATGATGAGTCAAATCCTAAAAGAGCTGCTCAGTTAGCTGAAAGATTAATTAAACAAGATGGCGTTCATTACATGCTCGGGCCATACAGCTCAGGTTTAACGAAAGCCATTGCACCAGTAACCGAGAAATATAAAATTCCTATGGTTGAAGCGAATGGTGCATCAAGATCTTTATTTACAAAAGGATATAAATATTTGTTTGCGGTGTTATCACCTGCTAACCAATACCTTGAAGTAGCTATCGATCTTGCTGTTGAAAAAAATGGTGGAAAGCCAGTAAGAATTGCACAAGCATTTGAACAAGATGCATTTTCACAAGACGTGAGACTTGGTATCTTAGATGCAGCAAAAAGAACTGGATCTGAAATCATCATTGACGACAAATTGCCAAAAGAGTTAAATGATATGGCTGCTACATTAGCTAAAGTTAAAGCAACTAAACCTGATGTACTAGTTGTATCTGGTCACACAAAAGGTGCGTTAACTGCAATCAGACAAATAGCTGAAATGAAAGTTGATGTCCCAATGTTAGCGATGACACATTGCGATGCTGCAAAACTTTCCAAACAACATGGAAAAAAATCAGAATACGCACTATGTGCTTCTCAGTGGCATAAAAACTTAAGCTATAAAGATAAGTTTTTTGGTTCAGGTAAAAAGTATGACAAAGACTTTAAAAAAGAATTTGGTTATGCTCCACCTTACCAATCAGCTGAATCATCTGCTGCTTTACTAGTGTTTAAAGATGCGTTCGAAAGAGCAAATTCTTTTGATAGAGATAAAGTAAGAGATGCTTTGAAAACTACTGAAATGCAAACTTTCTATGGAAACATTAAATTTGGTCCTGGTGGTCAAAATACTGCTAAACCAATGATCTTGTTCCAAGTAAGATGTAAAGGTGATGTGTGTGAGAATAAAGTTGTTGCTCCAACTAAATGGGCATCAGACAAATTCTACCACCCAATACCTAAGTGGTCTGAAAGAAGCTAGTCTAATTAATATTTAGAAATGCTCCCTAGTATTTAGGGGGCATTTCTTTTATAAAATTTACTCTTTATGGATTTTCTAATATTTAAAGCTCCAATGTTAATGGTCCAAGCTTCATTGGACGGAATTCTTTTAGGGATTTTATTTGCATTAATTGCCTACGGAATGGCTCTTCAGTGGGGAGTAATGAACATAATTAATATTGCACAAGGTGATTTAGTAATCCTTGGAGGCTATATTGCTTACACAATGTATCTTGCTGGAATTCATCCAGCTTGGGGAGTTATTGTATCTCCAATTATAATGTATTTTGTTGGCTGGGCACTTTATAAATTAGTAATTAATAAAGTAGTGGATCGAGACTTATTTATTTCGATTTTAGCAACCTTCGGTATCGCAATTGTATTTCAACAGTTAATGAATTTTATTTTTGGTGCAGACGTAGTTGTGGCACAGTCTGAATATGGAACAACAATGTTATTTGATAATTCAGTTACCCTACCAAATTCAAAAATATTCTCTGCTTTCATAAGTGTTTTATATGCAATAGCTTTAGTTGTTTACATGAAAAAATCTAGACTTGGACGAGCTATAAGAGCTACAGCGCAAAATGCTAGAGCTGCAAAAATTCTCGGTGTAGATACTGAAAAAGTTTATGCTGCAACTTTTGGCATTAATGCTGCGTTATGTGGAATTGCGGGAGCTCTTATTTCAATCACTCTTACTCTTCATCCATACGTAGGACTTCCTTATACAGTTAGATCCTTCATGATAGTTATTGTAGCAGGTCTTGGTAATTTACCAGCGGTAGCAATTTCAGGAATGGGATTAGGGTTATTCGAAGAGTTTGCAGATTATATTTTAGGAACAGAATTTAGAATAGGAGCAGTGTTTATGCTGCTTGTTTTCATACTAGTTTATAGAAGATTTAAACTTTCAAAGAAAAGGGAGTATTTAAAATAAATGACTGCAATTAAACAAAAAGATCTGATCTTATATTCAGGCTTAATAATCTTAGGATTAGTAGCGCCTTTCTTATTCTCTGCTTTTAAAGTTCAGCTCACATATCTTTGTGTCTTGATCGTTCTAGCGATGACTTGGAATTTACAAGGCGGAGAGATGGGTTACAATTCTTTTGGAAATATTCTTTTCTATGGTCTTGGAATGTACCTTACCGCATCGGTTCAAGTTGGAATGTTTTTTCCATTAGCAGAATGGACAGAGAGTGGTGGAGAAAAAACATTCGTACATACTACAGCACAATATTTTCAAGGAATAGGTGTCGGGTTATTAGTTGCAGCTATTGTTCCTACCATTGTTGCTGGTGCAATTGGCTATGCTATTTTAGGATTAAGAGGACACTACTTTGCGATTTGTACTTTAGGATTAGGAATTGCAGCAGGAGAAATTGCTGGTGGGATAGAAATTATCGGTGCAGGTCAAGGCTTCACTACACCACCTTTTCCAGCAGAAATAGTTGACCCTGAAGCAAGAGGACAATTTTTCTACTTCTTAAGTTTTTTAGTATTAGTTCTGGCATTTGTTTTTGTTAAATATATTTACGGCTCTAGATTTAGATTAATTTTAAATGCGATAAGAGATAACGAGGATAAAGCAGAAGCAATGGGTATTCAAACAATGAAATATAAAATTGTTGGTTGGATGTGCTCTGCATTTTTTTGTGGTCTTGCTGGCGGAATTATGGGTGGATTAATTGGATATATAGACTCCACCGATGTTGCATTTGATGGAAGAGAAATGGGAGTCTTCATGGTTCTTATGGCAATACTTGGTGGTAAAGGAACTTTGTGGGGACCAATTATTGGCGCAACTTTATTCCATTTTTTCAAAGAAGGTCTTTGGACTTTTATATTGGGTTGGCAATATGTTGCTTTAGGAGTTTTAATTGTTGTGATCGTGGTTTATTTCCCAGAAGGATTGATGGGTTGGTTAAGAGAAAAATATCCTGAGAGATTTGGTGAAGTAATTGATGAGAAAGATCGTAAAGCACAGGTGGAACTAAAATGAGTATTTTAGAAGTTAAAAGTGTAAGTAAATCTTTTGGCGGTGTGAAAGCCAACGTGGATATTTCTATTTCGGTAGAACAAGGATCAATTGTTGGTTTAATTGGACCCAATGGTTCAGGTAAAACTACTTTATTTAATTCTATTGTAGGAACTCATCCAATAGATAAAGGATCTATTGTTTTCAATAACACAGAAGTATCAGAAATGCCTGTTCCTGCAGTAGCTAAACTGGGTTTGTTGAGAACATTTCAGCAAACACGAATTTATTCTAAACTGAATTGTGTAGAAAATATGCTAATTAGTCATAAGGCTAGTGATTCAGGATTTATATTTGCAAAAATACCTGCTGAGCTTACTGAAAAAGCAGAAAATCTTTTAAACTTTGTAGGACTTTATCAAAAAAGAAATTTAAGAGCAGGAGACTTGTCATTTGGTCAGCAAAAACTTTTAGAATTAGCCATGGCATTAATGAATGAGCCTAAAATGCTTTTATTAGATGAGCCTACCGCTGGTATTAACCCGACTTTAATTAATGGAATTATAGACAGACTGATAAAAGTAAATAAAGATTATGGAATAACTTTGTTAGTTATAGAGCACAATATGAAAGTAATAATGAGCTTAGCCCAAAGTATTTTCTGTTTGGCTCATGGGAAACTTCTAGCAAAAGGATCTCCTAAAGAAATTAAAACTGATAAGCGAGTAGTTGATGCTTATCTAGGAGCACAATAATGGCAAATCAATATGAAGTTTTAGGAAAAGCTCCTGGTCCAGAGGATTTAAAAAAACTATCACCCAAAGACGTTCATTTAACTATAAAAGGATTAAATGCTGGTTACGGTAAAATGGAAATACTTCATAATTTTGATTTATCAGTAAGCAAAGCACAATCGTTATGTCTTATAGGTCCTAATGGAGCTGGTAAGTCTACAATTCTTCACTCTATCTACGGGTTTACAAATATTTTTTCAGGAAAAATAGAAATTGAAGGAAAAGAAATAACAAATTTAACTCCAGCTCAAAAACTAAATTCAGTAGGTATTGCATATATTCTTCAGGATAATTCAGTTTTTCCAGATATGACAGTAGAAGAAAATCTTCTGATGGGAGGCTATATTAAAGACAAACAAGACGAAGCTTATGAAGAAGCAGAGAGAATTTTTAAAAAATATGAAAGATTAAGAAATAGAAGAAATCAACCTGCGAAAGTTTTATCTGGAGGGGAGAGAAGATTATTAGAAATCTCTAGAGCATTAGTAATGAAACCTTCAATTCTTTTAGTAGATGAGCCTTCAATTGGATTAGAACCACGGTATATCAATATGGTTTTTGAAATACTTACAGATCTTCAAAAAAATGAAAAGAAAACTATTATTATGGTTGAACAAAATGCAAAAAAAGGACTTGAGTTTGCCGATATTGGCTATGTTTTAGTTTCAGGCCAAACTGCAATTGCTGGCAAAGGTGATGATCTATTAAAGAATCCAGATGTGGGAAGACTATTCCTGGGTGGATGATAAATTCTAAAGTTTTTTTTCAAGGTTTAAAATCTCTACAAGGTTCAAGATCCCCAGCTATTCCTTTGGCAGCCTGTTTTATCGCTTTAGGTGCTTTATTAAAAGATGCTGGTTTTAATTTACAGCAAAGTGCTGCTTCAAGTTTATTTACGTATGCATTACCTGGTCAATTAGTAATGGCAGAGTCTTTATTAGTAGGCGCATCCATCTTAAATATCTTTATTGCAGTGTGGTTAGTAAATTTCAGACTTTATCCTATGACGGTTTCTCTGTTTCCTCTCCTTGTACATAAGTCTCAACCTAAATGGAAATATTATTTGTCCTGTCATTTTTTAGCAGTTTCATCTTGGTTGATTGCAAAAGACTCTTATAAAAAAATTGACAAAAGAAATAGAATAGACTTTTGGATAGGAGTTGGAGTAGGAACTTGGTCAACTGCAATTCTAATGACAATCGCTGGATATTTGTCAGCAGAATATTTGAACAAAGATATGATGGTAGGATTAGCAATTGTTAATCCAGTTTATTTTTTTTGTATGATGATTGGTGCAATGAAAAATATTAGTATTTCGATAGCAGTAATCTTAGGTACAATTCTTGGACCTTTAATTTATTTATACTCAGCTGAATGGTCGTTGTTATTTGCTGGTTTAATAGCTGGAACTGTAGCGTTTCTATTTGGAGAAAAAAATGGAGTCTAGTCAAATTATAATACTTGCTATTGTGGTCACTTCCTTAGCTACATTTATTTCTCGACTAATGGGCGCGATCACTTCTCAGAAAGTTAGTGTTGAATCAAAAGTATTCAATTGGTTCAACTGCGTCGCTTACTCTACTTTAGCTGCTCTGTTGGGCAGAATGATAATTTTTCCTGCTGGAGTGCTATCGGAATCTACATTAATAATTAGAATTTTAGTGGTTTTTATTTGTATTTCCATCTTTATATACACTAAAAAAAACCTAGTACTTCCGACTATAATTTCTGCTATAATTTTATCTGTTTTAACAAGTGTATGAGTTTAGAAATTAAAGACCACAACAAATCTAAGAGAATAAAAATAATAAAGCTTAAAGAACAAGAACTGGAAAAAATTATATTTCCCTTTAAAAAACATAGCATTACCTCTTTAGAATACAAACCATTTTCAAGATTTAGTTTAGCTAAAAGTTTAGATGAAGTTTTTGAAAATAAGTTAGGAAGTTCATTAAAAAAAGTTCTTAATGATAGAAATACAGGAACAGCTATTATTGAACCAGAAATCAATAATAAAAAATTTGATAAAGATTTTTTAGTAAAGCTTTCAACAGGTTTAGCTTATTTAGTAGGAAATCCAAATTTTGACTCAATGACAGGAAAGTATTATGCAAGATTTTATGTTAAGCACCAAGACAGTAGTGACTCCTATTTAAGAAAAGCTTACACTAATTTAGATCTTCATACAGATGGCACTTATGTTAAAGAAAAAACAGATTGGTTAATAATGACAAAAATGGAAGAGCAAGGAGTTTCCGGCGGTGAAAGTGTTATTCTACATTTAGATGATTGGGAACATTTAGATGAATTAAGTAACAATCCTGTTGGACAAGAAAATTTTACGTGGGGTTCACCAAAAAGTAAAAATATAGACTATAAAGTAGAACATCCTGTATTTAAAAAAGATGAGAGTGGTAAACCTACAATTTCTTATATAGATCAATTTCCAGAACCAAAAAGTATGGAGCAAGGTTTGTTTTTACAAAGACTTTCAGATTGTTTAGAAGAAAGCAAAAATAAGATAGAATTTCCCTTACCAGTTGGATCCACAATATTTTCTAACAATTATTTTTGGCTTCATGGAAGAAAACCATTTAAAGAAAACACCAATTTGAGTAGAGAATTGCTTAGAATTAGAGGAACTTTTTTCAATTAAGACTAGTTGACTCTAATCTCTCATTGATTTTTAATATTTAAATTAATTAATTAACAGAGGAAAATAACATGTTTAATAAATTGAAAAAATTAATCAGCTTAGTTTTCGCAACTGTTCTTTTAACTTCAATCTCATCAACAAGTTTTGCAATCGATAAATTACATTTTATTATCGGTGGTGGTGCTGGCGGTGGTTGGGATGGAACTGCTAGAGGAACTGGAGAAGCTTTAACTAAAGCTGGTTTTCTTAAAAGTGCTTCATTTGAAAATATGTCAGGCGGTGGTGGCGGAAAAGCTCTATCTTACATAATTAATTCGAAGCCTGAGGGGACTATATTAGTTCAATCAACACCTTTAGTATTAAGATCAATCACTAGACACAAAGGTTATGTAAAAGGTTCTGGTGTATTATCTTACAAAGATGTTAAACCAATTGCTGGTGTAATTGGTGACTACGGTGCAATCGCAGTTGCTAAAAACTCACCATATAAAAACTTTAAAGATGTAGTTGATGCTTACAAAAAAGATCCTAAGTCAATCAAAATGGCTGGAGGATCTGTAAGAGGAAGTATGGACCATTTAATTGGTGCACTTGCATTTCAAGAAGCCGGTGCAAATCCTAACAACGTAGTGTACGTACCTTACGATGCTGGTGGTAAAGCTTTAGCTGGACTTTTATCAGGAGAAACTCAAATTCTTTCAACTGGTTTAGGAGAAGTAATGGGAGCTAGAGACCAAGTAAGAATTATTGGTATAACTGCTCCAAATAGAGTAGACGACGCTCCAGAAGTTCCAACTCTAAAAGAACAAGGATACGACGTACAGTTTGTTAACTGGAGAGGTTTCTTTGCTCCTAAGAGCATGCCAAGTGGAGATGTTAAGAAGATTGCTAAAATGTTAGGCGATGTTCAAAAAACTCCAGAATGGGAAACAGTTAGAAAAAGAAATGCTTGGGTAAATATTTATAATCCAGGAAATAAATTCGACAGTTTCTTGAAAAAACAAACTAAAGAAATGACAAAGTTAATGAAAAAACTAGGCGTTATCTAGTTATTTAACTTATAGGAAGAGCAGTGAAAATAAATTCAGTTAAAATTATTTCGCTGCTCTTCTTTGTTTTATCAGCTTTTTATTTATACACAGCTCATCAAATACAAGTTTTTGCCTTCGATGAAGGCGCTCCTTTTAATGCTAAAACCTTTCCAATTTACTTAGGTTATGCAGGAATGTTTTTTTCTGGTTTAAAGATTGTTTTACCAGATACAAAACCAATAGAGGTGGATCCAACATATTTAGAGTTTAAAAAAACAATCTTATTAGTACTCACGATGATTGTTTATGGGGCAACTATACTTAAAGTTGGTTTCTTTTTATCAACTTCACTTTTTTTAGTATTTTCTTATTATTTTTTAGGAGAGAGAAGATGGAAATATATTATAATTTTTTCTTTTCCATTTGTTGCAATTTTTATGTATCTCCTGCATGGAGTACTAGCTGTTTATCTTAGAGATCCATTATTAAAATATATAGGAATAATGGGATGATAGAAGGAATACTAATAGGATTACAAACTGCTTTATCTTTTCAAAACCTAATGATGGTGATGATAGGATGTTTTGCTGGAACTATTATTGGAATGTTGCCTGGTTTAGGCCCAATGACGGCTATTGCTTTAATGATACCAATTACTTATGGCTTTGACCCTGCAACAGGTTTAATCTTAATGGCTGGAGTATACTATGGCGCTGTATTTGGTGGTTCAACTTCCTCTATTTTAATTAATGCACCTGGTGTACCTGGAACAGTGGCAACATCGTTCGATGGTTATCCAATGGCTCAGCAAGGTAAAGCTGGAAAAGCATTAGCTATCGCTGCTTACAGTTCGTTCGCAGGTGGAACGATTTCTGCTATTTTTTTATTAATTGCTGCACCAAGTTTATCTAAAGTTAGCTTATCATTTAGATCACCCGACTATTTTGGTTTAATGATTTTAGGTTTAACAGCAGTTGCTGCCTTTTCTTCAAAAGGAAATTTTTTAAAAGCCATGATGATGTGTGTTTTAGGTTTAATGCTAGCATCAATTGGTCAAGATACTTTATCTGACATTCCAAGGTTTACATTCAATACAATGAACTTGTCAGATGGAATTAGTTTCGTTTTAGTAGTAATGGCAACATTTGCTATGAGTGAAGCTTTGACTATTATAATTAAAGGAAATGACCCCTCCAAAGCCGCAAAACAAATTTCACTAACAGATTTGGGATCTATTAAAGTCAGCAAAGAAGAAACAAAACAAATGGCTGTAACAATACCTCGTTCTTCTATTTTAGGATTTATTGTTGGAGTATTACCTGGTGCTGGGGCTACGATTGCATCCTTCTTAGCTTATGGAATGGAAAGAAACTTTGTCAAAAGTGAAGAAAAAGAAAAATTTGGTAAAGGAAGTGTTCAAGGTTTATCCGCACCTGAGACTGCTAATAATGCTGCATGTTCTGGATCTTTTGTTCCATTACTTACACTAGGTATTCCTGGAAGCGGAACCACAGCAGTTATGCTTGGCGCTTTGTTAGGTTTTGGCATCCAACCTGGACCAAGGCTTTATGAAACTAATCCAGAAATTTTTTGGTCAGTTATAATGTCTATGTATATAGGTATGGTAGTTTTGCTAATACTTAACCTTCCTTTAATTCCTTATATTGCAAGAATACTTGCCGTTCCTAGAACCTTTTTAATTCCAATGATTTTATTCTTTTCGGTGACAGGGATTTATTTAATGTCATTCAATAATTTTGATATTTTTTTAATGATTGGTATTGCAGTAGTAGCCACTATTTTACGGCTTTACGATTTTCCTATGCCTCCTCTAATTTTAGCTTTTGTTCTTGGAGGATTAATGGAAGAGAATTTAAGAAGATCTCTTTTAATTAGTGATGGATCCTGGTCATTTTTATGGGATAGACCACTAACGGTTGTAATTATGATGGTTATTATATTGATAATTACATGGCAATTTTACTCAAGTTTTATAAGGAAAAAAGTGTGACATTTTTTCAACACCTGTAAAAATAGTAGTTTTATCATTATTAATTCTGAATCATTTTTTGGTTATTTAAGGAAAATAGTGTTAAGAATCCTATCAAGTAAATATATATATTTAACAAGGTAAATTATGAAAAAATTAATAACAATATTGTTCTTTACTCTTTACATGGGAGCATCTTACGCAGAATTAAACTTCGGTGTAACTGGAGCTTTAACTCAAATTGATGCAAGTGGTACTGAGACAGAAGGTGGAGAGAAGACTACTAAAGATATTAGTCATGTTACAATTGTTCCTTCCCTTTTCGTTGAGTACGGCGTTTTGGATAGAGTAACTATCGGACTAGACTATATACCTATTGATGCTGATGTAAGTGATAAAACTTACAAAAGAACTGACATCGAGACATCAGTTACTGGCACTGTTACTAGTACTTCAACTACAAGAAATCAAACAGCTCAAGCAGAGCTAGCTGATCACATTACTCTTTACGCAGAAGTAATGTTGACCGATGAATCTTTCTTAAAAGTTGGTGGAGTTCAAGTTGATTTAAATACAACAGAAAACTTAGCTACAGGATCAAAATACGGTAACGAAACTCTTAATGGTTACGTGGTAGGACTTGGTCTTAAAAAAGATATAGATGGTTTTGGAAAATTTGTGAAAATGGAATTAGTTCATACAGATTACGATGAAGTTTCATTAACTTCTTCTGTTGCAAGAACTGGTGTTTCACCAAATAACGTTATTACAGCTGATTTGGACACAACTGCATTCAGAATATCTTACGGTTTTTAAAGACAAAAACAATTTATAAAAAAAACCCACTTATAATTTAAGTGGGTTTTTTTTTGTTTAAATGTTTTTTTAAAAAATTATAATCTTACGTATTTCTTTTTATTCTCCATAGACCATTCTTTTGGACCGTTAACTGCTATAAATATGAAACCTCCAGTTAAGGCAAAGTTTTTAAGAAAAGCAATTACTTGCATTTGATTTGAAAAATCGGAATGAAAGATGAAAGCAGTTGTTATACAGAATACCCCTAATATAATTGCTGATATTTGAGTTCGATAGCCAATAATTATTAAAACAGGAAGAAGAATTTCTAAAATAATTGTAGGTGCTAATAAAAATCCCGGAACACCAAATCCTTCCATCCAAGTCACGGTATCAGTATAATTAAAAATTTTATTGTACCCTGATAATAAAAAAATTGAAGAAATGAAAATTCTTCCTAAAAGATCAAAGAGATTGCTCATACCTAATATAATCTTATCAGGAAACTAGAGTCAAAAGTTATATAGATTAAATTAGGTTTTTTTTTCTATTATTCTTAATATCACTGGAACAATAAATAGTATCATTAGTAGCCTGATTATATGATGAAAAGATACAAACTCTGGGTCAAGATCAAAGAAGATCGCAATAACTGCTACCTCATAAATACCACCAGGACAGTAAGATAGAAGAAGAGTAAAGAAATTTTTATCAATAATTAAACTTGCTGCAAAAGCTGCTAGTAAACCTAAGATAACTAACAAAAATGTTGCTACAAAACTATGCAAAGCATTTCGAGCTATTTCCCCAAAGGTTTTGTCAGCAAATCGACATCCAACTGAAGATCCTAGAATTAGTAAGCAGTAGTCGATAATATTTGGTGACAATTGATAAGAAGCTATATCTGAAATTTGCAAAAATCCACTAGCAAATAAAGTTCCTGACAGTAAAGCAGCTGGAATTCTAAATCTATCGAAAACTATGATTAATAGAATAGAAGATATGATTAATAATATTAGATGAAAAATATTCTGATTTTGAATTATTTCCTCTGCAATTTTGATATTTTCAACTTCATAAAAGCTGTTAACAATAAATGGAAAAACTGTGATTATGATTATTAACCTTATCAGATGTGAAGTAGCTACTTGACTTAAATCAGTTTTTTCATCTTCAGCCAGAATCATTAAAGGACCTAACGCCCCAGGAGCTGCAGAAAAAATTGAAGTTTTCTTATCATATTTTGAAAATATTTCTAGATATCTCGAAACAACTAGAACACTGATAACAATATAAACAAGCATTATGAAAGAAGTAAAAGCCCATTGATGAATTTGAGAAAATAAAATTTTATCAACATAATTACCTATGTAGAGACCTAACAAAATTAATGTTGCTGAAAGCACCAACTTGGGCATTTTAGTTTTCAAACCCATTAATGAAGCTAAAGACGTAATCAGCATAGGTCCTAAAAACCAAGCAAGTGGAATATTAAAAAATTCAGCTACAATGGCACTAGGGATAGATATTATAATAACCAGAGCAAATTCTTTAGAAAATATTAGTTTAAAATTTTCTTTATTAAAGGGTATAGCTTGGTTATTCTGCATCATTCATGATTTTAGGTTTTCTAGGAACAGGACGAATAACATCTTCAGTTATAGAAGGTATTTTTAAGTCTAAATTAAAAATCAAAAAAATTTATATCTCCCCTCGAAATAAAACAATAGCAAAAAAATTAAGTAAAAGATTTAAAAAAGTATCTATTTCAAGAAACAATCAACAATTAATTGATAAATCGAATTGGGTATTTTTAGGAGTAACTCCAAAGGTTGGAAATAAAATTTTGAAAAAACTAAATTTTAAAAAGAATCAAAAAGTTATAAGTTTTATTTCTACAATTAATTTAACTCAATTAAAAAGGGCTATAGGTAGGAAAGTTAAGATTATAAGAGCTATTCCTCTTCCGCCAATTTCTATTCGAAAGGGACCAGTACCAATTTGTCCTCCTGATAAACAGGTAAAAAGTTTTTTTAATCAATTAGGTGCAACAATTGAAATTAACAATGAAAAATCTTCTATAAATTTCTGGGCAACGTCTGGAATGATGGCGCCTTTTTACGAATTATTAAAAGTAATGTCTGATTGGTTAATTAAAAAAGGGATTAAAAGAAGTGAAGCTCAAAAGTATGTCACTTCTCTTTTTATGGCTTTATCAGAAGACTCAGTGATTAACTCAAATAAAGATTTAAAGTATCTAGTCAAAGATTCTCAAACACCTAGAGGACTAAACGAACAAGCAGTGAAGCAACTAAGAAAATCAGGTTTTTATCGAAACTTAGAAAAATCTTTGAATGGTATCCTTAAAAGATTAAACAAAGTATAATTTTCTATGCAGTCAAATACGAATATTCTGCAAGTTAATAATCTTTCTAAATACTTTGGGGGATTAGCTGCAGTATCAAATTGTTCCTTAAAGATTAAAAAAGGCTCTATCACAGGAATTATAGGACCCAACGGATCTGGTAAAACCACATTATTTAATTTAATTGCTGGAAATCTAAAGTCATCTAAGGGCACAGTTTTATTTAATAATGAAGATATTACTAATATTCCTTCATATGAGTTATTTTCAAAAGGTGTTTTGAGAACTTTCCAAATTGCTCATGAGTTTACAAATCTTACAGTTTTAGAAAATTTAATGATGGTTCCTGGAAAACAGTCTGGTGAAAATCTAATTAATGCTTTATTTAAACCGGGTATTGTTAAGCAAGAAGAATTAAAAGTTAAAGAAAAAGCTTTAGATGTTATTGAATTTTTAAATTTAAAACATCTTTCAAATGAATTTGCGGGAAATTTATCTGGAGGTCAAAAAAAATTATTAGAACTTGGTAGAACTATGATGGTTGATGCTAAATTAGTTTTACTAGACGAAGTTGGTGCAGGAGTTAATCGAACTTTATTGAAAGAAATAGGGAGTGCAATCTTGAGACTAAACCAAGAGAAAGGTTATACATTTTGTATGATTGAGCATGATATGGAATTTATTAGTCGATTGTGTAACCCAGTTATTGTAATGGCTGAAGGTTCTGTTTTATTTGAAGGGACTTCAGACGAAGTTAAAAATAATGAACAAGTTATTGAAAGCTATCTAGGAAGAGGATCAAAACTAAAGGATAAAAGTTAATGGCTTTTTTTGAAGGTATAAAAATGACAGGAGGTTATGGCAACGGCCCTGATATCATTTCTTCCTGTTCGGTCAATGTGAATAAAGGTGAGATAGTTTCAATACTCGGTCCAAATGGTGCAGGAAAATCAACAGCTATGAAAGCTATGTTAGGATTGTTAAATCTTAAATCTGGCAAGATTATTATAAACGGCAAAGATATTTCTCATTTGAATCCACAAGATAGAGTTAAACAAGGTATAGCATTTGTTCCTCAAACTAGAAATGTATTTGCTGGATTAAGTGTAGAAGAAAATTTAGAGATGGGTGCTTTTTTAAGAGATGAAAATCTTCAAAAAATTATTGATGAAGTTTATGAACTGTTCCCTATTTTAAAAGAAAAAAAATCTCAATTAGTTGGCGAATTGTCAGGAGGACAAAGACAGCAAGTAGCATTAGGAAGAGCGCTAATGATAAAACCATCGGTCTTAATGCTTGATGAACCAACTGCTGGAGTTTCACCTATAGTCATGGATGAATTGTTCGATCATATTATAAAAGTAAAAAAAACGAATGTAGCTATTTTGATGGTCGAGCAAAATGCTAAACAAGCTCTAAGCATATCGGACAGAGGTTATGTCTTAGTCACTGGAGAAAATAAATACTCAGGAACTGGAAAAGAACTTCTAAACGATCCACGAGTAAGAAGTTCTTTCTTAGGAGGTTGATATGGATTCTTTAAACGCAATAGTTTTACTTTTAAATTATTTGTTTGTACCTGCTTTATCTTATGGATCTCAATTAGCTCTTGGAGCAATTTTTGTTTCTTTAATTTATGGGATCTTGAGATTTGCATATTTTACCGCTGGTGATCTTATGTCTTTCGGAACCATGTTTACAATCTTATTTACTTGGTACTTCCAGTCTATTGGAATTAATCTAGGTTTTCTTCCTACGGCATTACTTGCTATGCCCTTTGGAATTATTATTACTATACTTTACGTTCTTGCTAAGGATAAATTAGTTTTTAGTTATTATCGCACACAAAAAAGCCCTCCAGTTATGTTGGCAATGGTTAGCATAGGAACAATGTTTGTTACACAAGCAATTGTAAGAATAATTATCGGACCATTTGATAGGAGGTTTTTTGACGGAGAAAAATTTATTTTAAAAGCCAATGAATTTAAAGAGATGACAGGTTTAAATGAAGGATTAACGATTAAATCAACCCAAGTTATTACTTTAGTTGTTACAGTTGTTGTAGTCTCTATCTTATTTTGGTTTTTAAATAGGACTAAAACTGGAAAAAGTATGCGAGCTTATTCAGATAATGAAGATTTAGCACTATTATCAGGAATAGATCCTAAAAAAGTAGTTATGATTACTTGGGTAATAGCCGCAATTTTGGCTACTATTGGTGGAGCTCTTTATGGTTTAGATAAAAGCTTTAAACCATTTACCTATTTTAACAATATGCTTCCAATATTTGCTGCAGCTATCGTGGGAGGTATTGGAAATCCTTTTGGAGCTTTTTTGGGAGGATATGTAATTGCATTTTCAGAAATACTTTTAACTTATGCTTACAAAAAATTTTTTGTTTATTTGCTTCCAGAAAGTTTAGAACCCGATGGTTTATTACAATTGCTATCGACTGATTATAAGTTTGCAGTCTCTTTCTCAATTTTAGTAGTAGTTTTATTATTTAGACCTTCAGGAATCTTTAAAGGGAAAGTTTTATGAGAAAAAATCTAGACATAATAAGTGCATATTCAATAATGTTAGGACTGATAATTTTGGTAGGATTTTTACAGTCATGGAGCATGGCCTTATCAATATTGTGCCTTTGTTTGATCTCTGCAGTAATGACTATGGGAGCTAACATTCAGTGGGGATATGCAGGATTAATCAATTTTGGAATAATGGGCTACACGGCTCTTGGAGGTTTAGCAGCAGTTTTGGTTTCAGTTCCTCCTGTTCGAGAAGCATGGCAGGTAGGAGGTTTTAATATGATTTTATGTGCCTTTTTGATTGCTTTCATGGTTTTTAGCATTCGTTTTATTATGAAAAAATATAATCAATCAAAAAAAAGAAGCTATGGAATTGCTGCTATTATAATAGTTGGACTAATTCTTTTAAGATTAATATCTGCACCAGCTATAGAGTCAATCGAGTCTGTGAGTCCAGCAACTACTGGCTTTTTAGGAGGGATGGGTCTTCCAATATTATTTTCTTGGATCGTAGGAGCTTTTTTTGCTGGCGCCTTGGCATATATTATTGGAAAAATCGCTTTAGGACTTAGGGCAGACTATCTAGCAATAGCAACGCTACTCATATCAGAAATTGTTATTTCAGTAATAAAACATGAAGATTGGTTAGCTAGGGGCGTTAAAAACGTAATTGGCTTAAAAAGACCAGTTCCATATGAAGTGGATTTACAATCAAAGGAGTGGTTTATAAATTTAGTCGAGAAATTCAACCAAGGCACATTAAATTTAATCACCAATACTTTAGAAAGACAAGAGGCGCTAAAACAACTTATCATCGAGTCTTCAACGGTATTTGTAAAATTATGTTTTGCAGGACTTTTTACCATTGTAGTAATAATTCTCTTAATAATTACTCAAAAAGCACTTTATTCTCCTTGGGGAAGAATGATGAGAGCCATCAGAGATAATGAAGAAGCAGCTAATGCAATGGGAAAGAATGTTGTTAAACAACACCTTTTAATTTTTGTTCTTGGTTCAGCTATTGTAGGTATAGCAGGCGCAATGATGGTTACATATGATGGTTTATTTACACCAGGAAGTTATAGACCAATGAGGTATACATTTTTAATTTGGGTAATGGTTATTGTTGGTGGAAGTGGAAATAATTTTGGTGCAATTTTAGGAGGTTTTGCGGTTTGGTTTTTATGGGTCGAAGCTGCTCCTATCGCATTATTCTTAATCAATTTTTTTACAAGCGGTTTAGAAGAAACTAATGCTTTTAGAGTTCATCTAGTCAATAGTATTCCATACTTTAGATTTTTAATGATGGGAATTGGTTTATTATTAATTATGCGTTACAGGCCTAAAGGAATTTTACCAGAGAAAATAAAACACATATAAAAAAAACCTCAGCGGTTTTACCGCTGAGGTTTGTAAAATTAAATTTTATCTTTGTTTTTTGTTTTTAAATTTACCGCCTTTAATTTCTTTTTCTATGAAATTACCAACGTGTTCTCCAACATCTGTAAATTTAACTGCAGTAGCACCCTCATAATCAATTGCTTTTCCTTTAGCTAAAAGATTTAGACCTTTTTTAAGCTGACCAGGATAGATTTTAGTTCCAGGCGCATTAGCTACAGACATTACATTTTTGGCAATCGAACCTCGGTCTGCTGAACCACCAGCTTGCATTGCAAGAACGATTAAAGCTGCAGCATCGTAAGACTCCCCAGTATATGGTCCAGATGGATCAATTCCAGCTGCTTTGGCAACTTTTGCAAATACACCAGCTCCTTTACCTA